>JAHRAZ010000069.1 GCA_020027475.1 Microthrixaceae bacterium
ACGTTCACGAAGAACCGGCAACGGCTGTTGGACCATGAGATCGCGGATGTGTTCTTCGCTGCTGTGGTGACCCAGGCGAAGCTGCGCCGTTACATGTCATCAGATCATTTCTCTGTCGATGGGACGCCCGGGTCTGGTGGTTCACCACCAGCGAGGATCATCATCACAGCTTCGAAGGCATGGTTCGGTTCTTCGAGGAGATCGACGTCGCTATCGATCGTGAGCTTCTCACCAGGGAGCGATCCGAACACGGCCAGGCGCCGTACCCGGTTCAGCCGGCAGAACTCCTCGACGAACTCGCCGCCGATCACCACACCCTGTCCGAGATCCATGAACATGAATATTTCAGAGTCCTCGCCATGGACTGAACCTCACGCCCTCTCAGCGTGGTGTCTGACGCCGTAGATCCGCTTCAGGGACAGCTTTCGAACTCTGCAGTCCGGCGAGATGCCCTCCTCCAGTCCACCGTGTGCTGCGCCAACGGAGACACCCGATCGTGCGAGCGGTGCGGAATCACGCTTCGAGCGGGTTGGCAACGAGGAGCCCGCCGCGCTCTGCCGCATCGCATAGGAGCGAGTCGGCGCTCGTGAACACCTCGGCCCTGATCCTGTGGGCAGCCGCCAGGTGGATGGCATCGTACCCACGAAGTGCTTCTTCCTCAGCAAGGTCGGCGGCCGCCTCAACGAGGCTTTCGGTGAGCTCGATGATGGTCAATTCCTCGACCAGAACGCCGAGCCAGCGTTTGGCTTCCCGGTGCTGAGCTGAGGTGATTCGAGCGCGTCGCTCGGCAGCAGCGAGCGCCGCCCTGGCCTCGACGACGATCAGCCGTGCCGCGGCCAGCACATCAGCAACATCCCAGATCAACTCGACGCGCTCGGAGCCGTCCTCATCGATCAACAACTTGAGCAGCGCCGATGTGTCAACGTAGGTGATCACCGCCGTTGTTCGGCGACCAGGTCACTGACCGAACCCTTGGACTCGATGCGTCGTGACGGGCGGCGCCGAGTACGGCGCCCCGGCGAGCGCACGGCGCCCGATGCGATCAGCTCGGCGAGGCGATCCGTCGGCTGGTCAAGCGCCGACAGCCGGGCAACCGGCCGGCCGCGATCAGTGACGATCACCATCTCTCCCTTCTGGACACGATCCAAGTACCGGCTGAGGTTGTTCTTCAGGTCGCGAATCCCGACCTCAACGCGAGATGTAGCTACAGGCATCTCACCATTGTAGCTATGTGGACCGTGCCATTGTTGCCCGCGACATGCAAGCAGACCGAACCGGCCGGCCGCTGATTCCTTTTCCTTCATCGAGATGTTGTCATTTCGACAACGACGAATGTGCCTCACAGGACATCTTTCAAACCCTGCAGATTGGCTGGATCCGTCGACCCTCGGTGGAGATAGGGCTGAGTCGCCCGGGACAGCAATTCGGGGCCGCCCACCTGCCGGTAGCCACTCACTCCTACTGCGGGTAGCATCAGGGTGTGAAAGTCAGCGTGAGCCTTCCCGACCAAGACGTCGAGTATCTCGACGCGTACGCGCGGACACAAGGCCTTGAGTCGCGTTCCGCCGCGCTGCAAAGGGCTGTGCGGTTCCTCCGGGCATCCGAGCTCGGCGCGGCGTATGAGGATGCATGGGCCGATTGGGCCGACAGCGAAGACGCCGATCTGTGGGATACGGCCACGACTGACGGCCTCAGCTGATGCACCGGGGGGAGATCCGCTGGGTTGACCTCGACCCAGTCCGCGGTGCCGAGTCGAACAAGCGCCGACCTGCAGTGATCGTCAGCAACGACGGAGCGAATGCAACGGCGAACCGGCTGGCTCGTGGGGTCGTGACCGTCGTACCCGTCACGACCAACATCAAGCGGATCCACCCCTTCCATGTGCTCCTCAGGACGAAAGGCACAGGCCTCCAGATCGACTCGAAGGCCCAGGCAGAGCAGGTTCGGTCAGTCGCGATCGAGCGCATCGGTGTACGAGTCGGCGTGCTATCGAGCGCAGACATCGCCGCGCTCGATGAAGCGCTGCGGCTCCACCTCGCGCTCTGACTACGGCCAACCCGGGCCGCCGGTTCAGACTGTTCGCAACCGCCGGCCAGCTGGGCATCCAGCAGTACGGCAACGGATCTCAGAAGCGGTTCCTTCATCGAGACGTTGTCGACTCCACAACGACGAGTGGGCGTGGAGGGACTCGAACCCCCGGCATCCTCCTTGTAAGGGAGGCGCTCTAGCCAACTGAGCTACACGCCCGAGAGGTGACGACACTACAAGGCGAAGTACTTCTGGATCGACCTCAGACCGCCGGCAATCCGATCAAGTGGGAAATCCGTTCAGGCAGGAACCGTGGGGATCAGGCAGGAAGTGTGGACTTGTTCTCAGAGTCCGACACAACTGGCGGATCCAACTCCACGTCTCGCAGCAGCCACAGGAATACGCTAACCACGAGAATGGCCAGCCCCGCGATCAGAACCAAGCCCACCAGAAGTGCCGCATGCTGCTCAACCGCTCCGATCTCGTGGCCCCGGTCGACCATCACCCGGATGAAGTATGCGACGTATCCAACCAGCAACAGCCCAGCGCCCCATACAAAGAAGGTCTTGCCGGCCACTGCTCCCACTTGGGAATGCGAGCTACCAGTCCCCCGCCAAAGGACCAGTGCACCGCTGACCAGGCAAGCCCACATCAATGCGAGCAGGCAGGCACCCAAGGCGTCACTGGGCCGATGCCATCCGGACAGCACAACCGCCACACCGAACCCGGCGGCGAACACCGCTGCAATCACGGCCGCAACAGACCGTCGATTCCCTGGCGCGACCATCACCAGCGCGAGCCCAACAGACATGGCAATCGACACATGACCGGACGGCCAGGAGTTGCTCCCGATCTGCTCCAGTTCCAACAGGGGCGGACGTTCGATCAACCTCTTGAGGAGTTCGGCCGACACCACTGTCGCTCCAATCACCGCCAGTGCACCTAGACCGGCGCGCCAACGGCCTTGCGACAACGCGAGCAGGAAAACCGCGGCGCCGAGTACTGCCAACGATGCCTTGGTCACCAACTCAAGCACTTCGTCGGCAGCTTCGCGAACATCGGCGGGTTCGGTGTTTCGACCCTCGAATGCGACGTTGTCCTGTCGCTGTCCGGCCTCAGTGTGCACAGCGCGGAAGTGCATGGCTCCCAACAGCACAACGCAAACAGCAGCGGTTGTCGCAAACTGCGCCAGAACGCGACTCTGCCTACTTTCGGATTGCAGAACCATTTGCAGCGTTGCTCAACCCGTGGCCGAGTCCTCAGCAACAGGTGCAGCATCCTCGAGTTCCACCAACGCGGCTTCCATGAAATCAGCGATCAGGTACGCATCGGGAACCGCATCGGGGCAACTCATGATGCCCACGTCGACCGTCCCGTCTATGGAGAACACTGTGATGTTCAGGCTCATGCCCATCAGCAGAGGACCCATGGGGAACATCCCGAGAAGTCGACCGCCTGCCACGTACAACGGGAAGGGCGGTCCGGGCACATTCGAAATGACCACGTTCACCGGCGGTGGAGTCCGCTCAGCCAAGCCAGAGGCGGTGTACATGCGAGCCGCCAGGGCGATGAGGCCGGGAGGGGTGGTCTCGGTGAGCCCCATGATCTGGTGCGCGGCCATCGCCTCGCGCATTTCCTTGGCCGACTGAGTCGATTCGTGGATCTTGCGCAGACGCTCGGCCGGGTCATCGATATCGGTGGCGAGACTCGCGAACATCACTCCAACCTTGTTGCCCACCTCATCGTCGGATTCGTTTCTCAGCGACACCGGGCACGATGCGATCAGGGTCGCATCCGGCAGATCGTCCTGTTTGATCAGGTAGTTGCGAATCGCAGATGAACACAGGGCCAGGACCACATCGTTGAGTTTCACTCCGTAGGTATCCTTGACGGCCTTGATCCGCTCGAGATCCAGACGGGCGGCGGCAAAACTCCGGCGTGGAGTTATCTCGGAGTTCAGAATCGTCCGCGGAGCGCTCAACGGGAGGCTTATCGGCTGCTCACCCCTCAGGATCGGAATGGCCGAGAAAAGCTGGGAGATGGACTGGCGGGTGAACCGGGCCACCCTGAACGGTGTTCTGAACCCCGTGCGGACCGCGGCCCGCGTGAACATCTCCAATTGGCTGGGTTCGCGGCTGGCCAGGATCTCGTCGGTCAGCTCGGCCGCGCCGGGGCGAATCTCGGGCGACAGGTCAAGCAGGACCTCGGTGAGTCCAGCACCAGTTGCACCATCGAGGATTGCATGATGCATCTTCACGATGATCGCCACCTTGCCGTCTTCCAGCCCCTCGATGCACCATGACTCCCAGAGTGGACGGCTCCGATCGAGTTTGTAGGAGGCGAGGCGTCCGACAGTTTCTGCCAACTCCTTTTCACCGCCTGGACGAGGCAGCGCAATGCGGCGGATGTGGAAGTCGGGATCGATGTTGGTCTCCTCGACCCAACTCGGACGATCAAGACCGAAAGGCACGTCCACGTACCGCCACCGGAGCTGAGGAACTTCCGGGATTCGCGAGATCACGACTTCGCGAAACTTCTCGAAGCTCCAACCGTCGGGAGCGTTGGCGGCATCCACGATCATCAGACCCGAAACGTGCATGTGCCAGTTGGGAGTTTCCCCATACAGGAAGGCCGCATCCTGGCCGCTCATCTGCTTCATGTCGCTCCAATCCCGGTGCCGACTCGGGATCTCCTCCCAGAGCCGCTGCTCACCTGTACCCAGCCGAGCGTACTGCCAACCGAAACGGCCTGCGAGGCCACGGCGAAACCCGGAACAGCAACTCCGCGATTCAGGATCAACAGAACTCAGTCTCAACAGAACTCAGTCTCGGGCCGTTCCGGCCGATTGTCACCATGTGAGTGAAGCGCGCCGTTCCCGTGGGACAGGTCCCCGATGGATGGTGCCGTTGGCCTTGGGTGTGGGTGCGCTCTACCTCACATGGCGACTGGGATGGACCCGACACAACACCAATCCGTGGCTCTTCTGGAGTCTGTACCTAGCCGAGATCACGGTCTGGCTGAGTCTCACCAGATTCGCGTTCGAGGCCTGGACACTGCAAACCGACCGCACGCGGAGTCCCCTGCATGTCCGCACCGTCGCTCTGGCAGTCATTGCGCGCCACCAACCCGTTGAGGTGATCAGGGCCGCTCTGGTGTCAGCCAACCGCGTGGGTTACCCGCATCAAACGCTGCTCATCGATGTGGTCGGCCGCCCCGAACTACAGGACCTCGCTGCCGAGCATGAATGCGAACTTCGCGTTGACCCGATTGAGGACTGGGAACCCGTTGACGCCGGCCTCGCCAACGTTCTCGCCACCACCACGGCCGATCTTGTGGCCGTGCTCCACGCCGATACCGTGGCCAAACCAAACTTCATCGACGACCTGATCGGTGATTTCACCGACAACTCGGTCTGGGCCGCACAAGGCAGGAAATCAATCTTTGGCGCTTCGCCGGGCGAGTACCGCGGTGGGGCCGCCGACCGCGATCTCTTCGGCCGGGTACTCCAACCCGGCAAGAACCATCATGGAGCGGCACTCTGGTCGGGCGACGGCTCGATCCTGCGAGTGAGCGCAGTAGTTGGTTTCGGCGGCCTGCCCTCGGACACCGACACGCCGGTGTTCGAGCTGTCGGTGATCGCTGCGAAGAACGGATCACATTGCACGTATCACGCAGAATCTGTCGTGATGGCCCTGTCGACTCACGACGTGGACCAGTTCATCAGCCAGAGGGCACTTTGGGCCCGCGGGCATCTTCAGATCCTGCGAACCAGGAACAACCCGGCGATCGCACGAGGTTTGACCCCGGGCCAGAGACTCAGTTTCTCCGGCACGCTGATCACCTACCTCAGCGGCCCGCTGCGCCTTGTGTTCGTTGTTGTTCTCTGTGTCGCGCTGCTCACAGCCGCCATGCCACTCACAGCCAGCCCGGTCTTCCTCGTCGGCTTCTTCGCCCTGTGGATGCTGCTGCATCGAGGCGCGACCGTGGCGCTGAGCGGTCCGCACAACAGCGTGGCTGCCGCCGATCGCCAGAGGTGGATTCTGGTGGGCGCCTACTGCGCTGGGTGGTTCGAGCTCCTCATTGCCAGATCATGGAGCCCCCAGCTGGTTCAAGGTGCAGCCCGCTCCGCCAGTGAGTCAAGGCCTGACCCGGCAGGTCCGCGGCGTGTCTCACACATCCGACTCCTTGCGGTGATCGCAGCACTGGTGTCGGCAACCACTCTGACACGCCTGCTGTCGGCAACTGGAGTGATCGAACTGCCACCGCTTCCGCCCGACGCCGTGGTGCCAGTTGTGGCGGGCTTGGTCTATCTCTGCGTGACGATCGCGGGAGTCTTGCACTCCATGTTCCGATCGACCCGGAGGACTCCGCGCTTTGCAGTGGAGTCCAAGGCGCTCATAGCTGGAGCCACGCACGATGTGATCGACCTCGCCGAAGGTGGTGCCGCGGTGATCTTCCACCGAAAACCCGAGATCGGTGAACTGATGATGGTGAACCTTCAAGTTCCCGGAATCGACGGTCGTACCCATCCCGCCACGGTGGCTTCCGAGGTTCGTTGGGTCTCATCCCGGGCCGACGCCGGCGAAATCGGGCATGTGGTGGGACTCGAATTCACCCGCATGTCCCCGACTGCACAGGCCAACATCATCATCTGGTGCAGAGTGGTTCTTCCGGCCTCCCGGCCCGAAACGGATCAACACCGAATCGGATCAACAGAGTCCATTCAGCTGGACCGCCCCACTGGGCACGAGCCCGAAAGGCCGCACGGCACGCCGCACGGCGAGCCGCACAGCACGCCGCGGTGAGGCACCGGCGTGATCTCAGAGCGGTGACAGAAGGTCCAGTGTCCTAGCTCGAGCTGTTGAACTGCAGCTCAGTTCGTTGCGTCCGAGTAACGAAGCTCCCCGTCCATCCAGGTCTCGAGAACCTGGATCGACTGGAGCGCGCTCGGATCCACGGTCCGCGGATCGCGATCCAGCACCACGAGGTCGGCCATCTTGCCGACTTCCAGCGAACCAATCTCGTGTTCGCTGTGACACTGCCACGCCGCCTCGGAGGTCATCGAGCGGATTCCGGCTTCGATCGAGACGCGTTCGTCAGGGTTGAGTACAACGTCTGGTTCGCGCCAGAGTTCGCGGCTGACCGCATTGTGAATGCACCGCAGCGGCCCGATCGGAGTCACCATCTCGTCGGAATGAATGGTCCACCGCACGCCAGCCTCCGAGCACGAAGCAGTGCGATCCAGCATTTGGGTTTTCTCCGGACCGAAGATCTCGTCTCGAAACGCCTGACCCCAGTAGTACACGTGCCCGATCAGGAAGCTCGGTGAGATCCCGTACTCGGCAATCCTGCGGATCTGATCATCATGGAGGATCGAGCAGTGTTCGATCCTGTGCCGTGGGTCCGCCCCGGAAGAGTTCGCCGCGGCTTCCAGCGCATCGATCGCGTCGTCGATCGCCTGGTCACCGTTCGCGTGGATGACGATCTGCCAACCCTGCGCCGAGCGTCGACGCGCCTTCTCCACGAGATCTGCGGGTTCGACGTATGCAAAGCCCCGATCATCAGTTCCCGGATATGGATCTCTCTGATGACCTGTGCGGCCCTGATTCGATCCGTCGGACACGATCTTCCATCCCACCGATCGAATGAGTTCGTCACCATGGCCGGGAACAATCCCGGCAGTATCGAAGCCGTCGCCGTTGACGTCGTAAACCGAGTAGCGCAGACGGGTACTCAGATCACCCGCTGACGCCAGGGACTGATATATGTCCACATCACCGGGGCCGAACAGAAAACCGGCGCCCTGATCACAAATCATGGTGACCCCCACCTTGGAGGCCCGGCGGCAGACATCCGCCGCCCTCGCCAGAATGTCGATGCCGGCCAGGGCCGGATTGAGCCCCAGCACGCTGAACATCGCCGGTTGGCCCATGAGGACCCCGTTCGGTGAGCTGTCGGAATTGCGGCCATACGGTGACCCATCGAGATCGGGAGTGTCCTCGTCGATCCCGGCCACGGCGAGCGCCGCCGAATTCGCATACGCGAGATGGCCGGAGGCGTTGACCACCAACACGGGCACGGTTTCCGAAACTGAATCCAGCATGTCGAGGGTCAACTCATCCGGGCCGGCCTGAAGTGACGGATCGAATTGCCGACCACACACCCACACATCACCGGCTTCGGAGACCTCGGCTCGCAGGTGAGCCAGCACCTCGTCGACGGTGTCGAAACGGAATGGCCCGACGTCATGAAACTCGTCGAGCACGGCGGCAGGCAGAACGTGGGCATGCGGTTCGATGAAACCGGGCAGGATCGTGACTCCCGGCCGATCCAGCACCTCCGCTTCCGGTCCAGCCAGATCTCGCACCTCGGATTCCGTACCCACAGCGATGATGCGCCCATCTCGAAACGCCACGGCTTCGGCTTCGGTGAAGTCTGCATCGACCGGAAGCACGGTCGCACCCCGGATCACCGTGGTACCGAGACTCCTCGGTGGCCGCGACCGATCCACTTTGCCTTCCGACACAGCGCGGGGCAACGGCAAAAGTGCCGCTAGGTGGCGGGCGAGGTGTCCCCCACACCCACAGGCCGACCCAACTGCGGCGGTGCGGATGCGAGTTGCAGAATCGGACATCTGCCGACCCTAACTTGCACCGACCACACGGTGGCCCCGGATGTTGCCATCCGTGCCGGCCGAGTGAGCAGTACTTCCAACCACTCTCAGCTAAGTACGGTCGGCGAGTGCCCGCTGGAGGGCAACCCAGGCATCCGCCGCTTCGCGGGACAGTTCCGGCAGCTCGGTGGGCGAAAACCATCTGACCTCGGTGATCTCGGGCGACGTCGGTCTGGCGGTGCTCCACTCGGCGTGAGCGGCAGGCGCAGCGGCAA
>JAHRAZ010000087.1 GCA_020027475.1 Microthrixaceae bacterium
ACTATCCAGAGCACGCGCTTCGGCCCTGACGACCGCAATCCGAACGAGAGTCCGATCACCATGACGACCACACCGGCCAACGCACCGAGGAGCGACGGAAGATTCAGCAACGCAAGAAGGATGGCAACGACGCCAAGCAGCACGAGGAGCAGGAGGGTCAGTCCAGCAGTAACCCTGCGGGACATCCCCGATCGACTGGAAACCACGTCTTGAGTACCACTCTCCATGACCGGAAGCTAGCAAGGCATGAGGGTGAAGCCAGTACACTTGGCAGTCGTGAACTCCACAAGCGACGGGACCGGCCTGAGCAACCGCGAAGCCCTCGTACAACTCACGGAGGCCGACGCTGCGGTCTTCCAAGCCGTTGCCGGATGGCACAGTCCCTTCCTGGATCGGGTCGTCCCGCCCCTGTCGAACTCGGCCAACAACTCGATCCTGTGGATGGGGTGCGCCGCAATGCTTGCGGGTTTCGGAGGTCGCAAAGGCCGACTCGTCGCCGCCGAGGCCCTCGTGGCAGTGGGCGCAACGTCAGCGATCGCGAACCTTGCAGCCAAGAACCTGGTCAGGCGCGAACGACCAAAGGCCGACGTCCCGGCGAGTCGAAGAATTGAGCAGCCGGACTCCTCCTCGTTTCCATCCGGACACACCGCGTCGGCCGCAGCGTTCAGCGCCGTGGTCGGCGGCGAACTGACCCCGCTTTACGTCCCGGTGAATCTGGCGGCTGCCGGAGTGGGTTTCTCCCGGGTTTACACCGGAGTCCACTATCCCGGAGATGTGCTGGCCGGATGGACACTTGGACGCCTCGTTGGGGGAATGGTCCGCATGCTGTGGCCCAGGAGATGGCGGTGAGCAACTCAGTAGCTGATCAGTTTCTTCACGCGGTTTCTCGCCACCCCGTGCCGTAGAGACACCGATGTGGCTGCATCCTTGTGGGTTGCCCCAGCAGCAATCTCGGATTCGAGTTCGGTGAGGAGTACGTCGTCGGCAACCTCCGCGGGCGGATCGGCGCGGGCAACCACCAGCACGTACTCACCGCGTGGAGGTGTGTGTTCCAACTGCGCCACGGCTTCTGCCATGGTCCCCCGCCACACCTGCTCGTACATTTTTGTGAGTTCCCGACACAGAGCCACCTGCCGTGCGGCCCCACAAACCTCCGCCAGATCGGAAACCGTCGCGGCCACACGGTGCGGTGCCTCGTACAAAACAGTCGCCACGTCTCGCAAAACCAGATCATTGATCCGATCCTCCCGCTCCTTTCCCTTGCGGGGAAGGAACCCGTCGAACCGGAAACGGCCGGCAGAGTCGAGCAACCCACTTGCCACAGCCGCATGGGCAGCAGCGAACGGCCCGGGAATGATCTCCACCCGGATACCGGCATCGTTGGCCTTGCCGATCAGCACGGATCCCGGATCGGACAGACTGGGCATGCCTGCATCGGAAACCACGGAAACAACCGACCCTGCGGCAACCTCACGGATGAGGTTGTCGGCAGCGTCGACTTCGGTGTGTTCATCGAACCGCAGAAGCTGCCTGCGCGGGATCTCCAGATGTTGGAGGAGTTTGCCGGTTCGCCTCGTGTCCTCACATGCAATCAGACGGGATTCGGTGAGGGCCGCGACGGCCCTCGGGCTCATGTCGCCGAGATTGCCGATCGGCGTGCCGACCACGTACAGAACGCCGGCACTCATTCCCGGACCTCCAATCGATCGCCGACCGCCAAACCCAGCTGGCGGAATGTTCCGGCCTGTGCCTCATAGATCACAGTTGATGCCACGCGGGGTCTGATGAACCGCCAAGGTGGAAGGGTCCGGACTGACTTCACCTCACCATCGGATGCACACACGGCCACGTCAATGGAGAACCTCATTCCCACGGTGTGAACGCTGCGGGTATCGATGCGAAGCACGCCGTCGAAATGATCACGGCTGAGCAAACCTCGACGTTTCTCCGCCCGGGAGCCAGCCACCTCGAGAATTGCCAACACCTCACCGTCTCGGACGAGCCACGACACGTTTGCCATGATACCCCTCGATTCGATCGGGGTCCGGCCGCCGCAACCAGACGTTGAAGCACGGTCAGACGTTGAAGCGGAACTCCACCACGTCGCCATCGAGAACCTCATAGTCCTTGCCCTCGAGACGGAGTTTTCCGACGTCGCGCGACTTGGACCATCCACCGATTTCGATCAGCTCCGGATACTGGACAACTTCCGCGCGGATGAATCCACGTTCGAAGTCCGTGTGGATCACGCCGGCCGCCTGCGGAGCCTTCGAACCAGCACGGAAGGTCCACGCCCTGGTCTCCTTTTCCCCGGTGGTCAGGAATGTCCGCAGGCCGAGCATCTCGTAGGTGGCGTGCAGGAAGGAAGGCAGGGCGCCTTGGCCGAGGCCAAGGGCCTCCAGCATCTCGATTCGGCTTTCCGCATCGAGCAACGCCGCTTCGGCTTCCAGTTGGATGCAGAGTCCGATCACAGCTTCGGCCCCGCGGTGCCCAAAGGCCGCCCTTACGGGCTCGAGGACGGGCTCGGGGTTCTCGAGCTGTTCCTCGTCCAGATTGACGAGGGCAATGGCCGGTTTGGCGGTCAGCAAGAAGTACCCATGCAGTTCTTCGAGGTCATCGTCGGTGAGGTCACTTCGATACAGCGGGATTCCCGTCTGGAGTGCGCCGATTGCCCGCTCCATCGTTTCCACCTCGTCGGCCAGGGACTTGTCGACCCGCGCCGCCTTGCGCTTCTTCTCCGACTGCTTCTCGAGCGATTCCAGATCGGCATAGACAAGTTCCACTTCGAGGGTTTCCAACTGTTCCACCGGGTCAACGCTGCCCGGCACGTCGGTGTCCTCGAACGCCCTCAACACGAAAACTATGGCGTCCACCTCGCGGATGTGTGAAAGGAAACGGTTGCCCAGTCCTTCACCCTGCGCCGCACCCTTGACCAATCCGGCAATGTCCACGAACTGCACCGAGGCATAAACGATGTTCTTGGAGTCACTCATCTCGGCCAGACGTTCGACGCGTTCGTCGGGGACCTTGGCCATGCCGACATTGGGATCAACCGTGGCGAATGCATAAGGCGCCGCCAGTGCTCCACCACCGGCGAGTGCGTTGTACAAGGACGACTTGCCCGCGTTCGGCAGGCCTACAAAACCGAATTTTTCCATCGCTGCCGAGGATAGAACCCGGATCCCGGCGACCTCGCATGGAAACGAACAACGTCCTTTTGAAAACGAAGGCGTCTTCGGAGATCTGGAACCGTGGGTGTTTTCAGAGATGCAATCGGTCAGCATGTCGGACATACTGTCCGGCATGCTGACATTTGAAGTCTCCGATGACCGCGAAGCGATATTTCTCAGTCCCGAGGCGAGCCTGGATCCGAAACATTGGCACGCGGTGGCGGCCGACCTCCGTGAAACCGATCCGGTCTTCCGGATCGACCACGAACTCTTCTCCCCCATGTATGTCCTGACCAAACACGAGGACATCTTCGAAGTGTCCCGTCGAAACGACATCTGGAACAACACCCGCGCTTCGGTACTCATGGCCGACATCCAGCAGCAGATGCTCGAGCAGATGGGGCTGATGCCCCACACACTCGTACACATGGACGGCCAGGAACACGATGATCACCGCAAGGTCACCAACGACTGGTTCAAACCCGCGGCGGTCAAGGGTCGACAGCAGAGCATCGAGGAGATCGCTGATGAATACGTCGCGAAACTGGCCGACTTCGGAGGCGAGTGTGACTTCGCCCAGGACATTGCCGTTCCCTACACACTCCACGTGATCATGAGCATCTTCGGCATCCCGCGCGAAGACGAACAGATCATGCTCGACCTGACCCAGGGAATGTTCGGCGCGGCCGACCCTGAATACATGAGTATGGACGATCCGTTCCAAGGAGTGGTCGACACGATCAACCAGTTCCAGAAGTACTTCAACGAACTCTCGCAAGACCGCCGCAAAAATCCCACCGAAGACCTGGCGACGGTGATCGCCAACGGCGAGGTCGGCGGACTGACCCTCCACGAAAGCGCCGAACTCTGGTACTACATCATCGTGGCAACCGCCGGTCACGACACCACCAGTTACGCCCTCATCGGCGGGATGGAAGCTCTGCTGAGCCATCCCGATCAGATGGCTGCGCTGAAAGCCGACCCGGAACTGGCGCACAACGCGACCTCCGAGATCATTCGCTGGACTTCTCCAGTGAGGCAGTTCCTGCGGTATGCCCAGACGGACACCGAGATCCGAGGAGTTCCGATCAAAGCCGGTGAACGTGTCCTCCTCAGCTATCCGGCGGCCAATCGGGATGAGGACGTATTCGAAAATGCCGGCGAGTTCAACATCGAACGCAAGGACGCCGACAAGCTGATCTCGTTCGGCGTGGGAGCCCACTACTGCCTCGGAGTACAGTTCGCCCGGCGGGAGATACAGACCATTCTCCCCAAGCTTCTCGAAGCCACCTCCCTCATCGAGTTGGCGGGCGAGCCGGTCTACGCGGAGGCGAATTTCGTGGGTGGCATCAAACACCTGCCGATACGTTACGAACTGATCTGAGTGGCGCGTGTCCACAACCACTTTCAAGGCCAACTCTGGCCATCAGCGCCGGGCGATTGTTGATCAGCAGGTATTCAGAGCAGTTGAATCGCTGCTGGAGGCCGGTAAGTCGTTCCCCGAGTTGAGCGTCGCAGCGATCGCAAAGGAGGCGGGCGTGGCCAGATCAACTTTCTATGTACATTTCGCCGACAAAACCGATCTCCTGATTCGCCTCGCGAGCGAGACAACCGCCGACATATTCTCAGCGGCCAACGACTGGAGCGAGAGAAATGCGTTGTCCGGCGATGCCACCGCCGCTCGTTCCGAGCTCGATGCCACCTGCAATCGCATCGTGGCCGACTACCGCCGACACGCCTCAGTTCTGGCGGCGGTGCTCTCAGCAACGGGATACGACCCAGCAGTCGCCCGGTTCTGGTTCGATCGGATCGCGATATTCATCGACGCAACGAGTGAACGGTTGAATCGAGCTCAGGAGTCCGGGTTGGTTGACCGCGAACTCGACGTTCGGGGCACGGTCACGATGGCAGCCTGGTCGATCGAGAGGACCGTGAGCCAGACCGTCGCAACCACGACAGAGGACTCCGACGAGCAATTGGCCCGAACTCTGGCGCGGGGATTGTGGTCCATGATCTTCGGCAACACCTGGGTCACCACAGTGCACCTGTCCGACCGAATTCCCGCTACATGAATCCGGAAACCCCGAAGGACCCCGGAGGACCCAGAGGTAGGGCCTTGGGCGCGCTCACGCAGGCCATCTACTACCTCGACCGTGGCTTGGCACCACGCCACAAAGTGCGGGCCTTCGGCACTGCCGCCGAAAGAATTGGAGAGTTGAGTGATGACGAATTGGAGTCACTCGTGTCCACGAACACGCTGCAGGACATTGCGGGGATCGGGATTTCCACGGGCTCGGTCATCACAGATGCCGTGAAGTGCATCCCGTCCGGATACCTGGATGATCTCGACCAGAAGTCATTATCGGAACCGACCAGTGGCACAGCATTGCGTAATCATCTTCGGGGCGACCTTCACGTACACACACTCTGGTCAGACGGAGGAGCCACACTGAGGGCGATGGCCGAAACCGCCATGGCGCTCGGCCACGACTACGTGGCGATCACCGATCACTCCGCAAGACTCACGATTGCCCACGGCCTGTCGGAGGAACGACTCAAGGACCAACTAGCCGAGATTGCCATGCTCAACATGGAATTGGCACCGTTTCGAATCCTGACAGGCATGGAAGTTGACATTCTGTCCGACGGCTCACTGGATCTGTCCGATGAGGCCCTGGGCGGCCTTGACGTAGTGGTTGCATCCGTGCATTCCAAACTCCGCATGGACCGACAGGAAATGACCCGGCGGATGGTTCGGGCAATCGCGAGCCCGCACGTGGATGTCCTCGGACACTGCACCGGCCGCATGATCCTGGGCAGCGGTCGACCTCAGTCCGCGTTCGATTCCGAAATCGTGTTCGCGGCCTGCGCCCAATTCGATACCGCGGTTGAACTCAATTGCCGGCCGGAGCGCCGCGATCCCCCAACGGAGTTGCTTGAGCTCGCGAGGCAATGGGGCTGCAAGTTCAGCATCGACACCGATGCCCATGCCCCGGGGCAGATGGAGTGGCAGAACTGGGGTTGCGACCTCCTGGCCGACATGGAGGTGCCACCTGAATCAGTTGTGAACACATGGCCGGCAACCGCGCTTTTGGACTGGACCAACGCACATCCCGTGAGCTGATCCCCGCTGGGTTGATCCAGTCCGGGAAGTCCCCGTTGGCCCCGTGAAGCCGCCCTCATGTAGGTTTGTCTTCTTATGTCAAAGCGCACGCAGAAGAAAAAGAACAATGCGCGCCGCAAGAAGGCGAACCACGGGCGCAAGCCCAACCAAGGCCGCAACTCCTGAATCTCGCTGCCGGAGCGGCCGCTGCAATGCCAGAGTGCAATGTATGAGGATCCGCTGCGCATGCAGCCCGAGGGAGTTCAAGCAAGGTCCCGCCTGATCGGAGCGTCCAGTGCAGCTGACGGCCATCCGCCTCGGCGACTCAGCCCAATCCTGGCAAGATGCCGGATTCACAATCGCGTCCACCGACGGGTCAACTCCTGCCGCATGCACGGCTATCGTCTCCTTCGGCAGGACCCGGATAGAGCTGACAGGATCCGGCGGTGGGTTCCTCGGCTGGGCATTCGGAGATGATGCAGGAGACGGTTCAACCGCAAAAGCCGCAGGATCCTCCATCGCTGCTACCGATCTGGATGGTCTGCCATTTCTGGAAGCGCTTGCGCTCCCGCCATCGCCGAAAGCACTTGCCCCGCACGCCAACGGGATCGTCTCGATTGACCATGTGGTCATCCAGTCTCCCGACATGCGACGCACGACCGAGGCGTTCGCAACGGTTGGACTGACACCAGCCGGCGGCCGGACCACCGACAGCTATGGGTCATCCATGCAACAGAGGTTCTTCTGGGCGGGAGATCTGATCCTGGAAATGGTCGGTCCACTGCAGAAACCGCTCGGAGACTCCGACAATGCTGCGGACCAGCTTGGCGAGCATGCTCCCGCCACGATGTTCGGGTTGGCGCTGGTGTCACGTGACCTCAAAGCCACTGGAGACTTCCTCGGAGACCTGTTGGGTGAGCCCAAAGAAGCTGTCCAGGCCGGACGAACCATCGCGGGGTTGCGCGGCAAGGAAACCGGGATCTCGATTCCGATCGCCGTGATGTCGCCGCACGTCAAGGACGGCTGAGGCACCTGGAACTTGCAGTACCGGCAACGGTGCTGAAGGGTTTGCCGCGCCCACCGCAACCTCAAACGCACGGGGCATTCCCGGCCACCACGAATACGCCCGTGGCTTCGCTAAAATGGCGGCATGTCTGACTACAAAGCCCCCATCAAGGATTCTCTCTTCGCTCTCAGAATGTTCGGGCACCTCAATGACTTGGCAGCATCGGAGAAGTACGCACAGGCCGACCCCGAAACGGTCAGCACCGTACTGGGCGAGTTCGGTCGGTTCTTCGAAGAGGTCTTCGGGCCGGTCAATGCGATCGGTGACACCGAAGGCCTCAAGTGGTCTCCCGAAGGTGTCACCACACCTGCCGAGTTCAAACCGGCCTACGAGAAGTACGTTGAGGCCGGTTGGCAGGGATTCGGTGCCGACACAGCGTACGGCGGTGCCGGATGGCCCCAGGGCGTCTATTGCCTCGCCTCCGAGTTCATGAGTGGATCCAATGCAGCGTTGTCGATGCTCCCCGGACTCACTGTGGGTGCCATGGAGTTGCTTGAACACTGGGGCAGCGAAGAACAGAAAGAGAAGTACCTGCCTCGAATGGTCACCGGAGAGTGGTCGGGAACCATGAACCTCACCGAACCGCAGGCCGGGTCCGATGTGGGACTGAGCACCACAAAGGCCGATCCGCAGGAAGACGGCTCCTACCTGATCAGCGGAACAAAGATCTTCATCTCGTTCGGCGACCACGACCTGACCGAGAACATCATCCACCTGGTGCTGGCCAGAACACCCGATGCACCTCCCGGCACCAGGGGAATCTCACTCTTCCTGGTCCCAAAGTTCATGGTCCACGACGACGGCTCGCTCGGCGAGCGCAATGACGTGGACTGCGTTTCGATCGAACACAAGATGGGGATCCACGCCTCACCCACTTGCGTCCTCAGCTTTGGCGCCCAGGGAGGAGCCGTCGGGTACCTCGTGGGTGAACCCAACCAGGGCATGCGAGCCATGTTCACCATGATGAACAACGCCCGACTCTCCGTGGGAACTCAAGGGCTTTCGATCGCCCAGGCTTCCTATCAAAAAGCGGCGATCTATTCCCGTGAGCGATTGCAGGGACGCGCCATCGGCAGCGACTCGCCCGGCCCGGTCCCGATCGTTCAGCACCCGGATGTACGCAGGATGCTGCTCACCATGAGGAGCCAACTGGAGGCCATGCGCAATCTGGTGGCACACACTGCGGCCGCCCTCGACATGTCGCAGGTGACCACCGGTGAGGAATCCGAAGGGTGGACCGAGTCCCTGGAGTTGCTCACGCCCGTTGTGAAGTCCTTCTGTACGGAGTTGGCCGTCGAGATCACCTCCCTCGCGGTCCAGGTGTTCGGCGGCATGGGCTACATCGAGGAGTCGGGGGTCAGCCAGCTCTACCGGGACGCCCGCATCGCTCCGATCTACGAGGGCACCAACGGGATCCAGGCAATGGACCTGGTTGGCAGGAAGCTCGGAATCCGAATGGGTGGGGCCATCGCTGATCAGTTTGGCCGAATGCACGCCACACTCGACGAGTTCCGTGACGCCGGCAGTGAATTCGAAGCCTCTGCGCAGGCATTTTCCTCCGCTCTCGACCAGCTCGAATCAACCACAGCCTGGATCATGGAACACGGGATGGCCGATCCCCGCGATGCACTGGCCGGAGCTTCCCCCTACCTGATGATCTTCGGCTACACCACCGGAGCCTGGCTGATGGCCCGCCAGGCAATGACAGCTCGATCGGATCTCGAGGCTGGTTCCGATGACGCCGAGTACCTGGAAGCCAAGATCACATCGGCTCGATTCTTCTGTGAGCAGATCTCTCCCAAGGTGGCTGGACTGGTTCCGGCGGTCACCGCCGGCCACGAAATCCTCTATGACATTCCCGAGGAGCAACTGACAACTTTCTGAGTGCGCCCAGTCGGGCAGGTCGAGGGATTAGTTTCCGATCATGCTGGATCACGTCTTCACCGACGCCATAGGTGCGCTCCGGGACGCCTTGGAGCGTGCACTGTTGGAGCGACAGGCGTTCGAGGAACGCCTGCATGCTGACGTACTGCTCGGCGACCTGACTTGGGAAACCAGCTATGGACTACCCGGCGAAGGGAGTCCGCCCAGAGTGCGCGCAGACCTGACTCTTCAGTGGCCAACGTGGTCCCAGACTGCCTACCGCTCCTGGTACATCGATGAGGAACTCGCAGAGCTGCCGCGAATCGACATTGAGGTGGTGATGAGGATCCAGGGCTTGGTGAGTAGCCCGGAACCGTCGAAGGTTCTTGCGGTCCTGCCTCGCGAGAGTCCACAAATTGCCGGCGAGACGCTGAAACGTGCGGGCGCAACTGTGGAGACTGTTCATTCGAGTGACTTGCGCAGCAGTGAACACGCTCTGGAAGTGTCCTACGAGGGCACGTATGAACTCGACGAGTCGGCCCTCGCTGACGGCTCGATACTGGATCACCACTTCAGCGCGATCGGGGGCTGGATTTCGTCGACTCTGGTCAAACTGGGAGATCTCGACATGTTGTACTTGCCGGCCACCTGAACAGCCGTCGGAATCGGGTGTCTTCCCGCTGTCAGTAGTCGGCTTCAGACTTCAGATTCTGGAGCTGTTTGCCGGTTCCGATCGCTATCAGGATCTGACCCTCGGACAACACCGTGCCGCTGTCAGGATTGGTTGTGAACGAACCATCACGATTTCGCATTCCCAGAACCAATGTGCCGGTGCGTGCGCCGATGTCGGCATCGGCGAGGCTCCGCCCGACCAATGGGGATCCCTCCGGCAATTCGATTTCTTCGAGCCTGAACTCCAACTCCCGATCGTGCATCACTACATCCACGAATTCCGACACATGTGGTTGAGCCACCAGAGCCGCCATCCTCGCTCCACCCAGCTCATGTGGATTCACCACACGGTCTGCACCGGCGCGGAGCATCTTGTTCGCAGTTGATTCAGCACGCGAGCGCGCCACGATGAATGCCGAAGGGTTTGCAGCCCGGGCGGACAGGGTCACGAACAGGTTGTCCGAGTCGGTTGCGAGGGCAGCGATCAGCATCGAGGCACGCTCCAAGCCGGCCGCCTTGAGCGCCGCGTCCTCGGTGGCGTTTCCCACAACGTACGGATACGGGCACCCGAGGAGACTCGACTCGTCAATGTCCACGACAACAACCTCGAGCTCGTCATCCAGATGATGAGCGAATGACCGACCGACACGACCCCACCCACAAAGGACGATGTGGCCGCTTCTGTGTGCGATTGCCTTGTCCATGCGGCGCCTCCCAAACATTTTCTGTAGATGACCTTCAACCACGAACTCGACCACTTGACCGATCGCAAACGCCACCGACGCAAAACCGAGTGTGATCAGAACTATCGTGAACCACTTTTCGGCGTCTCCGAATACCTCCACCTCGGTGAACCCAACCGTGGAAATGGTCGTGAACGTCTGGTAGATCGCATTGATGGGTTCAAAACCCAACACGAGATACCCGACAACGCCAAATACGATCACTGCACTCAAGAGAGTGAGGGAAACCAGCAGGCGCCTACCCGGACTCACACCGGCGATGTTAGGGCCAGTCCGCCCAAGTGCTGGTCAATTCAGTCTGTCGTCTGTCTGGCCTCAGCCCTCAAGGCTGTGGGCCAACTGAGCAGCAACGGCCGCAAAGTCCCTCTCAAGAGCATCGGTGTCCACGATGTGCTCGGCCGACACGTAGTCCTCGAGGGCCAGCAACAAAGACACCGAAGCCGTGCTGATGGCGTCAGGCCCGCCCGCAGTGACAACGACTTCACCGTGTTCTCCAGCGCTTGCGGAACTCGCACCTGCGTAGCCGGGACTACTCCAGGTCATGTCCAGAGTTGCGTGACCGTGCGGATCTGCAACCAGTTGCCCAGTGATCTGAGTCAGCGAAACGCTGAGTGACCCGCTGTCCGGGTCCTCGAAGTGCAGATCGTGCATTCCATCATCACCGGATTCGGAGATCATGGACAGTCCGAGCAGGTTGGTGGCGGACAACAACGACTCCGTGAATCGTTCGTCGATCTGTTCCACCAACGCTGCGGCTTCTGCCCGCGCCCGACTGCGCGTGATGAGATCCGCGAAGTTCTGGCCGTGCATCGGGTCGAGTCCCATCGCACTACCCGCCCTGAAACCTTCAACCGGCCGGCCAACTGCGGAGAAGTCCGCTGCGGTTGGTTCAACCTCGATCGGAGCGAGATCACTCGCCTGGTCGTACGGTGCGCCGACACCGGCTCCAGCCGTCGCCACCTGCGGATCCACGGCTTGGGGTTGTCCCTGCCCGGATTGCGATCCTTGCCCGGGTTGCTGTTGCGCAGGCTGAGGCTGTGTGGGCTGAGGCTGTGGAGCAAAAGCATCGGTAGGCGCTTGTGATCCCGTGCGCCGGCGCTGAATCTCCGCGGCCACCGCGGGGTTGGCGGCAAAGGTGGTCCAGTCACCGATGCCCGGCCACCACAGCGGAGTGACGTCCTGAAGGCGTCCGGCCACGACCTCACTGATGAGGAGTTCCAGCGTGTAAGGACCGCGCTGGTCGTCAGGTCCGAGAACCACATAGGCGTTGGGTTGATCAAATGGGGGCAGATCAGTCATCTGATGAGCCTGCCACAATCACCAAGCCCGTTCCGAGCCTCGGTCCCACCCGGTGCCGAAGTATTGTGCGCGACGAACACGGGAGGCCCATGGATATCAATCTCAGCGAAGAACAACTTGCATTCCAACAGACCATTCGCGACTTCACCGACCGCGAGATTCGACCTGTCGCACGGGAGATGGAGCAGTCCGGCACGTATCCCACGGAAATCGTCGAAGGTATGAAGGAAATGGGGCTGTTCGGTCTCACGATCCCGGCTGAACTCGGTGGTCTGGGGGTCGATACCCTCAGTCTCGCGATCGTGTTCGAAGAACTGTCGCGCGGCTGGATGGGAATCGCGGGCATTCTCGGCAGTCATGGAATGGCCTGCAAACTGATCACCGAGCACGGCACCGCCGCGCAGAAGGACCGCTACCTCGTCGATCTCGCCTCGGGTGCGCGCCGATCCGGGCTTGCACTCACCGAACCAGACGCTGGATCGGATCTCCAGGGAATCCGCACCGTGGCCCGAAAGGACCGCGACCGCTACCTTGTCTCGGGCACCAAGACCTGGATCACCAACGCACGCCATGCCGATCCACTGCCCGTTCTGGTGAAGACCGACCCGGAACAGGATCCTCCGCATCGAGGCATGTCCATTCTCCTGGTGGAAGCGGGCACACCCGGGATGACGATCACCCGCGATCTTGCGAAACTTGGCTACAAGGGTCCGGAGACTTGCGAGATCGTTTTCGACGAAGCTGTGGTGCCCGCGGAAAATCTCCTCGGCAATATTGAGGGCCTTGGCATGTCGCAGGCCATATCAGGGCTGCAAACAGGTCGGGTGAACATAGCTGCGCGAGCAGTGGGGGTGGCACACAGGGCGCTCGAAGAAGCTCTGAACTACTCGGGCGAGCGCGAAGCGTTCGGTCGCCCGATCGGTGATTTCCAGGCCGTTCAGCTCAAGATTGCGGACATGGCAACCAAGATTCAGGCTGCTCGGCAACTCACCTGGTGGGCAGCGGCCCGATTGGACGAAGGCCAAGGTGCTGCCACCGAACCAGCGATGGCCAAGCTGTTCGCCTCAGAGGTGGCACTCGAGGCGAGCCTGGACAGCATGCGCATACACGGCGGATACGGATACTCCACCGAATTCGAGGTTGAACGCCTGTACCGGGATGCTCCACTCATGGCCATCGGCGAGGGTACCAACGACATTCTGCGCACGGTGATCGCCAAGGAACTCCGCAAAACTGGTCTCACCGACTGACGGCCGGCGGGCTGACGCCGCCGTTGACCTCACGACGCCGGGGCACTGGAACGATCCGACAGGCCCCAGAAATCCACGATGTTCCAGACCGCGACATAGGTGGGGAAGCTCTCCGTTGTCGGGTAGTGGTGATCCAGGCCGTTGACAAAATCGTACTGAACCACGATGTCGTTGCGACAGTTGTCAGCGACGACATGTACCACCCCGGTGGTCTCGTCACCGGTTTCGCCCTCACATCCCGCGCCCTCGGCCACCTCTTCGATGGAACTCGGCACGCTCGGCACGTTGCCGACGTCCTGAACTGCAGATTGACCTCCAAGTGGCGGAACGATCGTGTCCTCGGAACCCGAAATCTGGAAGAAGGGAACGGCCCCGGCGGGTTTGCAGTCCGAGTAATCAGTGCCCGCGTAGGAGGCTGCGCCCACAAGCTGGTCCGGCCGCTCACAGTTGTAGCGGTACGTCATCATTCCGCCGTTGCTGTATCCAGTCATGTAGATCTGCTCGGGATCGCCACGATACTCCTCGACCATCTGCTCAATCACGGCGTCCAGGAATGCCACGTCATCGACGCCGCCGGATTCTGCCTCACCACAACATCCACCTGCGTTCCAGGACTTCTCGACACCCTCGGGGAACACCATCAGCAGGTTGTGACCCACAACGGCTTCCGGCCACTCGGCCATGGTGGCCATCTCCTCCGCGGTGCCGTTCAATCCGTGCAGGTTCACGACCAACGGAAGTTTCTCGTCAGAAAGGTCGGGATCATGATCCTCCGGAGAAACCACCAGGGCCTTTCGGCCGTGCTGACCGTCGATCGTCGACCAGTCGGCCCTCGCCCCGTCCACTCCAAGATTCACACCGCACGCGCCCAGGGCGAGAATCATCGCCACACCGAAAAACAGCGCTGCAACCATTCGACCCGGGCGCTCAGGGCTCCAAACCATCGGTCTCTCTGCAATCGACACGGGATCACAGTAGGAACCCCCGGGCCTCCAGTCGAAATCGACAAGGCAGAGCAAGAAACAAATCGTTGCACGTACTCCATGCAGAATCGCATCTACCATTCCGAACGTGAATGAGGCTCCACCCGACCCGGCGACTGACGCCCGCACAACTCGATCGCGCTGGGTGCTGTTACGACACGGTCTTGTGGTGCTGTCCGTCGCCGGACTGGCTGCCGTGTCCGCATGTTCATCTCGTTCCGACGAAGCCAGCCCGACTCTGCGCAGCACCACCACTACCATTCCGACCACGGCTCCCCCGCTGGAGGAAGATGTTGAAGACCCGCCGCCACAAGCCTGGGTGGTGCAGGTGGGAAGTGACGCCGACGATGCCTTTCTGTCGGTCTCGTCACGCCGTGACGAACTGGTGGCGGTCGGATACACCGAGGGTGACCTCGAGGGCACCAATGCGGGAGGCCGAGACGTGCTGATCGCAACCGTCGACACGGCCGCGGAGGTGAAGAACCTTCGCCAAGCCGGCACCGGATCGACCGAGGAAGCACGGGGCGTGAGTGGAGACGATCCGACCATTGCCTGCGGGGTTTCGGGCACCGACCAAGCGGCGGCGGTGTCACCCCTCGACGCATGGTGCAGCTCCGTTGACGACCTTGGCCGACTGACCGATGCGGGCACGCTCGGCAGCGAGGTCAACGACGAGATCAACGGTGTGGGAATGGGCACCAACTCCCTGGGGTACGCAGCGGGTTTCGCCGAGGGGTTCTTCCCCGGAGCAAGCGACAGCACCGCCGGATTCCTCGGCCAGGGTGATGCCTTGTTGTGGAAACTCGATGGCGCCGAGGATCCAGCCTGGATACGCCAGTTCGGCACTGCCGAACGCGACGCCGCCACCTCTGCGACAACACTTGGTGATCGAGATGCCCTTGTGGTTGGAGACACGGAAGGGGATCTGGATCAAACGTCCGCCGGCGGCTCCGATGCGTTCATCGGTCGATTCGACCAAGCCGGTCTTCCGCGCTGGATACGCCAATTCGGCAGCAGCGGAGATGATCTTGCAACCGGGGTCGCCGCAGGAGGGGACCGAACCCGCGCGACCGAAACCTTCATGATGGTCGGTGTGACCGACGGCGCCTTGGCCCCGCTCCACAGCGAATCCGCTGCATCACCCGAGCTCGCTCCGGAAGTCCCCGAACCCCAACCTGATGGTGGAGCTGATGACTCCGGCACGGCTGAGGCCAACGCAGGAGGAACCGATGCGTTCGTAACCGGTTTCGATCCAACGGGCCGACTCATCTGGGCCATCCAGATCGGTTCCGCGCAGGATGACTCCGCAGCGGCAGTGGCAGTTGATGGAACAACCGTACTGATGGCAGGCACCACCTCCGGATCCCTCGACACCACCAACGCCCCGCCTGCTGGTGGAACCGACGGATTCCTTGCCGGGGTGGATTCGCTCACCGGCCACGTACGTTGGATCACGCAGTTCGGGACACCCGACAACGAGGTTGTACACAGCGTGACCACAACAGGAGACGGGCTCGCGGTCGTTGCCGGCCAGACGACCGGAGCAATGGGAGAGGAGATCTCAGCAGGTGGAGTCGACGGATTCCTGATCGCATTCGAGTTGCCAAACAGCGGCGGCGCCGCTGCATCGATCCTCTGACACACTTGCGCTGTGAGCAGATCCCAGCCCCCACCCAGATCGTTGAGCCTGGACGACGCCCGGAACCATTGGGTTCAAGCTGCCGGCCTCGCGCATTCAGCCGGGGGATCTCTGGAATCCCTGGTTGAGTCCACCGGATGGGCAAGAACGCTGGGGGGCGTGGACGCCTACCTGGCCCTCCGGGCGCGACAGCCGGCCCTGCACCGAGAAACCGTCGATCGGGCGGTGGAGGATGGTTCCCTGCTGGTCAGCCCCGCTGCAAGGAACTGCAACTATGTGATTCCGGGCAGCCATCGTCAGTGGGCCCTGGCCGAGGCAGAGGAGATCTGGGCAGGAACTGCACCGGCCCAACACGCCAGGGCCGGACTCGTCGACGGCGAAGTGTCCCAGACCGCGACGGCAGTGATGGAAACACTGACGTCTCCAATGACCACCGCCGAGATTCGTGCGTCGCTTCCCGAAGGCGTGATCAGGTCATTGGGAGATGCCGGCAAGGTGGCCGGCATCTCCTCATCCTTGCCACCGGCGCTCCGGCAGCTCGAGTTCGAGGATCGAATCCGCCGACGCACAGATGGTTCCCGAATCGACACCGAAAAATACCACTGGACGCCAGTGGAGAGCCCTGATCCCTTCAGCGGTTCACAAGAGGACCGCCGGGCGCTCCTGGCTCACAGCTTCGCAACCTTCTGCGGACCGTTCACCGTGGCCGAACTGGCCTCGTTCGCCGGCATCGGTCAGCGTGATGCACTGGCAGCGATCCATGCGGGTGAACTTGCAGCGGTGTCCTTGGAAACGCTTGGCGAGGCCTGGATGCTTGCCGAGAGAGCCGATTCAGCCACGCCGGAACTGATCGACCCGACTGTGGTCAGGCTGCTCGGATTCGAGGATCTTGCATTGGTTGCACACAGCCCGGCAGCTTGGTTCGATCCAAGGCACCACTCACGCGAGATGCCGGTGTGGGGGCGTGGTGATCACACTCTCGGCGGTGCCAGCCACCTGTTCATGAGAACAATCCTCTGTGGCCACCAGATGTCCGGTTTCTGGGCGTGGAATCCCGATGATCACCGCGTGGAGGTCGCGATGCTGGACAAACCCACCAAGTCGGTCAAAGAAGCAATACTTGGCGAGGTCGAGGCCGTGAGCGAGTTCCTCAACGCCGAAATCGGCAATGCGAGGATGACATCCATCGACAGCGAATCCACCGAACGGGTGCGCCTGGACGCGCTGCAATCACTCGCATAGCCGGCGCAGCCGATCTATTCCGCCGGCACGGTCATGCCGACTACCTTCAATCCGTGTCAGGTACGCACAACACATGTCCCTCACCTGCTCGTGCATGGCGGTTCGAGATCAGACGGTCATCGACTTGATCGACAGTGACATCACCCCACTCGAAGGAATCACCGCTGCATGCGGCGCCCGCGGAGATAGTGGTTCCTGCGTTCCCACAATCGAAGCGTTGTTGGCATTGGCCCAGGACAATTCGGCACGACATTCCCTGAACCCCGCGTGAGCTCGACTGGGTTCAACAACTCCATTCATCGGGAGCAGCCATGCAGGGCAATCCGGAAACTCTCGACATCCTCAACGAGATTCTCACTGCCGAACTGACAGCAGTGAATCAGTACTTCATCCACGCGAAAATGTGCCGGACTGGGGCTTCGACCAATTGCACCATCACTCCCGAGCGGAGTCGATCGACGAGATGAACATGCAGAAGCACTGATCGAGGGGATCCTGTACTTCGATGGTGTTCCCAACTTGCAACGCCTCTCGCCACTACGCATCGGTGAAACGGTTCGCGAACAGCTACAGAATGATTTGGCCGAAGAGAACGAGGCGGTGGTACGACTCAACGCCGGCGTGGCCAGGTCCGCGGAGCTGGGCGACAACGGCTCCCGCGCGCTTCTCGAGGACAGACTTGCCTCGGAAGAAGAGCACGTTGACTGGCTGGAATCACAGTTGTCGGCAATGGATCAAATCGGAGAGTCCGCGTACCTGGCCGAGCAACTAGGCTGAAGCGTCGAGCGACTCATGTCTGACGCCGATGCCAAGCCCCACATCCTTCTCGCCACTGCGACGAACGCCTGGGATCTCGATGACGATGCCCAACCGCTTCTCGCAGCTCTCGAGAAAGCTCAAATCTTGGGGACGCCCGCTGTGTGGACCGACGAATCCGTCGATTGGTCAGCGGCGGACGCCGTAATCATCCGCTCCACATGGGACTACGCCACCAGACACCCCGAATTCCTGAGCTGGGTCGAGCGGGTCGCGGCCAGCACGAATTTGTACAACTCTGCGGACATGGTTTCCTGGAACACCAACAAGCGCTATCTCGGAGAACTCGCCGAACATCTGGCAGTGGTGGACACCTTCTACGCCGACGGGAATTCGCAGGGGGGCATCCGCAACGCGATCTCCAGCGCCCTGAACTCTCCCCAAGTCCAGGGTTCACCGACCGGAAACGGAGAATTCGTGGTGAAACCCACGGTATCCGCGGGATCCAGGAGCACCGGCCGATTCAGTGCCGCCGACATCGGCCCGGCAAGTGATCTTGCGGCAAACATCGCGGCGACCGGGCGCGAAGTGATGGTTCAGCCCTATCTCCCGTCGGTGGACACCGGCTCCGAGACCGGTCTGGTGTATTTCAACGGGGTGTTCAGCCACGGCTTTGAAAAGGGATCGATCCTCCATCTCCACGAGGTCGGCTCCGATCATGCCGAACATGGGCTGTTCGCCCTCGAACGAATCGGCCCGCGTGTACCTCGATCCGACCAGTTGAAAGTTGCCCAATCGGTGATCGACCACATCAGCACCCGATTTTCCGAAGCCCCTCTCTACGCACGCGTCGATCTGCTCGACTCGATCGAGGGCACTCCGCTTCTTCTGGAACTGGAGATAACCGAACCGTCATGGTTCCTTGCAACGTCTCCCGGGGCGGCCGACACCGCAGCCCGCGCGATCCGCGCAAGGATCGCCAAGGTTTAGTCCCCTGGGGCGACCTCACCACCACGGTCGCTACCGGACTCATCCGAGACACCGCCGGATTCACCTGCACCCGCAGCGGAGGAGCGCTTCTGAAGTATCACTGCGCTGACTACTGCCACCACCAGCACTACGGCGAGCGCGATCAACCACGGCGACGATTCGGAGGTGTCTTGATTGCTGTGTTCTCCGGAGGGAACTGGCGGTGTTCCGATTACGGTGCCCTCACCTTCGACTCCTGCCGCGTCGCCCCCGTCACCCACACCGCCAACCGCGTCGTTGGTCTGTGGTTTGGTGGCTGTGGTTTCGGCGCCTTCCACAACCACCGGATCGAGATCCAGTTGCCCGGAAGGTGTCACACAGATCACTCTCAGGTTCCAGGTGCCGGCCTCGGGAAATACAACTTTGGCGCCGAATAGCCCATCTCCTGCTGGAATCAGGGTGGCTGGTGTCAGGCTCGCTCCGGCATCGGAGTCTCCCGTCACCGTGACTGCGGCATCGGAGACGGCGTGTCCATCGGCCGCGAAGGTGATGTTCACGGACATGTCGAGCACCAACGGATCCGGACTGGCATCCAACGAAACCAAGTCAATGGCGGCCTCCCCTTCATGTGCGCCAGCGACTTCTGGGGCAGCACCGACCAAAAGGGCCAAAAGGCCGACCAGAAGGTACGGGAGAACCGGCGTCGCCACGGCAATGTGCGTCCCCCACTCGAAGCCACCCACCCGAGGGGATTGCGGGCTCAACCGTGCGCAACTCATCCGATCTCCACTTCGAACTGGCCGGCCGCCGGGGGCGCCGGCGATGCCACGACCGTAACCTCGAAGTCCCACCGTCCGGCAGCAAGATCCACTTGGGGGACAATCGCGTGGCTTGCCGTGATCATCGTGACAGGGATTCTACGGGACTCCACCAGATCCGATCCGACACGAAGCTCGGCTGCCTCCACATCTTTGAGCGATCCGTCCAGCGACAGGAAGTAGAGATGAACTTCGTTGGCTCCCGACTCGGCTGGATACACCTGCATCCGAACCGTGGTTTCGCCGGCTTGGGAAACACCCTGGAAGTCCTGGGGCACACTCTGGGTGGGCGGGACCATGCCGGCCAACACGCTGGTCGTGGCCACAACTGCCACCACAACCAGAACCTCCAACCTGAGGGTTCTCGGCAGATTCCGGAGAGAATTGGCTCCGCTTGCCAAGGTCCGCCGATTGATCCAACCCAGAATCACCATGGCAAAAACGAGCGCAACCTTCACGGCCAGGGTGAGGCTGTAATCCGACTCGCCCAGAGACTCGAAGAACTCGGAGACTCCGCCAACCAGAAGACCGGCATTCAATGCTCCAGACACCACCACCACCAGAACAGCCACTACAGCCAAGGAGGAGAACGCTGCCAGCCTGTGACCGTTCTCGCCGGCTCTCGAGATCCCCGGCTCAAGCGCTGGTTGCGCCCCTTCGCCTACAGCCAGGGATGTTCGTCTCGCCGATTTCGACTCCCAGGTCATTGCCACATACACGAGGCCGCCTGCCCACACAGAGGCAGCAAACACATGCGTCATGTTCACCACAACCGCCACCCAGGAGAGAGCCGAGTCGTGGCCCGACAACGACGGCACCATCCCAAGGAACACCACCGCCGCGATCAACTGGACCCGTTTGGCACGGCTGCCCTGGCGGATGTCTCCGGCCGCCACCACCAGCGCCGACGCAACGATCGCGGCGAGCCACAGGGCGGATCCACCCCAGGGCCCAACCGGTCGAATCAGATCGCTCATCACCACCGTCTCCGGGATCAGCGAGTCGGAGAGTTCCATTCCCAGACCCCAGAGACCGAGCACGGAACCCCCTGCACAGGCTGCCGCCACACCGATCCAAAGCCGGCGATGCGGCCAGCGCTCGGGTTCGGTGCCTGCACGATCCACGCGGAACGCAACCACCAAAGAGCCCAACCCCAGCAACACTGCGCCCAGATACATGGCCCTGCCGAACACACCCACCAGCCACCCCGTGGAGTACATGTTGTCGCTGGTCTCCGCTGCACCCGTGACCTCGCCAACATGGAACACATAGGATCCGGCGACCACGTGGTTGTCCTCACTGATCAGACGGTACGAAACCGTGTAGGTACCCCGTGAGTCCCCTCTGAGCCCCTGGGTGATCACTGTGGATTCACCAGAGAATTCTGCCTCACCAACCTGAGACTCCCGACCATCGGGATCCAGAATCACGACACCATCGCCACCGCTGACGCGGGCGGCCTCGTCGAACGCCAGAACGATCTCCGAAGGGACCGCATCAACGATCTCGTTGTTGGCCGGCGTGCTGGAAAGGAGGGTTGCATGAGCCGACGCCGACGCCGAGAACCCGGCAATGACGGCTGCCACCAACACGGCGAAGACAACCCAACGGACGTTGGCGAAGCGATCGTTGTGCATCGTGATCACGATAGATCACAACTGGATCGGGCAAGGTCTGCGCAAGCCTCGCGACCACCGGCTCGAGATCGCGGCCATTCCGTCAGGCCTTCCGGCCATGGCGACATTCAACGACTTCATCGCGCATAATCTGATGCCCGGTCAGATCAACACCCAGGAGAGTCACATGAGTGCAGCCGCCGACGAACAGCCAGACGTGGACGACCAGATCCTCTACGAGGTCACCGAGGGCGTTGCCCGCCTGAGGATCAATGCCCCCGAACAGGGGAACTCGCTGAGCGCAGCGATGCGAGATCGAATCACCGAGCGCCTGGAGTGGGCCTCAGGCGATCTGGCCGTTCGTTGTGTGATCATCACAGCAGCGGGAGAACGACACTTCTGCACTGGTGCCAACCTCGGTGGAGCGCAGAAGCCCACACCGGTGAAGCCTGAAGGTGCGCCGGCGAGGGCAATGGGTGATGCAGCCAGGATGATTCGTTCCGGTTGGCAGAGACTGATCGCATCAATTCTGGATTGCGAGAAGCCCGTGATAGCTGCCGTGAATGGAACTGCAGCAGGTGGAGGAGCACAGATCGTGCTCGCAGCAGACCTCGTGGTGATGGCCGAGGGGTCGAAGCTCGTGGAGGTATTCGTGAAGCGGGGCATTATTCCGGATGCGGGTGGCGCTTATCTCCTGCCCCGACTGGTGGGCCCACACGTTGCCAAGGAACTCATGTTCCTGGCGGACGACGTGAAGGCGGATCGCTGCGCTCAACTCGGAATCGCCAACCGGGTTGTACCGGCCGACGAACTCAGTGCAGCGGTGGACGAGTTGGCAGCGCGCTTGAGCACAGCTCCGACCAAGGCACTGGCTCTGACCAAGAGCCTCATCAATCGCAGCTTCGAAACAGGACGCGAAACCGCCTTTGTCCAGGAAGCCGCAGCCCAGGACTGGCTCACCGCATCAGAGGACTTCGCCGAAGGCATGCTTGCATTCCGCGAGCGACGCTCACCCGAGTTCAAGGGTTGGTGACCTGTAACTACCTTTCAGAACATTTCATGAACTTTCACTTGCTTCCTCCTGCCTGATCCGGGAAACTGCCTCCAGAGAGGAAGAGGCAGGTGTGGCAGGGTTCAGCAGAAATTCAGCAAGGCTGCGTCTGGATCGCGCCGGCTGGACCAACGCGCTGGGGCTGGCGGGTGTTGCGACAGCGCTGCTGCTCACAGCCTGCTCAGATCCGGAACCCAACCGCGCCGCAATCAACGCTCTTGGACCGCAGGCATCGGGAAACCCGGAGTCGGAGCCGACCGACTCGAGCTCCTCACAATCCGATCCCACTGGCTCAGCCGAGGAAGGGTCCGCTCGGCATCCCCCCGAAACCGTTCCGCCGACTGCCTCGGGGAGCAACGACTGGTTTCCAGAGGGCGCTTCGTCCGCCGACGTGATGCGACTCGATGAGGTCGGGAAGGTTCTCGAGTCATATGACCGGGTTCTCACGGAGTTGAGCGCCAATCCGCAAATGGCAGCAGACGATCAGAGCGCGGTGATTCTTCGGTGGCACTCTGTGGTCCTGGCCGGAACACGCCTGGATGAAGAAGTCCGTACGAGGACGCTGACCAACCATCGGGCCAACCACATGATCGTGCGTCCGCCCACCGAACATGATCGACGGAACTCACAGGGTCGCGAGAGTGAGTCGCTGTCCTGGATTCACTCGGTGGTGAAGATCCATGACACAACGAATCCGAGCCAGATCGAATTCGGCTACTGCGGCTATTCCCCGGGGGTCGGCTATCACGATCGTACCGGCGAGGTACTCGACGACCGACGTGCGACAACAAGAGGATCGGGTCGCGCCACCCGATCCTCCGACGGTCGACTGCTGCTTTCATCCCTGGTCGATGAGGAGCTGCTTCTCCTCGGGACAGGGGAGGGAAACCCGTGCTGAGGTACAGACTCTGGGCAGCCGCAGCAATCTCTCTGACCTGCTGGCTCATCACGTCACCCGGCGCATCCGCGGTGGGAAACGGCGGGGGCACAGGCGCCAGTTCTTCGGGCGACACCATCATCTCGCAGATCCTGGGACCCTCGGAGGGTTCCAGGCGTTCCGGAACGGGAGATGCCCCGCGTTGTCATTGGCAGACTCTGACCGACCGCGCAACCCTCTTCATCTTTCACGTCGCAGCATCACTCCCGGAATTGGCGGAGGCTCCGTTGTTCAAGGCCATTGGCCCGCACCTCACAGGGGGTGCATCCAGCGGCCTGGACATACAGGTCAGATTCTGTGACGGCGCCGCGCAAGCGTCCAACGCCGATGTGAGGGCTGTGCCCACCCAGATCGCAACGTCCACCTCCCTCAGCCAGGCCAGGAGCCGCATGCTGACGCAGCTGCCTCCTCCCGACCTCCAGGTGTCACCCCAGCTCAATGCCCAGGTTCTGGTCAATCAACCCGTTTTTCACTCGATCAGCTCCGGCCAGTGGTCCTCCACCGTCACCTCAACGCTGAGGTCCAGCGGGGATGCGGTGGAAGTGCGCGCCTCGCCTGCCACAGTGGAGTTGGCATCCCTGGAAGGCGGGGCGGGTGGCCGCGTAACCCGCTGCAGCGGTTCCGGCATGCCGTTCGCCGAAACAATCGCAGCGACGGTTGAAGCCCAGGCCGCCGGCTCCGATGCATGCGTGCTCCGGTACACCCAGCCAACCGGCAGCCACGGGAATCGCGATCAATGGTACGGGTACGTCCTGATGAACTGGGACGGCGAGTACCGGATCAACGGTGGGGCGTGGACTGCGCTCGACGGGTTGTTCAGCGTCCGGTTCTTTGGCCGAACGGTTCGCGAACTAGCCACCATCATCCAGGGTGCCGATTGAGTTGGGTGGATGATCTATCCGACTGCGGGTCTTGCGAGTGGGAGAACGGCACCATGTGCTGATGAGGTCCGCCCCCGAACTGTGAGCGAGATTCGATCGATCGTCGCTGTGGCGAGGGGACGCGCCACCGGCCTCGATCGGATCTTGTCGACCCGTTGCGGGTACTCGGCCATCCCGGGATCCCCTTCGCCTGACAAGACCGCCCTCCACACCACGGGCCCTCTGACACCACCCGGGAAACCGCCTCCGGCCAACAACTGCCGGGCTCAGACCCGCCGGCCGCCCTCGGGATCATCCCAGCAATCGCCCTGGAGCATGTCGCTGATCACCTCGGCCGTCAATGCACCTGCCACCAGATGGCCCTGACCCGAGTTGCACCCCAACCGCATCAACTCGGTCAGTTGGCGCTCGGTCTCAATTCCTTCCGCGATCGACTGCAGGCCCAACGCGTTCGTCAGTCCGAGCACCGCTGTGACAATCGCCCGCTTCTGCTCCGAATCTGTCACACCCGCCACGAAAGAGCGGTCCAGCTTCACAATGTCGAAGGGCAACTTGTGCAGGTAGGTGAGGGACGAGTAGCCGGTGCCGAAATCATCCACGGCCACACCCACATTCATATCCTTGAGAGCTGTGAGCACGGACGCGGTGTGGGCAGTGTCCTCGAGCACCACTGACTCCGTGATCTCCACGGTCAGGGTCCCCGGATCCAGATCGGCATGCACCACATGTTCGGCCACCGTGGCGAGGAAATCCGGACGTTGGAGCTGACGCGCCGAGACGTTCACCGCAATCCCCAGACCCTCTCGGCCGGAGAGCTCTTGCCAGAGGGCAGCTTGGCGCGTTGCTTCGCCCATGACCCAGTTTCCGATCGGAACAATCAGGCCGGTGTCCTCTGCAACGGGGACGAATCGCTCCGGCGGAATCAATTCTCCCAGATGCCACCAACGTAGAAGTGCCTCGAACCCCAGAAGCCTCCGGGTGGCCAGATCAAAGACTGGCTGGTACCGCAGCTCGAGATTCTCACCATTGCGGCTCCTTCGCAGAGCCGTCTCGGTCTCCTGGCGATCCACCGCGAGGCGCCGGAGATTCTCGTCGAATACGACCCATTGACCGCGACCGGCCGTCTTGGCTTCGTACATCGCTGTGTCAGCGTCCCGCAGGACCGCTCCCGGATCGTCCCTGTCAGGATCGGCGAACGCTATGCCGGTGGACACTCCGATGTGGATTTCCTGATCTCGCACGTGAAACGGAACCTCGAGTTCCTTCTCGATGTTGCGGGCGATGTCCAGCGGATCCGGCCCAGCGTGGGTATGGCCACACAGCACCACGAATTCGTCCCCACCGAATCGGGCCACCATGTCAGCAGGGCCCATCGTTCCCTGTATCCGAGCTCCGATCTCCCGAAGCAACTCGTCGCCAAGGCTGTGTCCGAGACTGTCATTGATGACCTTGAAGTGGTCGATATCCACAAACAGGAGGGCAATCCGCTCGCCCGACCCTTCCAAGCGGGCCAACTCGCAAACATGCTCGAGCCGTTCGAGGAGCAGCACGCGGTTGGGCAGTCCCGTCAGGGGATCATGGCGCGCCTGCAGAGCCAGACTTCCTTCGAGTGCAATCCGCTCGGAGATGTCTCGGGCGACCACGCTGAAAAAGGAGATCTCTCCACGGAAGTCACGGTGGGCCATCACCTTGAGGGAGACCGGCATATCTTTCCCCGACAGTCCCCTGAGCGTGGTTTCTCCCCGCCAGTGGGATCCTCCCCCTTCGATCAGGTCCAGCTCGACGCCCTCACGGACATCGGCCAACTCAGGGACATCGTTGAGATCAAGAACATCATGACCGAGCGTCGCCGCCGCCGCCCTGTTCGCGTAGGTGATCACCCCGTTCGGGTCGAACAGCAGCACGAGATCATCCGTGTTGTTGAAGACCTCAGCGAACCTGCGAGTGGATGTCTCGGCCTCAACAACGTCGTTGACGTCTTCGATTCCGCCGATGCGGCGACGGGCTCCATCCGAGTTCGGTGGCAACACGGTGCTGCGGGCATCCAGCCAGATGATCCGACCATCAGGGCGCTCGAACTGGAAGCGAATCTTCTCTTGATCATCCGGATCGGTCGGCGCCACCGACAGAAACGGAAGAGTCGATCCCATGACCGAACGCCAGTTTCGACCAAGAATCTGATCGGCGGACAAACCCGTTATCACCTCGAAACGTGTGTTCACCGAGGTGATTCCCCTCCGGAAGTCCTCTTCAAAAAGCCCCGTGCTGGAGGAAAACGCGAGGTTCCTGAGACTCTCGTTGCTGTCTTCGAGCTCGCGGACAAGCTGATTGCGTTCCGTTACGTCCCGCAGGTTTGAAATCACACCGCGGACGTCGTGGTCATCGAGCTGGGCGGTCATGGTGACCTCGAGCCAGCGGAGATCGCCATTTTTGTGGGCTGCCCTCACTTCGAGAACCTGAGTCGTGGAGGGATCAAGAATCGCGAGGCGGTGAGCATTGGCCATGGCTCCGCGATCCCTCTCCAAGAGAAACTGGGCGCTCCTGCTGCCGATGAGTTCAACGGGTCGCCACCCGAGCATTCCCTCCAACGCCGGACTGACGTAGGTGATGGTCATGTCACCGGAAGCCACGAACAGACAATCAGAGGAATGTCGGAGCAGGGCGGCGTGTCGCCTGCTCACCGCGTTGAGTTCAGCCTGAGCCTCCATCGTGGACTGATGATCTGAAATGACCAGGATGATTCCCTCGACCGATGGGTCCGTCCGCAGGTCGTCCCCGGATATCTGCACCCATCGGTAGTGCCCGCCCGCGAACCTGAGTCTCGCCACCAGGGACGGATCACCGGGTTCATCGTCGTTCAGGAGCTTCGTGGCCAGGCGGATCCCCTCTTCCACATCCTCGGGATGCAGGAAGTCACCGACGAACTCCCCTATGGCCTCATCTTCGGACCATCCCGTGTATGCAGTGGCGCTCCCGCTTGTCCAGGTGATCCGCAGGTCGCCATCGACAATGATCACCGCGTCGCCGGTTGCATCAACGATCGAGCGCAGGAACCTCGCCGGTTGCTGAAGGTGGAGGAGCTGGTGCCGGCCATTCGATGACTGTTGATCCGGAGACGGCGAACCGCCGCCTGCCGTACTCCAGGAAAGTCTCGGCAGAGCAAGGTCCTCCTCGACCAACAGGTCTGCGGACGCGCCACCACCCTCCGAAGGCGCAGCCTCCGGCAGGAATTCGCTCGGACCATCGATCCGCGGTTCAGTCGCCATACCGCCTGTTTCTCCCTCAGCCGCCGGAAGGATCGGCATCCCTTCCGAGACGGCTGTAACTCCGCCAACTCATCTGGCGCCATCGTATTGCCAATTCAGTCCCAATGCCCCGTCAAGCCACAAGATCGCTGGTTCACGGGCCATCGCCGGAGCGGCATACACGCGCCGGAAACAACCACTAGCGTCGATTTCCGTGAATCGGCACAGCCTCATCTGGAGGATCATCTGGTCCTTGACAGCGGGAATCGTCTGTATTTCTTGTGCCGGAACCAATACCAGCCACGTAAGTGCTTCCGATGACTCCTCCGATGACTCGGGGACCGCCGAGCAATCCTCGAGCACCACGATTCCTCCCGACTGCGCCACAATGTTGCCCGACACGGCCAAGGTGGGCTTGTTGATCACACTTCTCGTGGACGAACCCACCCACGCGTCAGAAATGATCGCCTCCGGCACGGTGAACGGCTTCGGAATGGTCGGCGCTCAACGAAGCGACGTGGATGAGGCAATAGCGGAGGTCGCCGCCGATGCTCCTTTGCCTCCAATCGTGGCGGTGGACGAAGAAGGCGGAGAAGTCCAGCGCCTCAAATGGTCGGCCGGGGAAATTCCTTCCGCGGCGGAAACGGCAGAAGGGACGCCGGAAGACGCAGCCTCGGTGTTCTCCGAGCACGCTGCCGCCATGGCGGAAATGGGAGTGAACATGAACTACGCACCTGTGGCCGACCTCGACGGTGGAGCCGGGATGGACACCCGAACCTACGGCGATGATCCGGCGAGGGTCTCCGAGTTCGTCACCGCAATCACGGATGCCCAGGACGTGCAGGGAGTCACATCGGTAGTCAAGCATTGGCCCGGACTTTCAACGGGCACGGTGGATCCCCACGACGGGCTCACCACACTCGCCCCGATCGACCAACTTCGCCAGCGCGACCTGATTCCCTTCCAGGCGGCGATCGACGCCGGAGCAAAGGCAATCATGGTCACCCACGCTGTGGTGCCGGGGCTGACGGGAGAGAACGAACCAGCTTCACTCTCGCGCGCAGCGATCACCGATGAACTCCGGGGACGTCAAGGATTCGACGGACTCATCATCACGGACGCGCTGGGAATGGACGCGATCACCGACACGACCAGCCAGGCACAGGCAGCGGTGCTAGCTGTGGCAGCCGGGGCTGACATCGCCCTCGTCACCGGTTCCGATGATGCCGAAGATACGCATGACCTCCTGCTGGAAGCACTCGAATCCGGTGAACTCGATACGGCCCAGGTGGAGGACTCAGTACGCCGGATTCTCGAGTTGAAAGGCATCGAAGGCGAATGCTTCGACTTGGTCTCCACGTTCGCCGCAGCATCGAGAGCCCCCGAATCCGGGGTCACCACCACTGAAGACCCCATTGGTGACTCCGGCATCACAACCACCAGCCCGTAATTCACGCAGCTTCAGGTTTTTGTCACATCGCGGTGACAAACATCGCCACTTTGGGTAATACTTTGATTACTCGCTGGAGTTGCGAGTGGCCCGTTCGCCATCGTCGCCGTCGGGATCAGGGGATTACACAAAGGGGGAAACTGTGCGTGTATCAATGATTCTCACAGACAAGGGCTCAAACGTTGCCACTGTCCAAGCTGGTGCGACGATTGCCGATGCTGCAGCGGAGATGCGCCTGCGCCGAGTTGGATCACTCGTGGTTTCAGCCGACGGCCAGCACATCGATGGCATCGTTTCCGAGCGAGACATCGTGTATCGGGTCTCCGAACGCGGCGAGTCGGCCCTTCACGAGCCGGTATCCGCCGTGATGGCAACCGATGTACAAACCTGCCGGCCGGAAGACACTTCCGAAGACCTGATGCGCGTCATGACGGACATGCGTGTACGCCACCTGCCTGTGGTGGTTGACGGCGTACTCACCGGCATCGTTTCAATAGGTGACATCGTGAAAGCCCGCCTCAGCGAGCTCGAAAACGAAACCCAAGTCCTTCACGACTACATCACCACCGGCAGGTAGTCACAGCACCGGCTGGTTACCGCCCGACCGAGTCGGGGCCATCAGCTCCGGTGCCGATTCACTGCTGAGACCACGGCGCGAAGAGATGCCACCAGTATCGACTCGTGCATGCCCACGCCCCAGCGGATCAAACCGCTTCGGTCCTTGACCTCCACGTATGCGGCAGCAGTGGCATCCGTTCCCGCGGACACGGCGTGCTCGTTGTAGTCCACAACCTCCAGATCTACTCCGAGTGCCTCATCCAGCCCGTTCATGAAGGCAGAGATCGGACCGCCGCCTTCACCACGAACGGTGACCGGTTCGCCATCGACCACCAGTTGAACCGTCACGGTGGCACCATCGGCACCCGTGGTCGCCTCCGCCGAACGAAAGATGATTCCCTTCTCCCCCTCATCGGCTTCGCTGAGGTATTGATCCGAGAACGCATCCCACATCGACGCTGCGGAAATCTCGGTCCCGGTGTCTTCGGTTATGTGCTGGATGTCCTTGGAGAATTCGATCTGCAGTCGGCGCGGCAGGTCGAGACCATGTTCCGCCTTCATGATGTACGCCACGCCACCCTTGCCCGACTGGCTGTTCACCCGGATCACCGCCTCATAGGTCCTGCCCAGATGTGAGGGATCGATGGGGAGATATGGCACCTCCCATGTTTCATAACTCGTGGGTGCCCCGGAAACTGTGGATCCTTCAGAACCGATGGCATCAATACCTTTCTTGATGGCGTCCTGATGCGATCCGGAGAACGCCGTATATACCAGGTCCCCCACATACGGATGGCGTTCATGCACCGGGAGGCGGTTGCAGTATTCGGCCACCCGGCGAAGCGAATCGATGTCCGAACAGTCAAGTTCCGGATCCACTCCCTGAGTGAAAAGGTTCAGGGCGATGGTCACCACATCCACATTGCCGGTGCGTTCACCGTTGCCAAAAAGTGTTCCTTCCACACGTTGTGCTCCGGCCAGTAATGCCATTTCAGCCGCCGCCACGGCGGTTCCCCGGTCGTTGTGGGGATGCACCGAGAGGATGGCTCGCTCCCGATCGGGGAGATTGCGGTGTACGTACTCCACCACGTCGGCGTAGATGTTGGGCATGTACATCTCAACCGTGGCGGGAACATTGATGATGACTCGTTCGGCTGAGCCATCTGCGGTCCGGCCCAACTCGAGCGCGTCCATGACGGCCGCGGAGATCTCGATCGCGTAGTCGGGTTCGGTGCCGGTGAAGGACTCCGGTGAATACTCGTAACGGATGCTTGTGTCTCCGGCATGGGACTCGAGCTCCCGGCACAGCCGGGCTGCATCGGTGGCCAGTTTGGTGATGCCGCGGCGGTCCTCGCCGAAAACCACCCTGCGCTGGAGAACCGATGTGGAGTTGTAGAAGTGAACGATGGCGGCGGGAGTACCGCGGATCGCCTCGTAGGTTCGCTCAATGAGTTCCTTGCGGCACTGAACCAAAACCTGAATCGTCACATCATCAGGAATCAGGTCGCCTTCGATCAGCTCGCGGACGAAGTCATAATCGGTCTGGGAAGCAGAAGGAAACCCGACCTCGATCTCCTTGAATCCCATCTTCACCAAGGTCCGGAACATCCGGTGTTTGCGCTCGGAGTCCATCGGGTCGATCAGAGCCTGATTGCCGTCCCGCAAGTCAACGGAGCACCAGATCGGAGCGGTTTCGATCGTTCTCGCGGGCCACGTCCGGGAGCTGAGTCCACCGTTGGCATCCCCACCCAGGCCCGTCGCCAGCGGCCGGAAGGGTTCATATTTGCCAAAAGGCATCGCGGTGCCGGCAGCCTCGCCGGCTTTGTTGTGGGAACTGGTTGACATGTCTGTTCTCCTTGGATCCCTGCTGCATTTCGAATACGGATCGAATACGGAACCGGTAATCGGGACAGGCTGATTCACCCCGAAAACCGAAGAACCTCCTGCGGAGCGCAGGAGGTCGGGCGAGTCGGGTGAACGACTCGCCTAGGTCAGAAGCAGAAGTGCAGCGGCGCTATGGGACATCATTGGTCAATGCTACGGCACACTCGCATCCTTCGCAATCATGATGCGGGTCCCTCGAAGCCCCTGCGAACGGCCCTGTTGATATGGGCCGCCACGCTGGGGGCAGCTTCCGCCGCAACTGATTCACCTGCCAATGCCATTCTGTTCAATCTGGCAGCCTGGCTGCCGGCGGCGGTTCTGCTGTTGCCACTTCTGGGGATTGGAATCACGTGGCCCTGGCGTCTCATGGGCGCGGGAATCACCTGCTTCATTCTGGCCGCAAGCGCCGAGTCGGTGGCCAGATTCAAGGGCGGAGTTGTCCCGGAAAGGGGAAGCCTCGCCGATGCTGTCTTTGTGGCCGGGTACATTCTCCTGGCAGCAGGAGTCTGGCTTCTCGTGGCCAAACATGCCCGACGAGCCCTTCGGGAAGGTGCGGCCGACTTGGCGGTGTTGCTGGTTCCAGCCACCGTTCTGCTACTCGAGTTCGTGATCATCCCGGCCAGTGATGCCGGCGATCCGTGGGAGCTCCGGCTCCTTGCGGCACTCTTTCTGTTGGCCGATGTGGTGCTGGTTGCGGCGCTGCTCTGGCTTCTCGCCACTCCGACTCTGCGCGGTCGGCACCTCGGCGCACTCCTGGCCGGCGTCATCCTCACCCTCATCGCCGATCTGATACTCGCTGCCGAACTGCTGCAACCGAGCAGCGACGAACGTGCCGTCGTCGAGGCCATCTATCCCCTCACCTGGACCTTGATGGCGGTCGGCATTGCCCGCGGGTCCAGATCCCTGCCGGTGCAACAACCTGCAACTTCGTTCGTTCACTGGGGTCGGATGACACTGTTGGGCTTCGGCGTGATTCTGGGGCCGATCTCGATCGCGTTGGCCGCAGCGGGACCTAACCCACTTCCCACCGAGGCCATCGCCATCGTCGCAATCCTGTCTTCCAGCTTCATCGTGTGGCGGACACTGGATCTGGCATTGAATCTGGAACGAACCACCATCCAACTCGCATCCACACAACACCACCTCCGGGAGGCGGCAACGCACGATCCACTTACCGGCCTGCTGAACCGCAGCATCCTGGCCGATCTCCTGAGCTCCCCGGAACCCATCCACGGACCAACAGCACTCGTGTCTCTGGACCTCGACGGGTTCAAGTCGATCAATGATACGTTCGGACACGAAGCTGGAGACCATGTGCTGCAATCCGTCGCCAAGCGAATGAGCGAGGTCTTGCGACCCGGGGACGAGGTCCTGCGAATGGGCGGCGACGAATTCCTGATCATCGCCCCGGGGGTGGACAGGTCCGAAGTGGCTCAACTGACCGAGAGGCTGCTGCGGGACATCGAAGGGCCAATTTCCTGGATCGGAGACGACGGCGAAACCCACCTGCTCGAGGTGTCTGCCAGTGCCGGAGTCGCGTTCGCAGGCGAAACGGCACCAGGGAGCACCAGACAATCTGCCTCGATCGCCCAGGCCCTCTCCTCATCAGATGAAGCCATGTACATGGCCAAGGACCGGGGCCGGGGTCAAGTGATCCTTCACCAGGAAGAGAACCCGGATCAAAACTGAACCGGGCTCCCGGCTCCATAAGGTCAGAAGCCATTTCCGCCGGACAACGTCACGTCGGGCGGGCTACGGTCAGCAACCATGGAAATGTCCTCGGCAGTAACAACAGCGCGAAGAATCAGGGATGCGGAGGTGAGCGCCACGGAGGTCCTCGAAGAACACCTGGCCACCGTCGATCGACTGAATCCACAGATCAACGCTGTCTGCTTCCGCGACGATGATGACGCCAGGGCCGCTGCCCGCGAAATCGACGATGAGATCGCCGCCGGTCGCACAGACGGACTCGGGCCGTTCGCTGGGGTACCGATGCTCATCAAGGACCTGAATCACGTCAAGGGTTGGCCCACCACATATGGTTCCCGGGCGGTGTCGGAAGATCCGCAGCCCGCAGACAACCGGCCGGTGGCATTGCTGCGCGAGGCCGGTTTCGTCTTCACTGGAAAGACCGCGACCCCCGAGTTCGGATCGGTTCCCGTAACTGAGTCCCTCAGGCTCGGAGAAACCCGTAACCCCTGGAACACCGATCACACTCCCGGTGGATCCTCAGGCGGCGCAGGAGCTGCGGTGGCTGCCGGCATGGTCCCGGCTGCGCACGGATCAGATGGCGGTGGATCCATCCGGATACCATCTTCCTGCAACGGACTGGTGGGAATGAAACCGAGTCGCCACCGCGTGATCAACGACTCCTACAACATGGGCTGAGTTTCCAGTCAGGGAATCCTGACCAGGGATGTGGCCGACACCGCAGCCATCCTCGATGTGATGTCAGTGCCTGACCGCGCGGCGTGGGCCATTGCACCACAACTGGACCGACCACTGGCCGAAGAGGTCGGAGCGCCCCAGGCTTCGCTGCGCATCCGGATGAGCTTCGACTCCATCCTCGGTTCCGAAGTGACGGATGAGTGCCGGGAAGCGACACAAATTGCTGCCGCTGCGCTCGAGGACCTCGGCCATACCGTTGACACCGAACCACTCGTAACCCCGGACCCGGCTCTGGTACCGGCGTTCCTGACCACCTGGTCGGCGATCACCGCTGGCACGCCGCTCGACGTGGACCTTCTGGAACCGCACAACAAGGCAGCCCGCCTGGACGCTGAAGCCACCAGCGCCATCATCTACGCCGAGGGACTACTTGAACTACAGCGAACCTCTCGCGCTTACGTGGCCCAGTTCGGATCCGACTTCGATCTGCTTCTGAGTCCGACTCTCGCGATAGAACCACCGAAGGTCGGATGGCTCTTCGCCGACCCGGATCAGGATCCGCGCACGCCCCTGGCAATGGCAACACCCATGGCGGCGTTCACTGCCCTGTACAACGTCACCGGTCAGCCGGCGATCTCACTGCCCGTTCATCAGAGCGCTTCTGGTCTGCCGGTTGGAGTTCAATTGGCCGGCTCGCCCTTTGACGAAGTCACGCTGATCCGCGTTGCTTCGCAACTGGAAGAAGTGTTCGGCTGGCAGAACAAGACTGCTCCACTTCACTGATCGACTCAGTCGGCCCAGCGGCCGAGGGAGTCCCGCAGGCAAGCGTCCAGATTCCGATGAGAGAAGCTGAAGCCAGACTCCTCCAGACGGTGTGGAAGCACGTTTTGTCCCTCGAGAATCAATGAGCGGCCCATTTCGCCAAACGCCAGGCTCACCACAGGCGATGGCAGCGGAACCACCGCAGGACGCCTGAGAACCCGACCCAGGGATTTGGCGAAATGGCGCTGGGTAACCGGTTCCGGGGCAGTGAGGTTGTACGCACCCGAACAGGAGTGATTCATCAGCAGATGATGGATCGCGTGTATCTCATCGTCCAGGGAGATCCACGACTGGTACTGCTCTCCACCCCCCGCCGGTCCACCCAAACCGAGCTTGGCCGGCAAGAGCAGCTTGGCCAGTGCTCCTCCCATGGGTGTGGTGACTATCCCCGATCGCACCAAGACCACTCGAATACCAGCCTCACTGGCCTCTTGCGTGGCGGTTTCCCAGTCCGCACAGAGGTCAGCCAGATACCCCGATCCGGGCGCAGAATCCTCCGTCAGGAGCTCCGCGCCGCGGTTGCCGTACCAGCCGACAGCGGATGCACTGACCAATACCTCCGGCGGAGCATCACAGCGCGCCAGTGCAGCACACAGCGCTTGGGTTGGGCCGACACGGCTGTCGCGGATTTCCTTCTTCCGAGCCGCGCTCCAGCGACGATCACCGATACCGGCACCTGCGAGATGAACGACCGCATCGAAGCCCTCGAAGGACCCGCTCAGGACCTCCCCGGTGCGGTCATTCCAGACCACGCTGCCAGCAATATCACCATCCGTGATATCGGCGGATCCCCCGATAGCCGAGTCTGCGCTGGAGCGCCTCAGAGTCAGGACGTCATGCCCAGCGGCAAGCAGGAAGGCACGAAGCTGTGAGCCCACAAGGCCACTGGCGCCAGATAGCAGGACTCGCATTCTCGGGGACTCAGCGGTCTCCGAAATCCGATTCAGATCCCGTTCGGTTCGAACGGTGCGAAATCGGAACATTTTCCGCAGTCGTCGGTTCACGGTCCAAGGGGCCGAAATCCGCGACACCACGTGCAACGGCAGCCTCCAATCCACCTCGTCGCGCACGATGCTGGTGTCATTGGGGTCGGGCTCGAATACGTGGCGGTGATCCCAGTAGGCCATCGGTCCTCTCACCATGAGGTCTGAGAACTCATGGTGAGGAACCACGTCATGGTGAACGGCTTCCCACCGCAGCCGAA
>JAHRAZ010000106.1 GCA_020027475.1 Microthrixaceae bacterium
TTGAGTTTGATGATTTCTCGGTGGAATTGCGCTCCCGGGGTCGCCTGCATGGGATCTCGGTGAACATGGAGGACATCTCCGACACCGCTCAGACCCTCGCGGCGGTTGCTCCGTTCGCTGATGGACAGGTCTCGGTGGACGGAATCGGCTTCATCAGGGACAAGGAGACCGACCGTATTGCCGCAGTAGTCACGGAGTTGCGCCGACTCGGCATCGAAGCTGTTGCGGATGGAGGTGGATTCACGGTGCAGCCGGGTGAACCGCTCCCGGCTGTTGTGGAGACCTACGACGATCACAGGATGGCCATGAGCTTCGCCGTGCTCGGATTGTTGTCGCCCGGGATTTCCATCGCTGATCCGGGCTGCGTGAGCAAGACTTTTCCGGAGTTCTGGCAGACCTTGGAGCTGCTCGGCCAAGCTTCTCCCTAATATGTCCCAGATGAGTGAACCTCGGCTTCGGTCTCCGACAGTGATTGCGATCGACGGTCCCGCGGGATCGGGCAAGTCCACCGTTGGTCGGGCGCTTGCTGAGCGCCTCGACCTCACCTACCTCGACACCGGAGCGATGTACCGAGCCGTGGCTTTTGCCGCGATCCGCCAAGGTCTGGATCCATCCGACGAAGAGCCGGTGGTGGCCATCTCGAAAGCACTCGACATCAAGGTCGACGACACCGGTGTGTTCGTCGGTGGCGTCGACGCAACGGTCGAGATTCGCGGGCCCGAAGTCACCCGGGCTGTGTCCTTGGTGGCCAGTTATCCGGGGGTCCGTGAGGAGATGCGCACCCGTCAGCGAGTGTGGGCGGCTGAGCGCGGCGGGGGAGTGATCGAAGGTCGCGACATCGGTACCGTGGTGTTCCCGGACGCCGTGCTGAAGGTGTATCTCACAGCTTCTGTGGAAACCCGCGCTTTGCGTCGGGTGAAGGAAATGTCGGACATGCACTACGACGATGTGGCCGCAGACATTGCGCGTCGCGACGCACAGGACTCCGGCCGCGCAGACAGTCCACTTGTCGAAGCCAGCGACGCAGTGTTCCTCGACACGACAGAACTGGGGATCTCCGAGGTAGTCGAGAAGATTGCCACCTTGGTCGAAGAGAAACTAGCGGACACCTGATGGCGGACCATGTTGATCACTCCTACCTGGTGAAGCCGATTTCGGTGTTCGGACTCATCGGATACAGGTTCATAGCCGGCCTCGGAATGCTTGTGGGCAAGCTTCTCTGGCGCCTGAAGATCACCGGCCGCGAGAGAGTTCCAACCGTGGGTGCCTTTGTGCTCGCGCCTGTACACCGGTCATATGTCGACTTCCTGCTCATGGCCGTGGTCATTCCCCGCAGAATGCGATTCATGGGGAAAAGTACGCTGTGGAACACGCCGCATTGGTTCCAGCGCTTCATCGAGATGCTCGGAGCGTTCCCAGTGGATCGAGACGGTGCCGATCGTGACGCCTTGCGCCTCACCGAAGGTCTTGTGGAGGCGGGTCAGCCTGTGGTGATGTTCCCTGAGGGCAGACGCAGGGAAGGTCCCGTTGTGGAGGATCTTTACAACGGTCCGGCATGGATCGCATGCCGCCAAAGAGTTCCGGTTGTCCCGGTGGCCATTGGAGGCTCACAGGACGCGATGCCCGTTGGGTCCAAGATGGTTCATTTCGCGAAGATCCGGGTGGTGATTGGTGAACCGATCTATCCCGATGTACCCCTCGAGGGCAGAGTTCCCCGCAGCGCAATTACCAAACTCACCGAAGAACTCCGTGCTGAACTCCAGGATCTGTACGACGAGGTCCGATAGCGCTAGGTCCGGCTAGGGACTGTTGCCGCGGCCACCTCGCCAACGACGCTGACTTCCATGACGTTGACTTCCATGGCGTTGACTGGTGAGAATCGCACCTTTTGGCGTCTCCCAGGTGAATGTCTGTTCGCCTGACTCCACCGTCATCTTCCAGCCAGTGCTGTGTGCAAGGCCGTGATGGTGATGGCAGATCATGGCCAAGTTGTCCAGATCGGTAGCCCCACCCTTGTGCCAGGCCTTGACGTGATGGATCACACACCACGAGGGTGGCGCCTCACATCCGGGGAACACACAACCACCGTCGCGAACCTCCAGGGCTTTGCGCTGCGCCGCGGTGACCAGACGTTTGGCCCGGCCGACAAACAGTGGATCGCCTTTTGAATTCACAACGATCGGGCGGATCCGTTCGTAACAGCGCAGGGAATCTACGAGATGGCTCGGGATCGTCTCGCCATCGGCAGCGGATGTGAGTGGTTCGTCGGTATCCGCCCCAACTGTCAGAGAGGTGAGGTTCGCCGGTGGGCGTGAGGTGGCGATGTCCACGGCGGCCGACCGTCGACAGACCTCAACGAGGGCAAGTGCCCGCAGGGTTGCTCGACCCGGAATTGGTTCATCGCAGCCCGCCTCGCGGTCCTTGGCGAATGACCGGAACAGTTCGTCGGCCACCCTGTCGATAGCTGAGTTCACAACCACTGCATTGTCTGCGGTGAATTCACCGTTGATCGTGATTCCGTAGGCGTCGGGAGAGATCTTCAGGCGGTTCGAGGCGAGATCGTTGGCGGGATCGTGTCCTCCGTCCTGATCCAGCAGCTGGCAGAGGGCACGGAGCTGATTGCGCCAATGCTCGAACACGGTAGTCCGAGCCATTTCGATTATCTCCGGTTGCAGTTCTGCAAGCAGCGGGCGGATCCGCGGGTTCGATAGGCTGCTGAGAGTATCTGCGTGCGCCCAGGACAGATCACCCTTCGAGATCGCTTCGTCGACCAACGGGAACCACCGTGACAGGTGTTGAGCAACCCGAACCCTGCGTTTGCACTCGGTTCGCGGTTGTTGAGGATCCTGCGCCAGGAATTGGGGAGTGGTCAGGCCGTGTTCCGAAACGCTCGCACGCCGAGAGTCGATCTCAACACTCAGGTGGGCCGAGGCGATCGTCATCAGGGTGCGGCACCGCTCGAAGTCGGCTGCATGTTCGAGGAGCTCGTGGTCATCCAGAAGGGAAACATCGGTTGTGGCATGTTCGCTCAGGAGACCCTTGACCTGTCCGGGAGACACTGAGGGAACACCCAGATCATCGCTGTAGAGCCGCTGATCGCAGCGGAGTCGCTCCCGTAGCGGTCCGAGCGTTGCCATGCCCCGGCTTTCGTGTGAATCGAACATGGGTACGACCCTACGGAAGGGGTGTGACATCGTACGGAACCGGGCTGCTCGGAAGAGGTCTGCTCAGACAAGGGCAATTCCCCAGAGCAACGCCAAGGCGGCGAATATGCTCGAAGTGGCGCCGCCGACTGCCAGCATCGCCTTGTTTCCGGAGGCGAATTGGTGCACCAAGGCACCCGCTGCGGACAACATCACGAACAGCATCTTGAGCTCGAACTCCGGATGCGGGATCGCCGAGATCGGTATCGCGAACAGGTTCCACAATCCCGTGAACACGATCAGTGCGAACGCGGGCCAAGCGATCCGGTTGTAGGCCCGGGCGATCTTCCTGGGAGCGTCCTCACCGAGGGATCGCACGGTGGGAAGCAGGCCGGCGAGCACGATCTGGCCGCCCACCCACACGGTGGAGGCAAGCACGTGAAGGAACAATCGGAAATCTTCGAGGCTGATCATTGCGCAAAGCGTGGCCCATCAACCGTGCGCAGATCCAACTCGCCACTTCGGCCGCGTCGCTGGGTATGCACTCCTGGCTTGAACTCTGGGCGTCCCATGATCCCGGGTGCAGGATTCGCGTTCGCATGTGGCGGCGGCCGGCCTCCCCGACATCTGCGGCGTCTTCGCCCGGACCCAGGCGGCTTCGGCCGACCCGAATGGGCTCAGGCCAGATCGGCCAGCACCTCTGATGCTCCCCTGTCGCGATCTTCGGTGGGAGGAAGGTGTTTGGGGTCGCCAGCGAGGCCAAGTGTGCCGACCACGTCGATTGCGCCAAGCAGCTCGCGCAGATTCCGCGGTGGGGGGAAGTATTCCTCCTCTTCGGTGACGCTCACCTCTTGCACGCCGTGGCGAGGATTGAGGAAGTCGATGACCGCCTGGACCAGTTCTTCCGGTGCAGATGCTCCGGCAGTGACCCCGACGGTCCCGTGAAGATCGGATGGGAGTTCCCCAACTGTGTTGATTCGCTTCACTTCGGGGCACCCTGCCTCGCGAGCCAACTTCTCCAACGCCCTCGTATTGGAGGAATTGGCGGAGCCGATGACCACAACGGCGTCACAGCGCTCAGCGATCTCGAGCAGAGCGGTCTGGCGGTTGGTGGTGGCGAAACAGAGATCGGATCGACCGGGCATCCAGAGGTCGGGATACCGTGCCCTGGCTGCGTCAGCAACATCGGACCAATCACGGTGGGACAACGTGGTTTGAGCCAGTAGCGCAACCGGTGTTTCGATCGGCTCCAGCTCGGCTACTTCGTCGATCGTTTCCACTCGGTGGATGTTCAGTGGGGCAACGGCCATGGTGCCGACAGCTTCCTCATGGCCTTCGTGGCCGATGTACAAGATGTCGTATCCCTTGTTGGCCCGGACCTTCACTTCGTGATGCACCTTGGTGACCAGAGGGCAGACCGCGTCCACCACGAACCCGCCCGTTTCGTGCGCCTCCGATACAACTTCGGGGGCGGAACCGTGCGCCGAGAGCATCAGTGGCCGGCCTTGTGGGACTTCGGCAATGTCATCCACGAACACAACCCCGAGGTCTTCGAACCGACGCACCACGATCTGGTTGTGGACGATCTCGTGATAGCAGTACACCGGCGGGTCGAAGGCCCGAACCATCCAGGCGAGAGCCTTGATCGCCATCTCGACACCGGCGCAGAATCCGCGGGGAGCAGCAAGTAGCACTCTCTCGACCTGGTTATCCGGCTCGATCTGGTTGTCAGACTTGATATGGATATTCTGGTCGATCCGTTCCGCTGGGTCGATGGGGCGACCCGGACCTCCGGAATGGCCATTCGCTACTGCGCCGTCCAAGGGCATTTGTTTGCCGTGGTGCGCCGGGACTTGGCTCCGGCTTTGTTCAGCATCTGGCACGCTCCGATGATAACGGTCGTGCACGCGATCGCCGGTACGCTGATGGGCTGTGAACCATGCCGTAATCCGCTCGGTTGCTCCCGGGTCTGCTGCCGAGTTGGCGGGTGTACATGCGGGGGACGAACTCGTTGCCGTTTCGGGGCGCGAGGTGCGCGACATCATCGAGTACCGCTGGATGACCGACGAGGACGAGGTCAGCCTCGATATTCGTCGTGCCGGGCTTGAACTCACCTTCGACATATCGAAATCAGCCGGCGATCCACTCGGGATGGAGATCGATTCGCCGGTGTTCGACGAAGTCAGAACGTGCGACAACCACTGTGAATTCTGCTTCATCTACCAATTGCCGCCGGGAATGCGGCGAAGCCTCTACCTGAAGGACGATGACTACCGACTGTCCTTCCTTTACGGAAACTTCACCACGCTCACCCGATTCACCGAAGCCGACATGGAACGGGTTCTCACCGAGGGGCTCTCTCCTCTTTACGTGTCCATTCACGCCACCGACCCCGAAATTCGCTCGGAGATGTTGAGGAACCGGCGCGGTGGTATGAGCCTGCGGTGGCTTCGGGTGTTGCTGGCCGAGGGCGTCGAGGTCCACGGGCAGATCGTGGTCTGCCCGGGAATCAACGACGGGAGTGTTCTGGAGGATTCCTTCACCGGGATTCTGGATCAGTATCCCGAGTTGGCCGACGTTGCAGTGGTGCCGCTCGGAGTGAGCAAGTTCAATACCGAGCAGCGAATGCGACCGCACACGATCGGGGAGGCACAACGGGTTCTGGATCTCATCGACGCGGCTCAGGAAATGTTCATGGGGGCGATCGGGCGTCCGATGATTCAAGCGGCTGACGAGTACTACCTGTTGGCCGGTCGACCATTCCCGAAACCCGGGATCTATGGCGACTTTGACATGCACGAGGACGGAATCGGGATGGCCTCCGCATTCGAGTTGGAATTCCGTGGTGAATCGGATCGGGGCATCGGGGTGCAGCCCGGCTTCTTCAACTGGGTGGATGGCGCTCCTGCCCAGGGATATCGGGCTCCGCGCACGGGCGATGCTTCATGTGGCGCGATTGCCCAGAACGCCAGTGGACCGCCAGAGGTCGAACCCACGGTGGTGCAACTGGGTAAGCGGCTCAAGTCAGGTCCACGGCAAAGCCGCTTGCCGCGCGATGAATCCGTGGCGGCACCTGTGGCTCTGGTCACCGGCGTATACGGTGCCAAGGTGCTTCAACCGATCGTGGATACCCTCAACCGTGACGATGTCCGGATCATCGCTGTGGACAATCACTACTTCGGCGGGAACATTGGCGTTACGGGACTCATGGTTGGAGAAGATGTGGCCAGGGTGCTCCACGGTGAACCCTCCGGACATCGTTATCTGCTCCCGGACGTCTGCCTGTCGCGCGGGGTGTTCCTCGACGGGATGTCACCTGAAGATCTGCCCCGAGGCGTGGAAATCATCGCAACCGACGGCATTTCGCTGCGCAGCGCGATCGGAGAACCGGAAGTGAACGCATGAAACCTTCAGTGGTGATCGTCGGCCGGCCCAATGTGGGCAAATCCACACTTCTGAACCGAATTGTCCAGAAGCGCGTGTCCATCGTGGAAGAGCAGCCCGGAGTGACCCGGGACCGCGTCGAGGTGGATGCCAACTGGCTGGGTCGCGACTTCCTGCTGGTGGACACCGGGGGCTGGCTCGTCAAGGGATCAGAGCTCGACGCAAAAGTCTCCCGACAGAGCGAAGAAGCGATCAAGGGTGCGTCACTTGTGTTGTTCCTGGTGGATGCCACGGTGGGTGTCACCGATGAGGACATCTCGGTGGGCCGTTGGCTCCGGAGCGCAGGCGTGCCCGTGTTGTTGGTGGCCAACAAGGTCGACGACTCGGCGCACGAAAGCCAGATCTGGGACCTGCTGTCTCTGGGAGTCGGGGATCCGTTCCCGATTTCTGCGCTGCACGGTCGGGGAACCGGCGATCTGCTGGACGAGGTCCTTGAGCTGCTTCCTCCAGAGGAGGATGTCGAGGTTGCTGACGAGGAGGAGGAGGAAGGGCCGCGAGTCATGGGCGTGGCCATCGTGGGGCGTCCGAATGTCGGCAAGTCGACCCTTTTCAACCGATTGATCGGTGAAGAGCGCGCGGTGGTTCATGACATGCCCGGCACCACCCGTGATTCTGTTGACACCATCGTGGAAACCGAGGCGGGCCCGATTCGTTTCATCGATACTGCCGGGATGCGCCGCAAGGCCCGAATCGACGAGGACACCGAATACTTTTCGATGCTGCGGGCGTTGCGGTCGATCGACAAGGCTGATGTGGCGTTGCTCCTGATCGACAGCACCGAAGGCGTGACCCACCAGGATCAGCGCCTGGCCGAACGAGTCGACGCCTCTGGTTGTCCGATTCTGATCCTGCTCAACAAGTGGGAACTCCTCGATGCCGAGCAGCGGCGCGATGTGGAGTATCAGCTGGAACGCAAGCTCCACTTCCTCGGTGACGCCACCGTGTTGAAGGTTTCGGCGCTCACCGGGAAGGGTGTGCAGCGCTTGATGCCGGCACTCAGTGAGGCCATCGAGGCGTACGGAACCCGCATCCCCACCCAGCGAGTCAACGCCGTGATCCGTGCTGCCCAGCAGGCTCATCAGGCTCCGCGCGGTGGCCGAGTGCTCTATGCCACGCAGGGCGCCACGGACCCTCCGACGTTCACGTTGTTCACCAACAAGGAACTTCCGGCTTCGTATTTGCGGTATCTGGAGAATCAGCTACGGGATTCCTTCGACCTGGGTTCCACGCCAATCAAGCTGCGCGTGCGGCGCCGGGGCTGATCATCGGCCACAATTGTTCTCTTATGCGCCTGACCAAACTGGGTTTAGCCCCACTATTTGCATTCCTGCTCATTATCTCGGCGTGTTCGTCCGACGACGACTCGTCTTCTGACGTCACCGCAGAGGCTGTCGACACCGACTCTGCCGCACTCCTCAAGGAATGCGAGGAGCGCGATTCCGCCGAGAGCGAGGGGACCGACGACACCGACGACACCGAAAGTGCCCTGGAAGAAGTGACCGAGCGCGGTGAACCGACCGTTGAGCCGATTGCGGATGCTCCCGAGGGTATTGAGAGCGAAGTTCTGATCGAAGGTGATGGCGCAGAGGTTCCGGCGACGGGAACGGTGATGGTGCACTACGTGGTTGCGGCGGCGTCCACCGGTGAAGCGGATGAGAGCTCTTGGGATGCTGGTTCCCCAGTACCGCTGAGTATGGATACCATCCCGCCGTCGATATCCGAACCTTTGATTGGGGCGAAGGTGGGATCCCGTGTGCAGGTAGTAGGTCCGGTCGAAGAGATCGTTGGGGAGAACCTGCCTCCAGAGGCTTCGTACTCTCAGGGGGATCATGTCGTGCTGGTGCTTGACATTGTGTCCTTGGGCACGGACGGAGCAGGGGAGCCCGAGGTTGATCAGGCTGCTCTCGAAGCGGCAGATGAGCGTGGTGAACCCGAGGTCGAGGTTCCGGAGAGCCCTCCGGATGACCTCGTGATAATCGATGAGGTCGAGGGTGAAGACATCGTCGTTTGCCCCGGGGACAGCGTGATTGCCCACTACACGGGCGTCGGCATGAGCAGCGGAGAAGTGTTCGATTCGTCATGGGAAAGGGGTGAACCATCCTCGTTCTCGCTGGACCAGGTGATCCCCGGCTGGACCGAAGGTTTGCCCGGGATGTATGTGGGCGGTCGTCGCACACTGGTCATCCCCGCCGACATGGCGTATGGCGAAATTTCTTCGAGCGGAGACATCGAACCCGGCGAGGACCTCGTGTTCACCGTTGACATGGTCGGCGCCGGCTGAGACCGGACTTTCGGGTGACCCAATCCCACACTGAGATGCTCCGCTCCGCGCTGGATCGGGCGCGCCGGGGCAACCTCGAACGTGGTGCCGGGAAGCTCGCGGCACAGAACAAGCTTTTCGTGAGGGATCGGATAGATCTGCTCTGTGATCCCGGATCATTCGTCGAGGACCAACTCCTGGCGAATGCTCCGTACAACGACGATATGGATCCCGACCTGCCGGCAGAC
>JAHRAZ010000110.1 GCA_020027475.1 Microthrixaceae bacterium
GTACCCCTCACTAGTCGCATGGGATGGAGACCAGGTCTGGGTCGTGAGAACGCCGATGTATCCGGATGGGCCGCAGCGCGGCCCACTGGCGTATGGCGCTGACAGCGGCGCGTTTCACGAGGTACCAATTGAGTCACCTGAGCTGACCCCCGTTGCCTCCTTAACGGCGATACGGCGGTGCTGAAACGATCGGACACGGGCAACTGCTCCGGGAACGGTAGCTGGCTCAGAACCGGATCAGGTGGCCCTGTCAGAGACGGTGGAGGTTCTTGACCTGTCGTCCGGGGAGTCGCTGGAAGTGCCGCTGTACCCGATGTCGTTCGCAGCGGTTCCCTCCGATGACGGCGCCCTTCTTGTGATGCTCGATGAGGAGATCCGGCTGGTGTCTTCCAAGGGCACGGCCGAGTCGCTCCCGCTCGGCGGTTTCATTCCGGCGTCTCTCACGAACTACGGCGACGACAGCCACGTCCTTGTGGCAGGCGATCGACTTGAACTTGTCCGGGTCGATCGGCGCAAGGGGTAGAGGGAAGGCGACGTAGATCCAGAATGCGTGCGGACCTCTAGCAGTTGGTGCAACAGCAGCGATCGCTGCTGAATCTGTGCTCGCTCCGCGCCGTAGCTTCCTGTTGGATGCTTCTGTTGGGCAGGTGATCTTGGACCTGAAGAGTCCCTCGCCAGACTGAGAGCAACCAGATTGAAACGCGTACTGCCCGAACAAACGCGTACCGCCGTGAATGCAAGGGTGATACCGCGCATGCTGTAACTCAGCACGGCGCTCCGTGAGGCTCACGAGATGTCCGAGACAGCAACGGGCCAGTCCCCCGAGGGGATGGCCGGCCCGCTGCTGTGTCGTGCGGGAGGTTCTAGATGTTGACGGTCGCTAGATATTGACCGGGCAGCCAACGACGCCGGGCATGGCCGACGCGAGCAGTGGCTTTGCGAGCCAACTGCCACCGGTGATGTCGACCCTCGAACATCCTCCGCCGGGCAGCATGTAGAAGTTGCCCTCGAAGTAGGTCTGGATCCCGATGATCGAGAAGTAGAAGCCAACCCGGGTTGCCCGCATCCCAGCACCCTGGGACAGCTCGAGCCGTGCCGAAGCGACATCGATCGAGGCGATCCTGAACTGCCCTGTACCGTGCAGGGACCAACTCGGGTCCGTCAGCGAGGATGTGAACGATCCGTTGAACGTGACTCCCAACGGGAAGTTGATGACCGACACTGTGCCAGCACCCGTAAGGGTCACCTGCTCCGAAGTCGCGATCACGGATCCGGAGTAGTTCAGGAGTCCCCAGGAATCGAGGGCGAGTGACCCGTTCACCTGGCCCACGAGGCTCAGTAGTGTTCCATCGGGGCCGATGATCGCATCGACCGAGCCGGTCAGGTCAGCCTCGGTACCTACCTGTATGCCGCCGGAGAAGGAGATGTCGAGCGGGCTGCCGTAGGTACTCCCGATGTGGAGGTTGGCTCCGGTCAGGGTGACGTCGCCCAGATCGACCGTGCCGGTGACCGAGGCGTCGAGGCTGACAGTCTCGGCGAGGCCGTCAGTGATGACCACCGCACCCTCGAGCTTGGCGGTGAAGCCTGCATCCACCAGGTCGGCGTCCACGTACAGAACGGTTGTCGCTCCATTGATTTCGACAATGGCGGAACCAGATGCCTTGAGTGTGCCCACTTCGAAATCGCCGGTGACGACCGTGCGGAGTTGACCGCCGATGATGGTGGTCTCCAATGTGCCGGCCACAGAGACGTCCAGGCCGTCGTTGAGTGTCCCGGAGAACTCGCCGCCACCCTCAAGGGTCAGAAGTGGGGTGTAGGCCGTGATGCCATCCCAGACGATTGTGCCGTTGTACCGGAGGTAGTTCGGCCCCGATGCGACATCGAGAACACCGGTGAAAGTGGCCTTGTTGGGTAGCAGGGTGAGTGTCCCGTTGGCAGCGTTCACTTGCAGGTCACCGACAACGCCGCTGGCTGAGAAGGAAATGACGGTCTCCTCAGCGTTGCCCGCCAGCTTCACGTTGCCCTGGAGGTCTACCTGTTTGCCTCCCGTCATGTAGCCGACCAGATGTGCCGAGATCTCTGCCTCGGCGGAGACGAGCGTGCCGGTGTTGTCGAACTCGACGGCGACCGAGCCGCTGGCCGTGCTCGGCCCGATCTCGATTGTTCCCGACACCGACGCGGAGACTCCGGTTGCCGGCGATGCAGACAGGGAAATGGAGGCGCCGGTGACCTTGATATCGCCGATCTGGACCTCGGTTGCACTGGCCGACATCACCAGTGATGGAACGCCGTAACTTGATGACAAGGTTCCTGAGAACACCACTGGGGAGGTGGTGATTCCCGGAATCGTCAGACCACTCGAGGAAAGGCTGATGGACCAGTTGTCGAGGTCTTGAAGGGTTCCGACGAATCCAATCGTGGAGGTGACTCCCGACAGCGTCACCGCTACGTTGCCACGTACCGTGATGCCATTGGCGCTGATCGAGGCGGACAGTGTCTGGATCGTGACGTTGTCCAGCACAGGTTCGCCGGCAGCGATCTCCTCGCCAGTGATGGCAGCGATCGGATCGGATTCCGGGTCATTGAGTTCGGAGGGGATCTCCTCGCCCTCGGCCAGGACAGCGCCGTCGAGCTCAACGAGTGCAGAGGGGTCGGCACACGATCCGCCTGTGACATCGGTGTCATCGGCTAGGGCGACGACATCGTCGGTCACGACGACGGCCACATCGGCCTCGGGTGGCGCCTCGGTCACCGCGTCGTAGAACTCGCAGAACTGCTGGTTGCCCGTAGGTCCGCCCGGGGCGGTCGTACACGCACCGGCGACGAGCGCCATGAGCAATGTGACCGCAGACAGCCTGGCGCCCAGCTGTCGCCATTTGGATGGTTGTTTCACTTTGGTCCCCCCCGGGATGCGTTTAGCCTTCACGCCTAGCGCTGAGCACGCTATCAGGCGAGTTCCGATGTCTCATGTTTGGCGCATTGACTCATCCAGAACCTCCGCGTAGCCGGGTTCGTTGCCTCATGTGGGAATCTCCGCGTAGAGGTGACGCCAGCTACGCCTGATCGATGGAGCTTTCGATGGGTGAACGTGCTGGCGTGACCAACAACGTGACCAACAAGTTGGCTGCTGGGTATCGGCGTGGGTCCAAGTCCGAAAAGGGTGTGATCTTAGATCGGTTGTGTGAGTTGACGGGCTGGCATCGCGACCATGCCCGAACCCGGTCGCGTGAGGCCGGCACGATCCGCGTAGCGACTCCTCGGAAGGCACGTCAGCCGATCTATTCGTCTGGGTGGTGTCCGCGTTGGAGTTGTGCTGGCGGGTTGCTCGCGAACCGGCCGGTAAGCGTCGGGCTCCGGTGCTGGGCGATCTGGTTCCGTCGCTGGTGGCTGACGGCGAACTCGACCTCACCGCCGGCGAAGCCGAACTCCTCGTGTCGATGAGCGCGGCGACGATCGACCGACGCCTGGCCGGCGCGAAGGTCTTGGACCGTATCGGAGGTCGCAGTCACACCAAACCGGGGTCGCTGCTCAATTCCCAGATCCCGATCCGAACCTGGTCGGAATGGGACGAGAACCGCCCGGGTCCGTCGAGATCGATCTGGTCGGCCACGAGGGCGGAAACGGCTACGGCGAGATCTGTTTCACCCTCACGATGACTGATATCGCAACGGGTTGGACCGTGAACCGCACGGTGGTGAACAAGGCCGCGATCCATGTCGTTGGGGCCATCGAAGCGGCCAGCACGCTGTTTCCGTTTCCGATCCTGGGTATCGATTCTGACAATGGAGTCAGAGTTCATCAACGCGTCGAGCGCGTATCGGGCATCAAGATCCACTTTGCTGACGCCCATTCGCCATGGCAACGCGGCACAAACGAGAACACCAATGGCTTGCTGCGCCAGTATTTCCCGAAACGCACCGATCTACGTCGAGTGACCACAGACCGAATCATCCAAGTCACCGCCGAGCTGAACGACCGGCCCCGATTCTGCCTCGGAGACCGCACCCCCAATCAACTCATGTCACAGTGGCTACGAAGACAACAACCCATTCGCAACCATGGATGGAAACCAAGAGATGTTTCCGATCTTGTATCTGGGTGCGATCGTGGTGAAGGTCCGAACCGAGGGGCGGGTCACGAACCGGCCCGTCTATGTCGCCATGGCCGTCGATCTCGATGGCGCCGAGTACTGGCTGGGGGTGCTCACCGAGCTCCACAACCGGGGTGTCACCGACATCCGGATCGCATGCTGTGACGGACTGACCGGGTTCGGTGACGCCATCGAAGCCGTCTGGCCTCAGGCCACGGTTCAGACTTGTGTTGTGCACCTGATCCGCAACTCGATCCGGTTCTGTTCATACAAGGACCGCCGGGCGGTCGCCAAGGCTCTCAAACCGATCTACACCGCCGCCACTGTCGAGGCTGCCGGTGTGGCCTTGGAGGACTTCGAAACCACCTGGGGTCACACCTACGGCGCGATTGTCGATATTTGGCGGCGGAACTGGGACCGGTTCGTGCCGTTCCTCGATTTCGACCCGGCGATCCGCAAGATCATCTACACCACCAACGCGATCGAATCGCTGAACTACCAGCTCCGCAAGGTCACCAAAACCAAAGGATCGTTCCCAGCGACGACTCGGTGCTCAAGATCCTCTACCTCGCCATCGACGGGATCGGACGCCACCGCGGAGGCGAACTCCGCACCCACACCCAAGGCTGGAAACAAGCACTCAACGCGTTCGCCGTCGCCTACCCCGGCCGAATCTCAGACGCACTCAACTAACCGCCTCACACAAAACTCTTGACACGCCCCACAGCACACTTTCGGATTTCCGGTACCTTCACGCAGCCTGGCGATCATCTGACCGTGGGCGATGGCGACGAGGCACCGCTTCGTGCCCAGGTCATCAAGCGCGAGGATGACCGGGTGTGGGTACAGGTCCACCTCGACGCCCATAGTGTCGCGTTGGCCTGACCGGCCCGGCTGGTAATCCGCTTGGTAATCCACCGGGCGTGACGGCGCCGCCATGGACGGACGGAACGGACCGCGATCGCTGACAGGACGGGCGTTTCGTCACGTGGCCACACCGGCCGGACGGCCCTGCTCGAACTCTGAGGGTGGCTGCACGGGTTCGAATCCCGTTGGGGTACGCCAGAGAATACCCTGCAATTGCATGGATTCTCCGGATTCGGGGTTCTCTGCATCGTTGTCTGTGAGTGGAGCAATCCGCGAAGAGGCAGCCACAGCCGCGGTCTCGGCGGCGGAATCGGTGTCGGATGGCGGCGGCCGGTGTTCGAGGAACTCAAATATGCCAATATTGTCGGATATCTCCACGTGCCTGGGATATTCCATTATTGTCCGGTAGGCTGCAAATCGAGTTGGGGACAGCATTGTCCTACTTTTGAAGGGACACAAGGTGACGATCGACGTCCGGACAGGCGCAGACCTCGGGCGAGCCATCGCCGAGCTGCGCAAGCGCAGGCGTATGACGCAGCACGATCTGGGCGAGCTCGCAGGCTTGTCCCAGGGGTACATCTCCAAGATCGAATCGGGTCGTACGGTCACGCTCCTAGAGCATGAGCTGCGCATCCTGCGGCGCCTCGGCGCGACCATCACGATCTCGAACCCCGACGAGCGCTCCGGTGCCTGAGCAGACACCTGGTCACCTAGTCGTCAACCTCCGGGGCGACGACGTTGCAGTTCTCACCCAGCAACGACAAAAGCTGATGCTGGAGTACCTGCCAGAGGCGCTCGATCGCTACGAGGGGAACCTTCCCCTGATCTCCTGTTCGCTCCCGGTCGCCTCGACTCCGATTGAGGCCCGCGCATTTTTCGACGGGGTCCTTCCCGAAGGTCAGTACCGCGATGCGCTCGCTTCGAAGGCGAACGTCGTAGCGAGCGACACTTATGGCCTCCTCGCACGCTATGGCAGAGATATCGCAGGAGCCATCGTCGTGTCCGACCCGTGCCGCGACCCGGATCGAGCGGACCCGTCGGTAGAGTCGCTCACCAGCCAGGCGCTCGAAGCCGAAGTCGAGGAGCTTCCGACCCGGCCGCTTGGCATACACGAGGACTCCGAGCTTTCGCTCGCGGGATTGCAGGACAAGTTGCTCCTTGTCGACCTCGGCGGCGGGAGCTGGGGACGTCCACGCAACGGGCAGCCTTCGACGCACATTCTCAAGCTCGACAGTCGACGGCACGCTGGAGTCGTCGCGGCGGAAGCCGACGGCATCGCACTGGCGCGCGCAGCGGGGCTTACCGACATCGAAGCGCAGCTGGATTCCTTTGGCGGAATCGACTGCATCATCGTGTCGCGCTTCGACCGGGTCGTCGTCAACGGCACCACTGCCCGGGTCCATCAGGAGGACAGCTGCCAGGCGCTCGGGCGGGCACCGACGCGGAAGTACGAGATTCGCCGTGGTGGAGGCGGGCCCGAGTTGAGCGAGGTCGCAGGCCTGCTCGACTCCTACGCGGCGAACCCGGTGGAACAGCTCGACAAGCTCGCTCAGGCGGCGGCGTTTACTGCCCTCATCGGCAACGCCGACGCTCACGGCAAGAACGTGGCGTTCATCCATCGCGCACCAGGCCGGATCGAGCTCGCCCCTCTTTACGACCAGGTCCCCACCCAGCTGTGGCCAGAGCTGGTGAGTGATGCGGCCATGACGATCGCCGGGGCAGTGAACCTTGACACTGTCACACCCGATGCGGTCGGTCGCGAGGCGAAGCTCTGGCGGCACAGCCCCAGCCGCGCCGCCGAAGCGGCGAGCCAGACCGCAGAAGCGGTCCTGACCGCAACGACCAACGGCACGATCGATCCAGAGGGCGCGGTCGCGCAGTTCGTCGGGCCGCGGTGCGAGCGGTTCCTCGCCGCCGGGAGATAGAGCCGATTCGAACCGACGAGCTAGGGCCGGTTCAATGCGACCAGAACGTATACGCCTCGAGCGCCGCGGGAAGGGTCGAGGCGCTGCCGGGTTCTGGCGCGACACAAGTTTCGGTTCTGGCCCGCACGACCGAGCGCACTGTTTGGTTACCAGGTGACCTGCCTGGATCCCGGGTCTTCGACGCCTCGCCGTCAGGGCACCATCGGTGGTGGGCTGTCGCGGTGGGCGAAAAGTACCTCCGCGGTGACGGGCCGGGCCAAGTCGATGAGGTCCGCGGCGAGGTCCATGAGCAGATCGTCAATGGAGATCATGCCCACGAAGTCCCCATTTCGCACCACAGCGATGCGTCGGACGGCATTGTGCCGAAATACCGCGAAGGTGTCGTGGAGGTCGGCATCTGCGTCAATGGTTACCACCGGAGCACTCATCACCGCGTCGACCCGGGCGTCGTACGGCACGCCTGGCGCCAGCGCCCGGCGAACGAGGTCGCGGTCGGTCACGATCCCCACCAGCTCGTCGCCGTCGAGAACAGCGAGTGCACCCACTCCGGCCTGATCCATCAGCGCAGCCGCGTCCCGCACCGTGCGCTCGGGACCCACAGCCACACCGGAACGACGGATGGCATCGCTCACCTTCATCTTGATCCCCCCTGCTCGGTGGCAACAATGGCGTCGGACCCGGGGAAGAACAGGCTCTCGTGGCCGTCGTCGCCCCATTTCACCAGATAGGGCGGGCCGCCGTCGGTGCCACGGACCTCGAGGACCTGACACCACCGATCAGGGTCGTGTACCCGGTGGCCCTTGATCACCACCCTGTCTCCTGCGTTCGCGTGCATCATGGCTCCCTTTTCAGAATTGTCCTGCGGCCGTTCCGGGCGCGCCGGTCGCTTGGCAGAAGTCTACCGGTCCCGGCCATGGCCGTTGCTCCGCAGTCGGCGGTCAAATGCCGCCTGAGGAAGTGCCGTCGAGCACAAGTGTCGTGGACATGAGACCGCCGCGGCTGAAGGGAGCAATCCGGAGAGTCAACTTCTCTGTCGGGTTCTCGCCGATGTGGAGCTGATCGGGTCCCAGTGGAATCAGCGCACCTTCGCGGACCCACAGTGGCAGGATCTCAAGATCGGCCTGGGAGCCCAGGACGTGAAGGTCATTACCCGCAGCCGGCCACGACAATCATCGCCGTGAATACCAGCCACACCGGCACCGCCCGTTTCGACACGCCGCACCTCCGCCCACATCGGCGCGGCCTCAGTCTGCCACCCGGGTGTCCCCTACAGGCCCTCGACGAAGGTGAGTAGTTGTTCGTTGAAATCATCGGGATGGCTTTGGTAGACCGCGTGGTCACCCCCGGCAATGACCTGCAGCTCGGCACCATCGATCTGGGCAATGAACTGCTCTCCACGCTCCACTGGCACCACAGCGTCGGCTTCCCCCCAGATCCCGATGGTGGGAACGTCGAAACCATCGGGGGTCTCCCAGGCCTCGATACCCACCGGAGCCACGGCCACGAAGCCTGCTGCTTCGTCCGGATTGCCGGTGAGCCAGGCCAAGCCGTACCGGCCGCTCATCGACGGCGACACAACCACAACTGGAGTTCCGATCTCGCCGGTGAGATCGGCCATCAATTCCTCAGGAGCCTGATCGCTGCTCGGGCTCAGCCCGAATCCGGGAAGGTCCACTGCCACTGCCGGCACACCTGCTTCACATAAAGCCTGCAGCGTCGCGGACTCCACCCACGTTTCCGCACGGTAAGCAGCCCCGTGCAGCAACAACACCGTGGGGCCGTTTTCCTCAGGCTCCCGGTCGCATTGCGTGTCGGCATTGATTGTGTGGAGTGAAGTCTCGGACAGTTCGGTCTCCGTGGCTACCGGGTCGGGCTCGGAGCCTGTTCCACATGAGCCGAGGATCGCGATGGCGGCCAGCAGCGCGGCCATTGGTACGTATCGGGGTTGGCGGTATCGGAAGTGTTTGTGCATCGTAGGAAGGTCGGGAACTGCGGTGAATGATTCCCGTTTCG
>JAHRAZ010000131.1 GCA_020027475.1 Microthrixaceae bacterium
ACAGAGATCCCAGTCCTGCCAATGAGCTTCGTTGTAGTCGATCCGCACATTCCAGCATCCGTCTTCGCCGGTCGTGACCGTCATCGGCATCGTGGATCCATCTTCTTGCTCGGTAGGCGGGAACGAGATCGCCTCGCGTCCCTCACCCTCGAGTTGATACACGCCGGGCTCAGGCCCCTCAGTTGCATCGGCGTCGCCCCCGGATGACCGAAAGTCCCCAACCGCTTCGTCCACCGACCTCGCCTCCGGATCCTCGCGGGTGATGAACAGCACGACTACAACCCCTACCCCCACCACGATCAATGCTCCCAGCGCCGCCAGAGGCATCCACCAGCGGAACCGATGCGCTCCGTGGGTCGCCGAGGGTTCGCCGTCGCCATGACCGTCGGGTCCGGACGCCTCGCCCTCAGACTGCTGCATCGCCACAGTATGGTGCCCGAGATTCCGCCGAGTCGGTGCGTTGGGGCAACGGCAGTCAGTCGTTGCGGCGGGCGAACTCCACCCACAGCGGATAGTGATCCGAGATCACGTGGCTCTTCTTCATCTTGGTCAGATCTGCGAGTACGTGGGGCACAAAATCGAAGGACCCCCCCTTATGGGTGTACCGAAGCGACAGGGGTGGTCCGTCGAACACGGCGTCACCGTCGGAAGGACTGGCGAACCAGGCGATCTGGTCGTAGTACTTGTGCGTGCTCGGGCCGGGTGAGCCGAAAATGGAACGCCTCGCGTCGAACAGCTCCCAAGGCAGGGTCAGGCCCGTCCCCACGAACGCCTGCCAGCGCTTGGAATCACGTCGGTCGATGTTGAAGTCACCAAGGGCAATCACGTCGCTCGCCCACACGTGAGGATCGGCAGCCCACTCGGCCAGCCACTCGGCGATCGCCTTCAGTTCTTCTGTGCGACCCGGGAGTGTGCCCCACACCACGTGCAAGGTGACCAACGTGAACCGCTCACTACCACTTCGGAAACTCACCGCATACGGAGTTCGGGCAAATTGCACGGAACTGGCGTCACTGCCGATCAGGTCGGTGGCAGGAAGAAGCAGCTCCGCCGCCAGCCCACTGGTGTCCACCTTGTGCGTGTCATAGATGAATCCCAACCGTTCGCTGTTGCCCGGGTCCCCCCGGGTGACGTCGGTGACCAGCAGCTTCCAGCGGTCGTGATCGCCACGGTTCAGGTATTCGAGAATCTCCCGCAGTGCGGCCGTGTTGGCCTTCAGTTCCTGGATGGCGGTCAGATCAAACCTCGAGATGATCTCCGAAATGAACAGAAGTGACCGCAGATCACGCTTGGGCCTGTCCCTGGCCCCGGAGTGCCACTTGTCGGTGTAATCGCCCAGAGCGCGGATGTTCCAGCTGGCTATCAGCAGACGATTGGATCGTTTGCGGGGCACGCCGCCCTCGGCAACGGGTGCCCGTAGAGCGGCTCGGAGCCGATCGCGATCCTCGATCACCTCCGGAGTCGGCCCGTCAGAAAGTGGCACGCTGCACCCTTTCGCCGGTGGATCCAGCCATCCGGAAGCCGATCACATCACCTGTCTTCTTCGAAACAACCTGTGATCTGTCGAACATCCCGGCTCCCGAGTGGACACTCCATGAGGATACCGGGGCCGGCTGGGAGTGGAGCGATCCGAACGTGCTGGGCGACGACCAGTATCCGCGCCAAGTGAAACCGGAACCCGAGCCGGATAACCACCGGTGACCAGTGATGAATACCAGCCACGTTCTCAAACCCAGTGTCGGTTCCTGTTCGGGCTTCTGGTGGGCAATTCCGGAACTTCCTTCATCTCCGGAAGGTCCGGTTCTTCTGCCATTTCGTCGGCTCTGGATCCGTACCAACGCACAAGGGGCTGAGCACTCAGGCCGTGCACCACAGCACTCAGGACGACGGTCACCGCTGCCACCTCGAAGATCAACCGACCGTCCGGGATTTCGTCTTCCAGAACATCCAGCGCAAACACGAGCGAAGCCAGACCGCGCGGTCCGAACCATCCCAGCATCATCACGGTGTCCGCTCGGAAATGAACTCCGATCAGCGACAAGGCCACCGGCAACATTCGGACAACGGTGAGACTCAGCAGCGCATACACGCCGACCTGCCAGGTGAACGCCTCCAGTGTCGCTCCGACGAACACAGCCCCGAACAAAAAGAAGGTCAGCAATACGAATAGTTGGCCTTCCTCCTCAGCGAACTCAAAGAGGTGTTTGTGCAGGACTCGAGTCACGTTGCCCACGGCCAACCCGGCCACGAATGCAGCTATGAACCCATTGCCCTCGACCAGTTCGGCTGCTCCGAATGCGCCCAGGGCGACGGCGAGAAGGGAGATCTGCCTGAATGTCTTGCCCATCCATCCGGCGGTCACTGCAGCCTTGATCAGAAAGCCGCTAACCATCCCGATGAACACGCCGACGAACACACCAAAAGCAACCTGCTTGAGGGCGAACTCCGCCCAGAACGCCGGTGTGCCAATCCCCTCGGCCGCCACTGCGCCCGCAGTGAACAACGTAATGAAAGGGACCACCATTCCGTCATTGAGTCCGCTCTCCACGTTCAGCGCCTGTCGAATTCTCACCGGAACGTCCTCGTTCGACAGGATCGGCTGACAGAGAGCGGCGTCGGTCGGAGCCAGTACTGCTGCCAGCAATGCGGCACCCCATAAGTCGATGCCGTCGAAGAGCAGGTACGCAGCACCCATGCCGCCGAGAATCGTGAGCGGCAGGCCGATGCCCAGCAGCCGCGCCGGCACTGCCGCGTTTCGTCTCAACACGAGCACGTCAATCCGGGCGGCATCACTGAAGAGGATGATCACCAGTGTGAATTGTGCAAGGCCCCGCACCACGGAGCTGTCGGCGCTTATCTGCACCCAGCCCAGACCGTCATCGCCGACCAACAATCCCAGCAGGAGAAAGACCATCGGCCCGCTGATCGAGAGTGCCGTGAGTCTGGTTGACGCCAGCGCGTAGACCAGCACCAGTCCGGCAACGATCACCAGCGTTGAGATCTCCATGAACCACCGACAGTACCGACCCCGGGCACGGGCCGGGCGTGACTGCGGTTCTCGAAGGCATGGTTCTCAACAAAAGTGGCGAGTTCGCCATGGTCTCGGACGCCCACTATCCAGACGACTGACCGGTCAAACAGGTGGCCGTGGACCGACTACTGGTACACGCGCGCGCGGTAACTCCGGCGGTGACACCACCGAGACACCTTCGTGCTGTGTGCCGCGAAATCCCCGCGGCGGAACCAAGGAGGGAAGAGAGCCTGGATCAGTCTGGGTCGAGTCCGTCCCAAGGGAGATCGAAGTCGAGATACTCGAGTGGATCGAACGGAAGAATGTCCAGATCCACCGGAGGATCGCTGAGCTGCCTGGTCGCCTCACGCGCATTGGAGATACCCGTGAATGCAGGCCCGCGCTTGGTTGGCCGGTCCGGGTACTTCTGTTTGAACATCTCGTGGCGGGCTCTCATGGTGGTGAAGCTGGAACTCGTGCTCAGGAATGGCACGAGGGCCGGATTCACCTCGCGGGGATCGTTGTAGAGGTCATAGAACGCAGCCCCCGGAAGACCGGGATGATCCCCGATCCAGATCCGCTTGTATCGACCCTTGATCGTGGCGGCGAGAATGTCCCCCGTGTACACGAAGTTGTAGTCGCGGCGCCCGTGTGTGTCGCCGTTCACAAGCAGAGCTGTCTGGTCGATACCGTCAACGATTCGGTCGGTGGGAATCCCATCGGTTGCTCCCGCGAGACGAGCAAAGGTGGTGTAGAGGTCCACCTCGTGGATCATGTCCCCGATCACGGTTCCGGCTTCGATCATCCCCGGCCATCGGGCGAACGCCGCAACGCGGATTCCACCTTCCCAGTAATCACTTTTGCCACCGCGGAACACAGTCTCCGCCATGCCGAGTCCGGGCGGTGGATCATGGACCATCGGCCCGTTGTCGGCATGAGCCACAATCAGCGTGTTCTCGGTGACTCCCAACTCCTGGAGTGTGTCCATGAGTTCCCCGAGGAAGGCATCAATTCCGGTGAATCCGTCGGCAAGCACAGATCTGGCCACTGTCTTCTTGATCGGGTTCGGGATGAACGCCGTCAGGTTCGGCCAGTAGGCCACATAGAAAGGATTGTCCTCGGCCACATTGTGTTTGATGAACTCCAGAGTCCGTTTCTGGCACTCCGGATCGATTGCGTTGTACTCCTCCAAGGCAGAAGAACCCCACTCCGAAGCCTCCTCGCCCTTGCGACCTTCAAGGGTCATGACCCAGTCGGAAGCACCGAAGGTGTCGTCGATCTCGTATGGATCGTCGACGAGCATCTCCTTGATCACGCCCTGCACGGCGTTGGCACCCTCGCCAACCTGATTCCACAAACTCAACACCTGGTTGTAAGGAGTGAAGAGCGTCTCATCAAATCCCTGATTGTGCGGATAACTCTCCTCGATGTCCCCCAGATGCCACTTTCCATAGAACGCAGTGGAGTAGCCCGCGCCGGAAAGCACTTCGGCGATGGTGACTTCTTCGCCGGCAAGCCCAGCCGACTCCACCGGAAAAGCCACGTTGTACATGCCGGAGCGCACTGCGTGGCGCCCCGTGATCACCGCGGCGCGACTCGGTGTGCACG
>JAHRAZ010000111.1 GCA_020027475.1 Microthrixaceae bacterium
GTGTGCGGTGGCGATGTCCACTGTCCGTCAGCCGAGGGTTCACTCGAATCTGGACATGTCCACATCGCCGAGATCAGTATCGGACACACTCGACGAAGAACTCGTGAGTCCGCTACCGGTACTACCATCCGAAACCGAGTCCCTTATGCCGCCTTCGCCCGAGTCGTTGCCCTCCAGCGAGGAGGATCCATCCAGCGAATCCGACAACGAACTGGAATCCGACAAGGAACTGCTGGAAGAACTCCTCGAGAGGGAACCGCCGTCCAGGCCGAGATCCACCTCGTCGCTTTCCTCGGACGAGTCTCCCGAAGTGGATTCGTCTCCATCGGCCGGCGCCGGCTGACCGGTTCCACCGTTGGCGGCCTGCTGGGCGGAGTCATCCGTGCGATTGTCCTTGAGGGCTTTGCCGAACAACCGGAACCGCTGGAACTCCCCGTCCTTGAAGTCAAACGCCAGAACGGTAGTGATCGAGTCAAGGCGCTTCGAGCGGTCCGACAACTTGGTCGGGGCATCGTCCAAACCCTTCAGGAAGTAGGCGTTCTTCGGTGTGAATGTCGGTTCGCGGCCGTCAGTGTCCACGAGGGTCCCCGGATTGTTCGCGGCGTAGCTGTAGGCCGACATGAGCGACGGAGTGTCGATCACCGATGTGGGCTCATCAACCAGAACCGGATCCGTGCCGTAGAAATGCTGTTCTCGCGGTTCGAACCAGCGGGCGCCGAAGCTCACGAGCTCATATGTGGAGTCATGCCAACCACCGGCATATCGGTAAGGCGTTCGGTCGCTCACGCTGCCGTTGCGAATCCAGGGACGACCCATGGGCAGGTACTCGAGGTGTTCGAACAGCACCCCGTGCTCATCGGTCACCGAGCGCGTGCTCCCCAGAAGGTCGGTATGGAGGAAGTAGATGGTTGGCTCATCCGGGCATGCCACCAGAGAGTCATCTTCGGCCAGACAGATCGTTGTCCCCTCACATGGATCGGGAATCGGATCACCGTTTGCATCCACTGTCGGGTCACCCGGCTGCAGACACACGATTGTGGGATCAGTGCCTGTCCATCGTCGCAGGGCAATACGTTCGTTGCCGATGAAGACGTGCTTCCAGGCGGTGCCTTCGTTGATGCCGGTCCAGACATCATTGACGAAGGAGTATTCGCCGCCGGGGCCCCGCTCGATTGCCCGGGTTCCCTCAGCGCTGTAGCGGTACCTGGTTGCCGAGTTGCCCGTGTCGCCGTCGCTGATTGATGACATTCTTCGAGCTGCGTCCCATGTGACAACACGGACCTTTTCAGAGCTGTTGCTGGTGCAGTCTTCGACCCATCCGGTCATGTTGCCGTTCAGGTCGTAGCTGTAGTCGCGGGAGGCAGAGCGGGTCAGCTGATGCGGTTGGTCCGCCGAGTACTCCAGGTCATCGAGGGTGTAGGTGATCTGCGTGTCCTGGCCGGCGTCACCTCCACCGCCATTGGTCGGCTGATCACAGTCCCCGTCATCGGTCGGGCCACCTGGCGGGTTACCACCCTTCTTCTTCCCGCCTTGGTTCCCACCCGATTTCTTTGCAGACTTCTCGGTTGTGGTCGTGTCGGCAGTGGTCGTGGTGTCGTTGTTCGCGGAGACCAACTCGGCCGCCGGTGCCACTGCGGGTGACGCCAGCAGATCCTCCACATTGGAGGCTCCGGTGACCGCCACCTGGGTCTTGGCGAGCAAGCGGCCATTCGGCGCGTAGTCGGCCGTGTAGGCGAACCCGCGATCGTCCTTGCCCGCTTTGTTGGGACCCACATAAGACCCGGTGGCTGCAACCGAGCGATAGTAGGGATCGTAGTTCCAGGAGTGGGTGGCCGGACCTTCCGGCTGGCTCGGTGTGGGTGTCGGCAGGTCGTTGACTTCCTCCATCACATTGCCCACGCGGTCGTGGGTGTAGCTCAGGTCCTGTACCTCGCGATCACCAGCAGCGGTTGTGGTTTGCCCAGCGAACCAGAGGCGCGTGTCGTCGTATTCGTACACGGTCTCCGTGTTGCCTCCGGTGCGGCGATAGGCGGGCCGGAGGAACTCGTCGTACTGCTGGGACTCCACGTAGCTGAACGGACCGATCTCGCTCAGGCGCTCTTCGCCGTACGTGGTCATGCCAGTCGGAACGGGCCCGGTGGCCGGATCCGGAGTTGTTCCCAGAACTGATTCCACCATGCCGCCCGAGTCGTAGGTGTAGTCCACGACCTCGCCGTCGTGATAGGTCAGCGATCGAACACGGCTGAAGCTGTCGTATTCCCAGCTGGTTCGGTGCGTTGTGGCCTCAGGCTCGGCCGGGTCATGGGAATTGGTGAACATGGTCGTGTGCTCGGCACGCGAGTTTCCGTCTTCGTCGTACTCGAACACCCGCTTCATGGCACCATCGGTGATCGCCGCGATCTGTCCGATCTGATTTGACGCACCAGCCGATGACGGCGCGGCAACGTCGAGGGCTTCGGCATCCGGAATCGGTGCAGAGTCGTAGGTGTAGGCAACGTCGATGTCGTCACCGGGGTAATCGATCTCCACAAGGCGATCCCGGTCGAAGGTCCACGTAGTTCTCTGACCGGCCGCCCTCTGTTCCCCATCGATCTCCGCCACCATGGAACCAGCCGGACTCCACTCACGTTCCAGCAGCCCCGCATCCGGTGTGTCGATCGAGGTCATCCGGTCGAGCATGTCGTAGGTGTGGGTTGTGACTGCGTTCTCGGGATCAGTTGCCGAAGTCAGCCTTCCAAGTGCGTCATAGGAATACGAAGTGACAAGGTCCCCGGTTGTACCCACCGAGGCCAGGTAGCTGTCACCTGCGGCATCAACATCCAGGGGTGCCTCGACGTTTGCGTGAACCAGTCCACGGACGTCGCGGAACGTCTGAATCTGCTTGCCCATGGGATCGATCGCAGTCGGAGCGAACAACTGTGGTCCCGCTCCGTTCAACTGCTCGATGCCGTAGCGGGTTTCGGTTTCGGATCCGTCGGGCAAGGTCGTCACGGTCACACGATCAAGCGCGTCGTATGAACGGGCCGTCGGCGCGATCGCGGAACTCCCGAGGTTGTAGACACCAAGCGGTGTGGCGCCGCCTCCATCGACCAGGGGCTCAGTGATCGGATACCACTCGCGGGTTTCGCGTCCCAGGGCGTCGAACTCGACTGCACCCTCGACGACCATCACGTCAGCAGAGGCGTCCCCGGCAGCGACGAACACAGACGCGTCCTGTTTGCGCTGGGTGACTCGACCAAGTCCGTCCACGAACGCTGCGGTGGTGATCTGGTCACCACCCTCAGGGTCAACATGGCGCGCCACGGCATATGCGTGGGCGGCACCGCTCGCGGGGAAGTACTGGAACTCCACGGTGGCATCACCGCCGGCGGCGTGTGAGGCCGCCTCCTTCGGAGCAACGATCTTCGCGAGGCGATTGTTCGCGTCGTAGCTGTACGAGGTGGCGTTGCCGTTCGGATCCTGACGAGTCGCCAGTCGCCCGGTGAACGCATCAAAGGTGGCTTCCGAAGTGATCCCGTGGCTGTCCTCGACCTTGGCGATGTCCGTGAAGCGGTCGGCGTCGTAGGTGTAGTCAACGCGATAGCGGTTGCTGGCAGCGCCACTGGGTGACGCGCCGTTCTGCGGATAGGTGACCGAGTTGTAGGAGCCGTACTGGTCAAAGGTCAGTTCGGTTACAGCTGTCGTGGAGGCGTCCACCATCTCATTGATCTGGATTGGCACGGCATTCAGGCACAGGTCCAGTGAGCCGTCACGGGAGCGCACAACACTCCCACTGGCATCCAGCCCGGCATGCACGACAACGGTGGCCGGCACGCTCACCCACGTGTCGGCAGGACTCGTACCGAGGGGAGCCCTGCACTGTGAATAGGTGATCGCAGTGAACGTGTCGTCCTCGGAGGCCTCGTCCTCGTTGAGATCCGCGATCGTCAGAACATTGCCGAGATCGTCGTAGGTGTAGGTCGACTGACTGAACTGTTCATCCGCATCAGCGTCGTACCAGCGTTGCTTCTCCTTGGTGATCCTCGGTGACAGGGCCAGCGGAAGCAGCGCGACGCGTGAAGCTGTGTTCGCAGCCGGGAACGATCCCGGTGCTGCGGTGCCGCCAACTCCAACCAGTGACCATTCAGCCGTTCTCTCATAGAACGGCCGGCCGAGGTCGCCATCACTGATGCGTTCGAGCGTGAGTTGGCCGGTGTGGAACACGGAGTCATTGCGATACTCGCGCTCAATGGTGCGAAGCACCGGTCCCAGGCTTCCATCACCCGCGGGATCTCCGTGCTGGCGTTCCACGATGCGCGAGTGCCCAAGGTAGACCTGCTCGAGGCGGTCGAACACGTTGCCTTCATACTCGAAGCTCGAGCTCTGGACATCGGAGCCGTCGCCCGGACGACCATCGTTGACGCGCACTTCGGAGAGAAGCCACTGGGAGGTCGGCTGGTCCGTCGTGTTCCCGGTCCTCGTGTAATCCATGTCAATGGATCCACCGATCGGGTTGTGAACCGTCTGCAGCAGGTTGGTGCGACCTCGCAGGTTGAACCGCACCTCGAGTGTTCCGTCATCGCGGCTGCGCACCGAGTCGGGGTACCCGTCGCCATTGACGTCGGTCATCTGGATCTGTGTGCGGGAAACGTCGCCGCTCACATGAACGCCGGGGTTGATGATCAGGTAACAAGCCACGAGGCAGAGAGGTCCGATGCTGATCGTGAAGTCCGCACCGCCGGCCAGACCGGAGTTTCGGGACTGGGAAATCTGCGGGCCAGTCTGGATGGCGCCGTTGTTGTTGCCGTCTGGTTCGTTGAGATCCACCTCTCCGACGAAAGGCTGGCCGTAGACCAGTTCCGACGCAGTGTCGCGGGCATTACCCCAGGCGACTCGAATGTCTCCGCCCTGTTCGCCGTTCTTGCGAAGCCGGTCGAGTACCCCGTCGCCGTCGAGATCCACCCAGGAGAACCTCGAGTAGGTCACCGCCTCGCTGTAGGAGATACCGCCACCGAATTCATAGGCGTTCACGTTGAAGCCGAGGCCGGGACTCAGTGTTCCACTGAGCGTCTTGCTGCCCTCGAGTGCTCCCCCGCCCCACAGAACGGGAGTGTCGCTGAACCCATATCCCGTGTTGAGGTAGGCCTCAACCTTGGAGTTGGACACCTCCACGACATCAGGGAGTCCATCACCGTTGACATCAACGAGCTGACGTTCGCGCAGCGGCTCCGGTCCTGGAAGATCCGAATTGTTGGCGTTGATGTCGCTGACGTCACCATCCACGGGGTTGGTCCAGCGGGCCATCACCTCGGCACCAAGGCCGATGTTGAATCCTCTTGTCTTTTCCGCCGCGTGCCCGCCATTTGCGGTTGCGGGAGCGCCCGGCTGGCCAGTTGCAGCGGCCCCGCCCGACGTGTCCTGAGACGTTGGGCCGTCACCACTTGAACTCGTCGAGAAGGCCACGGGTGATCCGCCGATGCCCCCGCCGAAAGCGAACTGGGTGTCGAACGCGGTTGCGTTCGAACCCGAGATGCTGCTTCCGGCCTGCGTGGCGTCGGTTCCACCGCGGGGCATCGTGTAGGTCGTACCTCCGTCGGTGACCACATCGGCGATGCCGTCGCCGTTGACGTCCACGAGATCGCGCACGCCCCACGACGGCGACACTCCACCCGTGACACCCACACCAAGGCCGACCGCCAGGGAAATCCCCGGCCCTCCGATCCCCAGCCGCTGCAACGCCGGTCGTCCGGCAGTGGAAGCAGCCGTGTCCGTGCCCACGATGCTGTCAAGGCCGAGCCTCGAGGACCGCAGTTCGGTTGCTGTCGCCGAAACGCTGGCACGGTCCAGACGCCATGCGGGCAGGAGACCGGCGGATCCGTCGTCCGGCTCGATCCCGAGAGGGGCATATGCGTAGGCCGGTTCGGGACCGATGTCGTCCAGGTTGTCCTTGCTGGGAGTGCTGGCAGTCGCACCGGTGTCGACCACGAAGGCTGACTCCGCGAGGGGCGCAATGTTGTTCGGATCCACTGGGGCTGCACCGGCGTTATATCCGGCCACTGCCCAACCTCGATGGCCGAGCTGGAAGTAGGACTGCGGGCCCGCCCAACGTCGAACGTGCTGGACTCCCGGGAACGGGGGTGCCACCCCGCCGTCGTCCTTTGTCACCTCCACGGTGCTGGTGAGCAGACGTTGACCCAGAGAGCCGTCCTGAACCGTGATTTCAATCCAGTGGGGAACATCCTTGGTGGCTTCGATGTCCAGGTTGGTGCTTCCACCCAGCACCGCGCCGCCGACCGCAAACGACTGCTTCGCCACCAAGCCGGCAGGCGTCTTGACGCTGAGCACGGCTGTGCCGCCGTCTCCTGTGCCGCCGGACACCGAGGCAGCCACTGTCACGTCTTCGGTGGCGCCGGGAACCCATGCACCGGGAGGGGCATCGAGCACGCCGATGCCACCGGATGCATCCGGATACAGCTCGGTGGTCGCGAGCAGTGGCACGTCCGGGTAGGTCGCCGGATCGAGATCCTGGACCTGGCCCGGGGCAAACTCCGTGTAGTGCAGGCGATGCTCCACGCTGATGGCGTTCGGATCAATCGGAGAATCGGACTCGATGCTGAACGAAACCCAGTCGGCCTGCGCGGTGACGCCATTGTCGGGATCAGCGAGGCGTGGTGCGTTGGAAGTGATCTCCGCGCTCAGTGTTTCGGCGATCGGTGCCGCCGGAGGTGCAAAGTCTGCTCCACCGTCGGCTGCAGGACTGCCGGCGAGATCGACAACTTCCTCTGTCACGGCACCGGTGTCCCAGTTCCGGTGGCGGAACACGACACGCGCGTCATCGCTCAGGTATCCGGTCTGAACGATGTCAGCGGAAAACGCGAGCTTGCCCGCCAGAGGTAGATCAGTGCTGGCCTCGCCAATGCCGGCGAGCGTGAAGTCACCCTCTGCCGAGTACGCAGATTCCGAAAGTCCGTTGGCGTCCTTGGCAGCAGCATCAACGGTCGTGTAGGTGACTGCCGGATTCCACGTGACCCTGTCCCGGGCACCGTCATCGACGGCATTGACCCGAAAATAGACTGCCTGGCCCGCCGTCACGCTTGCGGTCAGGTCATGGGTGGCAGACGATCCGGCACCATTGAGGAACTGACTCCAGATCTGGTTTCCTGCCTGCTGGACCGTGACCACCACGCCGTCACCGACATAGGGATCGGTTCCGGGAGGAGTCAACGCTGCGGTGCCATCGATGTCAATGGTTCCGGAGTACGGGGCAACCCAACGGCGAACCGTGTCGATCAGCGGGGCCATCTCCCTTTGACGGTCAGCGAGGTTGCCGACGCCGTCGATGTTCGGTGCGGAGTTGGCATAAGGCGATGTGAAGTCGTCCAGGGGGATCGGAGTCTCGGCTGCCGACTCGACGAATGATGGAGCTCCGTCATCATCGACTTTGTTGAAAAAGACCCTGCCGTCCTTGACGAAGTCGGGAAGACCGTCGCCGTTGACGTCACTGAACCAGCGGTCTCCAAAGGCGAAGTTCAGTCCGGTAGCCAGCTGCACCGAGACCCCGAAATGGAGTTCGGCACTGAGGTTGATGCCGAAGTCGACTTCCTTGGACAGGCTGTCGATCCCGGACAACGTCGTTACTGGCCCAAAGGTCACCTGCTGGGCAATTGGCAGCGACGGGTCGGCAGTATTGAGTCGGTACTTGATGTCAGAACTTGACCGGAACACCTTGTCGGGAAGGTTGTCGCCGTTGATGTCGAAGAACTCGGTGAGCGAGTCCGACTGGGCACCTTCGATCATGAATGAGCCACCGAACGAACCCTGCTTGCTCGGCACCGCCGGGTTGAATCCGATGTAGGCGCCACCGTCACCACCGATGGTGGTCGCAGAACCCAGGACACTGGTGCCGACCGTGGGAAGATCACCTTCCCTGAAGATGTCGTCGGTTTCGGTTGACCAGGTGACGGCATCGGAGAAGCCCGTGTAGGCACCGTTGCCGTCTGTCACCTCGTCGAAATAGTCGAATGTGTGGGTTGCGTACGGCTGGAATGCAGGTGATGCGAAAGGTTCCGCTTCCGAACTGCGACCGTACTGTTCCACCCCTGTGAGAAGTGACTTCCCGAATGGTCCATCGAGGTTGTAGTCCAGCTTGTAGGCCCGGACGAGCTGATCGTAATTCCGCCATCCAGCGGCAACCGGAGCTCCGTACCAGACCTCGACTCGGTCGAGCAGGTCTGCGGTGACATCGAGCGCGCCACCGCCGGCATCCACCTGGACGTCCTTGCGATCCCCACGACGAATGAAGCGGACTTGGTAAGGAGGGTCATCCTTGGCCGGCGCAGCGGCAACCGATCCGGTGTAGCTGATCGTGGATGGATACAGCGATACTCCGGTGGCGGCGGCGCTCGCACCGATCTGAGGCGTCGGGCGCTCATAGGCAACCCGCATGACATTCGCGCTGATGTCCTCGACATAGGCCAAGCCCCATCGGGAAACGTTGCCGGCCGGGTCGGCAAGGACAGTCGTGGCATCAAAGCCAGCAGGAGAGCCGCCATACCAGCGGTCGGTGCCGTCGGAATCCGTGACCTGCCAGAAGTAGTTGCCCGGAGCAGTTCCGTGTCGGACGATCCGCTCGAACTCATCTTCGACCCGACGGGTGAAGTCACTGCGGTTGGGCACGCGGGCTTCGAAAGCGCTCCTCACCGCTGTCGGGTGAAGCTGCTCACCTTCGAGCATGTACGTCTCGGTTTCAAGGGACGCGCTGAATCGAGGCGCGCCGTATCGCGTGTCGAGCGTGATCTCGCCAACCGAGAGATCCCATCCCTCGCCAATCCAGCCGCTCCCCGATCCTGAGTCATATCCCAAGGCGAGGTCAGGCTGCACGCCTGCACGCCCGGCGGGGATCTCGAGTTCGTGCTCCAGTTGCGCGGAACCCTGCCCGTTGGCTTCGGGTTCACCCACCAGCACGGTCGATTCGAGTGGGTCCCCGTGTTGCAGGCTGGTCAATGGTTCTTCACCGAGTTCACCCGGAGCGGTGATCGGCTCGCGATCGATCAAGCCTGCCGAAGGATCGACGATTGCGTCCGCCTGGTAACGACCCACCGGCACGAGCAGGGCGGCGATCACAGCCGTGAGCGCGATCCAACTGGCCCAGCGCCGACGGCGCGACGTAACAGCTCCAGAAGCGGTGACCATCGACTGCATCCCACTCCAGGAACCGGCGGCCCTATTTGACTCGGCTTGAATCGACGGTTCACTCATGCTCTGTCCCCCGTGGCCGGGCCCCCATGGCCGGCAACCTGCGAGAGCCTACCCACGGATTCTGCGTTCGACACCAAAAAGGTTCTTTGGGGGACGTGGATCGCTCCGGTTGCGCCGGCAGGGGCGCTCAATCAACCGGTGGGCAACTTCGGGAAGCCAACAACGAGCCCGAGAGGAGAATCGAACTCCTGACCTGCTGTTTACAAGCTCGGCCTTCGCCGTCCACGCCGTGTGGCTGAATGCACTGTAGCCCGGAAACTCAAGGGTTTCGCGTCCACGCAGTGCCGCTCGGTCCACCCGATTCGCCACTGCAGATTAGCAAGGGATTAGCAGAGTGGTCATCGGTGCGGGGAGCCAGCTTCGGAGTGGCTCGCCGAGTCAACGTCGGCGAACCTAGGGCTTCGGCA
>JAHRAZ010000145.1 GCA_020027475.1 Microthrixaceae bacterium
GGCATCAGCGCTACGCGGAGATTCCTACGTGAGGCAACGAACCCGACTACGCGGAGGTTTTAGATGAGTCAATGCGGTGGGCGTCGTCCACCGAGTCGTATCGAGTATCGTGCTGGCCGATGGCCGCCAAGCCATTCGTGCCGCGTGGTTGAGCACCTGGACACAGATACTGGACGGGCGGTTCGGCCTCCAGGGACACCAGTCAGCCGCCTCCGACCGGCCCACCTCCGACGTAGAGCACTCAGCCGAGACGACACCACGCTGAGAGCGGCAACCTCGATACCGGTACGACGTTCGAGGCACAGATCACCGTGGTGGCTGCCGCGCGTACCGCTTGGGAACAAACCTCGGACACGGTCACAGATGTCACGGAGCACCCAGTAGTCCGAGGCGTAGGTCCGATTACTGCACTGGTGGTGTCGCTGGCAGCAGTCTGGCGATGGGTTTTCCGCAAGCCGTGGCCGTGGGCCAGAACGGTGTTCAAGGGTGAGGACGACCCGAGCGGCGACGGCAGGGACTCTGGCTACTTGTGAGGGCACCTGTGAGCGAGACCAGCGCCAGATCCTGCGGTCTGCTCCACGGCGGGGCGATACCATTCACGACGGATCGAGGGAGTCAGGTTGACTCCCACCGATTCGGACACCGGTTGTCGGTGTTTCGGAGGGACTCATGGCCGGAACAGTTCACCTCGAGGTCAACGGACGCATAGCCACGATCACGAATGACAACGTCGAGAAGCACAACGCTTTCGACGACGACATGGACAGACAACTCTTCGAAGCGTTTGCGGAGTTGTCGCAGAACAAGTCCGTGAGGGCAATCATCTGGAGAGGCGAGGGCAAATCGTGGTCGTCGGGTCGTGACGTGGGGTCAATTGGCACCAACGTCACCGATCTGACCCATCACGAGCTGATGACCCGAGGTCACGCCGGCATCCAGCGAATCTGGGACATCGAGGCGCCGATCATCGTTGCGATGCAGGGCTGGGCGATCGGCGGATCCTTCCAGCGGGCTCTGCTCTGCGACATTCGTATCGCCACTCCGACATCCAGGTTCATGCTTCCCGAGGTCGGCCATGGGGTCATTCCCGACACTGGCGGGGTTTCGGTGCTCCATGAGATGTGTGGCCCCGGGTTGGTGAGTGACATGGTTCTGACCGGCCGAAGGCTGTCGGCGGACGAGGCGCTGGCCCACGGCATCGTGTCGCGGATCGTTGCTGAGGAAGAACTGGATGCCACCGCCGAGGAAATGGCGGAAAAGATCGCGAATTCTCCGGCCGTTGCCGTGAAGTTGGCCCGCCGGGTCATCAGCCACCTGGCAAGACCCGGCGTCCGAGCATCGATGGAGGATGAACTCGTGTACCAGACCTTCTTGAACAAGAGTGAGGACTTCGCCGAGTTCAAAGCTGCGAAGGCCGAAGGCCGTGAGCCGAACTACCGGGGGAGCTGAATCGTGACCAGCGGAATTCCGGCGCCTCCGCCAGTTGGAGAGACTGCCCTCAAACCCGGCTCGTTTGATGGCGACACGGTGTTCATCACGGGAGGTGGCACCGGCCTGGGAAAGGGCATCGCCTCGGAGTTTGCCCGGCTTGGCGCCAACATCGTCATCGCATCGCGCAAGCCGGAGCATCTCGAAGCCGGGCACGAGGCGATGGCGGAGATCGGAGCTGAATGCATCACCGTTCAGTGTGACATCCGTGATCCCGACTCCATCTCAGCAGCATTGGATGTGGCGGGGGAGCGGTTCGGTTTGCCCCGCGTGCTCATCAACAACGCGGCCGCGAACTTTCCCGTGCCGGCGGAGGACATGTCTCCGAATGCTTGGCGCACTGTTGTCGACATCACACTGAACGGGACGTTTTTCTGTACCCGGGAGTTCGGTCGCAGGCACATCGGCGCGGAATCTTCGGCGTCGGTGGTGAGTGTTGGTGCCTCGTATGCCTGGACCGGCGGGCCGGGATTCGCCCACTCTGCTGCGGCGAAGGCCGGCGTGAAGAACATGACCGAGACTCTGGCTGTGGAGTGGGGACCCTACGGAATCCAGCTCAATTGCCTCGTGCCGGGGCTTTTCCCGCATGAGGACATGACCGCTGACATCCAGGGCAATCTTGAACGGACCCACGACAAAGACGTGTGCCAGCCTGCCCTGCGGGTCGGCCAGCGCCAGGAGCTGGGTTGGGCCGCCACTTTCCTCGCATCACCGTACGGTCAGTTCATCACCGGTCACACCCTCACCGTGGATGGTGCCAACTGGCAGCGTCGGGTGCTGACGAATCCACCTGTGGTTTCCACGCGGGAACAGCTGGGCAAGGGCCCTTTTGATCCGGACCAGAAGCGCTAGATCCGAACTCAATACTCTCTTGTGGATCGCAACGACCGGCCGAAACCGCAGGGACTCCCGCGGCACGGAGCCAAGTGAGTGGTCTCGGGTTGCCTTCCGGCAACATATCCGAGTTCAGGTGGGTCGGGCCCCGACAATCATCGTGTCACCCCGGTGAAGCGATGGCCCCAGGAGGGCCAGGGGTGCGAATACTGCGGTGTAGGCCAACCGCTTCGGATCCTTGAACACGACTGCGGTGGATCCGAAGGTGTAGCCAATCGGGATGCGTTCGTGATTCACAACCACGTCATGGAATCCGGCCCGTCCCAACGCATGACGCAGCGTGCGTTCGGAGAACTGGGTCAGGTGATACGGGGGTTCAGGGTGAGGCCATCGCCCGACCTTCGGAGCAACCTTCAGTGAAGCCTTTGGGAACAGTCCGTCAACATTGGGTGTGGCCAGCCAGAGACGGCCGCCGGGGGTAACCAGTCGATGAGCGGCACGCAGGAGTCCGAGTGGGTCGGGCACATGCTCCACTACATCCCACATTGTGATCGCATCGAATTGCTGTTCGGAATCGAGGGACTCCAAGGTGCCGGTGGTTACCTTCAGTCCATTTTCACGGGCGATGGAGGCGGTGTCATCGTTGAGTTCGACTCCCTCCACGTCCCAGCCCCGCTTCTGGGCCACGGACATGAAGCGTCCGGTTGCGCAGCCGACGTCAAGAAGCCTTCCCGGCCGCTGGGTTTGTTCGATGACATCCAGATGGTGTTGGGCGTTTGCGTCTGTGGCCGAGCTCTGATTGTCGGAGTCATCTGCCAACTGTGTGTGGAAACCGCTCTCGAAGGAATAGAGCTGGGCCAGCTGAGCCTCATCCGGAGGATTCCCGACATACAGCAAGTCGCAGTTGGTGCAGCGAACGAGGTCGTACTCACCCTCTTGCCAGACTGACTGGGCTCCGCCGGCTGCGCACAGTGGACAATTGATCACAGACACAGCCCAAAGCTACCCGGTTCAGTCGGCGATACCAGACAGCGAGGAGCGACACTCGATTGTGCCGGCGTCGCCGAGGCGCCCCGCCAGCGCTGTTGTAAAGTTCATGGACAACGAGGCAGGCAACGGATGAACACAGCAGATTCACTTGAGGAAACGGTTGCCTATGTGGCGCTGCGACGGGTTCAGAATCGCTACGCCGACATCGTGACTCGCAGAGCATGGGACGAACTGCACGACATCATGTGTGCGGATGTGGTTGTCAGCATCGACCTCGGCGACCGGACCCTCGAATACCGCGGTGTCGAGGAGTTGGGAGGGTTCATCTCCAAACAGCTGGAGCAGTTCGACTTCTTCGAGTTCGTCATTTTGAACACCGTGTTGAAGATCGACTTCCGCGCCGGCAGGGCTGCCGTCCGCATGTACATGCAGGAGGCGAGGCAGACGATTGAAACCCGACAGAGGTCGGACACATTCGGCATCTACCACGATGTGTTCGTGGATGACCCCGATCGCGGTTGGCTACTGAGTCATCGCCGGTATCGCTCCTACGCCCGAACAAACACCGGAGCGGACCCGGCCCATGCTGGCGGGCTGGAGGCCGGCGGATCTGCGGATCTCACCGTGTTGGGAATCCACGAGATTTCCCTGACCGACCTGCTCTCCTGACCCAACCCTTCGCAGACCCGACGCTTCGCAGACGACCCACTGCCCGGCCCGCGGCCCGCGACCTGCCCCTGATGCATCGCGTAGCGGGGGTTCATTCGGCCGGGCGAGGACCGACGTCAGTTTCCAGGTTTCGGCGCGGGCGGGCTGAACTGAACCTCAGCATGCCTCGCCGTTAGCCACCTTCACCTCCACGGTGGACCCTGCGGGCAGTTCTCTGCCACCGGGGACATCGCGGTCCACCAGTACTTCCTCCTCGTTCATCATCACCTGGCGAATGTGATCGGTTTCCACGCTCGATGAACAAACGCTGAAGGCAAAGGCCACCAGCCCGGCTTCCTCCAGTTTGCGAAGACCTTCTTCCACCGGCAGCCCGTAGATGTCGGGCACCTCTGCCAGCGTGCCGGGCGGAATGGTCACCGCCGGTACATCCGGAGTGTCATTGCCGACGATCTGCGAACTGTCATTGTCGATAATCAGGTCAGCGACCTCGTCGCCCCCCACCTGGACATTTGCGTCTCTGACTCCAGCAGTGGGGGAAGGGAGCATCCAGGAGACAGCGAGAAGTCCTACAGCGAGAAGCACGAATGCCGCCAATCCCAGACCGATCCTCACGCCACTCCGAGACCCCGACTGAGCCGGATCTGCAATTGCACCAGAAGGTCCGGATGTGGGGGGCGACGGACCGGACCCAGACGGGACAGGTAGAGAGTCTGGATGGTCGAAGCCGTCGACCGTCGCATTTCCGGACGATTCCAAGCCACTTGACGGGTGTTCAGCTTCTTCCGGAGCTGAAGTGACATGGACCGCCTGGGTGGATGGTGTGGCTCCAGCCCCGGCGTGGTCCGGTTTGGTTACCGTGTCGTAGAGGACCCGCGCGCTGATGGCTCCCACCACCGCGGGTAGAACGATGATCGTCAGATCGAGCCAGTCCGAACCCCTGCCACCCCAAGACGTCTGGCGCCAGTAGTTCGTCACCAGCAGGCCTACGAGAGTCGCGAAACCGAACAGCGGAGCGACCCAATTGGTCCGAACGAACGCGAGAAATCCGGGTCCACCGGGCAGACCAGTTTGCTTCCGCCAGGCCGCAAGATAGATCACCCACGCTGCGAGCAGGCCGACACCCATCATCGCTGCCACGTACATGATCCACCACACCCAGTTGTCAACAAGGTGGTACTGAACGGTCACCGTGAATGGAACGGCAGCCGCAGGCAGGCGCTCGTCGGACACGATCAGTTGGCCTGCGTATTCGCCCGCTGCCAGGTGATTGGGTTCGATGCACAGCGAGACCGCCAGTGCGCCACCCCGAAGGGCAGAACTTGGGGTAACTGCATGATTGACGTAGAAGACCCCGTCACGAGCCAACTCCGCTTCCACCCGAATCGGTTCTGCGGGAGAATTCAGGGGAAGTGACTCCGGATAGGAATTGAAGACCATGTTCAGTCTGGCCACGGATCGGTCCTGCTCGAAGCTGTGTCCGTAGGTTCTCTCCCTGGGATCCAGTCTGCCGGTTCTGATGGCTTGAGGGATCTCTGAAGCGTTGTCGGCCTGTGCGACGTTCACCGACCGGGTGAACGTGCCGTCACACCGACCTTCGAGAGACTCCACCGAGGGCTGTGCCATCGCCACGGTCGCTGCACCAACGACAAGCCCACACGCGACAAGCGCGGCGACGAGACGTCCGGGCCAATTCAGAAGCGCAACACCCATGCTGGAGTCCTCGCGGTTTCAGCTCACCCTGATGAATCGTACCGACGAACCCGACTGTTTCCTACGAGCTGAGTCATATTGGTCTGGTGCCGGGCCGCCGAAGA
>JAHRAZ010000032.1 GCA_020027475.1 Microthrixaceae bacterium
CACCCTCGTGGTCTGCCGGAACGCAGGAATACACCAATCTCGTGGCCACACCACGCCCACGTAGCTCACCCAGAAGATCGAGCTCTCCGGAGACGATCCACAATCCGTCAGTGCGGCCGAGGTCCCGCGCCTCGTTCAGGAGGGCGTCGGCCGTAGGAAAATCCTTCACCCGAAAACCGAGATGTGATCGTCCATGGTCCTGGAAGCGGGGATCGTCTGCAGTTGCTGCCACTCCAGCCGGCGCGATTGGCACACCTTTGCGAGGTAGCCGCCTCTTGAAGAGTGGGGGATTCGACAGAACCCCGACGATCTGCCCATCCGCGAACTCAACCTCCGACAGCACACCAGTGATCCCCGGAACGCTGTCGATGCGCGGCTGCTTTGGATTGGAGGAGTGTCGAATCCGCAGAAACAGCACCGGAGGAGTCAGCAGGGGTTGGACCATCAGCGCCATCAGGGTGAGTCTGTCAGAGATATTGTCCAAGGAGTCTCAACGAGCAGTATCCGAATGCCGATGGATACCCGTGACAACACTGAGAGCACCATGGCGCTGATACGGGCGACCTGTTCGGATTGTGGAGACGTGGAACTACGTTCACGCGACCTGACGATCCGGGTCTGCAGACAGAACCAAACCTCCAGCTATCGATTCCGCTGCCCGGTCTGCGCGATGATCGAGGTGCGAGCAGCGCAGGACCATGTGTTCCAAGCCCTTCTGGCGGCCGGTGTGCGGCATGTTCAGTGGAATCTTCCCGCGGAACTGGCGGAACCACATGTGGGGGAGGGAATCACCCATGACGACGTGCTCGACTTCCACGAGCTGCTCACGACGAAGGACTGGTTCGACACTCTTGCGGCCATGACCCGACACTGATCCCTCACATTTGCGAAGATCCCTGCCTTCGCGTCCAGCACCCGACCGGATTACGATGGCCGCATGTCTCCAGCCGCACAGCTCGGCTTCATCGTGGAGAACATTGGCGGCGGCGAGATCGTTGTCATCATCTTTCTCGCTCTGGTGGTTCTGGGTCCCGAACGTATTCCGGAGATGGCTCGCAGTGCCGGCCGCACGATAAACAACCTCAAGAAGCTCGGCACAGACATGACGGGCGACATGAACGACGTCATGAACGACCCAGCGATGCAGCCGATCCGCGAACTCGGGGAATTCGCCGCCAGACCCAGGCAGAAGCTTGCGGAATACGCACTGGAAGCCGAGGCCGAAGAGCGCGCAAAGGCGGCTGCGGACAGCAAACCGGACGACGCGTCCGAGGAACCCGCCGCCAATTTGCCGGCAATTGTGGAGCGCGCCCTCCCATCCGTTGGGCAAGATCCGGAGCCGGGGAGACCCGTGTCGGAATCAACCGGCCCTGAGGCAGGATCCACGTCCGAACTGATCGCTGACGAAGCAGATTCCGCCGAGTTGGACCCGGGGCGCGGTGGCACCTCAACGGGGTCTGACGATGGGTCAGAGTCATTGGTGCAGTCGAGTGGTACAGACGAATCCACATGACCTCCAGGCGTAGCCTCCTTCGCGGGGCCGAAAGAGATCCTGGCCAGATGGCGATGGCAGAGCACCTCCGCGAACTGCGGAAGCGCCTGTTCATCAGTCTGCTGGCTGTGGCAATCGCCCTGATACCGGCGTTCTTCAGCTACAACCTTCTCGTCGATTGGCTCAACCAGCCATATTGCACAGCAGTGACGGCTCTTGATCCCGAGGCAACCTGCAAGTTCCTCGAGGTGAATCCAGTTGAACCTTTCGCACTGCGAATGCGGATCGCCGGATGGGGCGCAGTGATCCTGGCCATGCCCGTGATCCTCTGGCAGATCTGGCGATTCGTGGCACCTGGCCTCTACAAGACCGAGCGTCGGTACACCCTTGCGTTCGTGGTGGCCGCGTTGGCATTGTTCGCACTCGGTGGTTCGATTGCGTACTTCACACTCACTCGGGCCACTGAATTCCTCATCGCAGTAGCGGGCAGTGAAGTGGAAGTCCGGTCCGGCATCGGCAGCTACACCCGCTTGGCGATGTTCATGATCGTCGCCTTTGGTCTGGGTTTTCAGGTTCCGGTCTTGATGGTTGCGCTTCAGATGGTCGGAGTGGTGACGCCACAGAAGCTGGCAAGCTGGCGCCGCCCAACCATTCTTTTGATCATCGTGCTGGCGGCGGGAATCACACCGTCGGGGGACCCGTTCAGCCTGTTCGCATTGGCAATACCGATGTATCTGCTGTACGAGTTGAGCATCCTCCTCGGCCGCTTGATCGTCCGTCGTAAGGCCAAGGCTGCAGCAAATGACAACTAGCCATTTTCCCCACGATTTCGAGCTGGATGAGTTCCAGATCCAGGCCCGTGAGGCCATCACGGAAGGTACCAACGTGCTGGTCGCGGCACCGACCGGTTCTGGCAAGACCGTCGTGGCGGAGTTCGCGATAGACGAAGCACTCAGGAGCGGCGGCCGAGTGTTCTACACAACTCCGATCAAGGCTCTGTCGAATCAGAAGTACAACGACCTGAAGGCGGTACTTGGTGGGGAGCGCGTAGGCCTTCTGACCGGAGATCATTCGCTGAATCCAGAGGCCGACGTGGTGGTCATGACCACCGAGGTACTGCGCAATATGGCTTACGCCGGTTCCAGCGCACTCTCCGACCTCCAGTGGGTCGTACTCGACGAGGTGCATTTCCTGCAGGACCGCTACCGGGGCCCGGTTTGGGAAGAAGTGCTGATTCACACTCCGGCACGGACCCGCTTCCTTTGTCTGTCGGCCACCGTTTCGAATGCCGCTCAGCTGGGTGCCTGGATCACCTCCATCCGGGGTGAAACGCGAACAATCCTGGAACACACGCGACCCATCGATCTCGAGCACCTCCACATGGTGGCGGATCGCCAGGCAAACGAGATTCGCCTCACTCCATTGCTGGTCAGTGGCTCTCCCAATCCGAAGGGCAACAGGTTCGATCAGGGAAATCGCCGCAGCACCAAACGAACTGGACGACCCAGACTTCGATATCGCACCCCACGCCGCACCGAGATCGTAGAGGAACTCAATCGCCTCGGCCTGCTACCCGTCTTGTTCTTCATTTTCAGTCGAAAGGGATGCGACGAGGCCGCCCGGCTGGCGCACTCCGATGGACTGAGGCTCACCACGGCCGAAGAATCCCAAGAGATTCGCAATGTTGCCGACGCACACATGCAGACATTGAGTGACGCGGATCTCGATGTGTTGGGATACGACCAGTGGCTTGACGCCCTGTGCAACGGCCTTGCTGCCCACCACGCCGGGATGGTGCCACCATTTCGCGAAGCCGTGGAGGAGTGCTTTGTCCGTGGACTCGTGAAAGTGGTGTTTGCCACCGAAACCCTGGCGCTGGGCATCAACATGCCCGCCAGATCCGTGGTCATCGACAAGCTCACGAAATTCACCGGTGATGGCCACGAAATGCTGACACCCGCACAATTCACTCAGTTGAGCGGTCGGGCCGGTCGACGCGGGTTGGACACCGAGGGCACGAATGTCGTGCTCTGGAGCCCATACAACTCGTTCGCCCAAACTGCCGAACTGGCTGCCAGCAAGGAGTTCAAGCTCCGATCCGTGTTCCGGCCCACCTACAACATGGCAGCGAACCTGGTCGAGAAATACGACCGTTCCGAGGCCGAGCGAGTCCTCGCCCGTTCCTTCGGACAGTTTCAGGCGGATCGCTCAGTCGCCGGCAACCGGCTCGAACTCGAAGAACTGCGAAACACAGTCCGCGAACTGCGATTGGAGCTGGTCGATCTGACGGATGTGGAATCGCAGCAAATCGGCGACTACATCAGGCTGGCTGATCAGGAGAAGCGGCTTCGGCGCAACGCCAGCAACTCCGATGCCAGACAGCGCTTTCTGTCCGACCTGACCGTCGGAGATGTGATCGAGGTCTCCACCGCAAAGGGCGACCGGCTTCTTGTGGTGATTTCCACGACCGTGCGCAAGAACCGACCGAAGGTGATGGCCCTGACCGCCCGGGCGAACCCGGTTCGTCTCGACGCAAAGACGTACTCGTCCCCACCACGGCTGGTGACCCATGTCGACCTTCCGGTACCCCACCAACCCAACGACAAGTCGTTTCAGGAGGAGGCGGCCGCTCAACTGCGTCGGATCAACACCAAGAAGTTGAAGGGCGGGCGGCAGCGAGTAGCAGACACCTCTGCCGACGCAGAGTATTCCCGAGCTAGGCAACGGATGGAAGCCCATCCGTTCCATCTTGAACCAGAGCGTCGCAGGGCCATGGCCATCAGTCGCGATCTCCACAAGGCCGAGCGGCGGCTCGATCGCACCGAGAAACGGATGTCACGTGGGGATCGAGATCTCGTGGAGCGTTTCAACGGAGTGATCGCAGTACTCGAAGCCAAGGGAATGCTTGTGGATTGGGTCCTCACACCCGCTGGTTCGCGACTGAAGCGAGTATTCCATGAGTCCGACCTGCTGGTGGGCCTCGCCATGGAGGCCGGACTATTCGATGGACTCGAAGCGGCAGGTGTAGCTGCGATGGTCAGTTGCATCACCCACGAACACCGCGGTGCCGACGACCCACCTCCGCCACGTCTGCCCAGCGCCGATATGCAGCAACGTTTCCGGCACCTGTGCCAGATCCACAAGGAACTCAACGCAAAGGAAGCCGAGTTCCGGGTACCGCTCACGAGGGAACCATCCGCCGGCTTTGCATCTGCCGCCTTCCGGTGGTGTAGCGGCGCCGAACTCGAGGACACTCTGGGCACCGACGAAGACAATGTGCTCACCGGTGGCGACTTCGTTCGAAACACCAAGCAGCTCGTTGACCTCTTGCGCCAACTGGGCGACATCGCACCCTCGGTGCTGGCGAGTCGGTGCGATGCAGCTGCGGCGGCCCTGGTGAGGGATCTCGTGTTGGCAGGTGCCAAACCCCAATGATCAAACGCGGAGAGGACTGGGGCCAGCCCGGAGCGCTGGCCATGGGGCGCGCCGTATTTGCCTCCGACAGGCAGCTCTCGGAAACCCTCGATCCCGCAGAGTTCATCCGTGCTCTTGTCAGCCCGAATACGCAGTCGCAACAAGACACACCCGAGTTCGGCCTGACCGGCGGTGACCTCCACCGGACGCTCGGCAGCCCAAGGCACACCACGGCGGACCTGCGCGGCGGTGCCGGCATGAGGTTTCCGCTGGATGTCGGACTGGCCACCATCGCCGACGCCAACGGCTCGACAAGAACCGAGGTGTTCCTCGCCCACCTGGAGTCGCGTGGCGGCCGTCAGCGGTTCTCCGGCGAAAGCCTTGTCGCCATGAACGCAGCGTTCATCGGCGAAGACAACGTTGGACCCCGCGCCCATCCCGGCGACGGCCTCATCGACGTCACAGTTGGCGAATTGGGTTGGTGGGACCGAATTCGCTCGAAAAGTCGACAACGAACCGGATCGCATCTGCCGCATCCGGAGCTTCGGCTCCGGAGGGCTGCCCATCACACGCCGGATTTGATGGCCGAAGGCCGCATCATTGTCGACGGCGATCCAGTGGGCCGGGGTCAGGTCCTCGAGATCAGATGTGTTGCATCGGCGATCGTGGTGGTCGTGTGAAGCGCACCGCGGTCGATCTGGAAGGATTCTGAACGTGCAAGCGTGGACGCTTGGTGCGATCCCCGGCGAATATGCCCTGTCCGATCTGCCGACCCCGGAACCCGGTCCTGATCAGGTGACCGTGCGCGTGGTTGCCAGTGCCTTGAACCACATGGACATCTGGCTCACCATGGGTCGTCCCGCGCCGCCGCGTCTACCCCATGTGCCGGGTAGCGACGTGGCCGGTGTGGTGGCAGCCACTGGATCGAGTGTGACCACATGGGAGACAGGTGATGAGGTCGTGATCAACCCTGCGTTGGTTCCACGGTCGGCTCTGGTGGCGGGAATCGACTCCGTGCTGGATCCTGAAATGCGGATCCTCGGAGAACACACGTGGGGTGGCCACAGCGAGTTCTGCGTTGTGCAGGCCCACCAGTTGGAATCGAAACCGGCCAACAGATCCTGGGAAGAGGTTGTAACCCAGCCCATATGCGGCACGAACGCCTGGCGGTTGTTGAGAAGGGCCGGGTTGAAACCGGCCATGGTGGTGTTGGTGACCGGTATCGGTGGGGGAGTAGCGAGCGCTGCGATGGCAATCGCTGAGCACCTGGGCGCCGAGGTCCATGTGACCTCCCGGGAACCCCACAAGAGGCAATGGGCACTCGACCACGGTGCCGCTGGCGCACATGACTCATCAGCGCAGCGCTACGACGTGGAGGCCGACATCGTGCTGGACAGCATCGGACCCGCTACCTGGGACGCTTCGATTGCTGCGCTGAAACGTGGCGGGACAATGTGCGTGTGTGGGGGAACGAGCGGTTCCACGGTGGAACTGGAACTGCCGAAGCTGTTCTTCTCCCAGCTCAACATCCTGGGTGCCAGTTGTGGGAGTCAGGAGGAGTTCAGATTTGTCCAGACGATGTTGACCGAGGGCTTGGCCGTGAACATCGACTCCGTTCATTCCTTCGATGAGTACCCGAACGCGCTGGATCGTCTCCGCTCTGGGGAACAGCTGGGCAAGATCGTGTTGCGCCATGATTTCTGATCGACGGTGTGGCTCCAGCAGCTGTACGTTGTGACCGTGATTTCGTCATGAATGCCAAAGCCGCGACAGGGAACTCCTCGGATTCCGCCTCGGGTGAATCAGAGGAGGTGTCCGCTCTCAAGTCCGATGCCATCGCCTTGGTCGACGAGATGTCGGAGATTCTGATTGATGTCTCACACCAGATCTGGGAACACCCCGAGCTGGGTTTTCAGGAGCAATTTGCGCACGATCTGCTCTGTGACGTGATCGACTCCGCCGGCCTCAAGGCCACCAGGCAGGCCTATGGACTGGAAACGGCGTTCGAGGCGAGCGCCGGCTCCGAGGGCATCGAAGTTGGCATCATGTGCGAGTACGACGCCCTGCCCGGGCTTGGTCACGCGTGTGGGCACAACATCATCGCCACCACCGGGCTCGGAGCGGGTCTTGCCGCCGCCGCCATTGCTGAGCGCGGAGGTGGCAGGGTACGAATCCTCGGCACGCCGGCCGAAGAGGGTGGCGGAGGAAAGGTCCTCATGGCCCGGGAAGGGGCCCTTGAGGGCTTGGACGCCGCAATCATGGTCCATCCGGCGGACCGCAATCTGCCCACCATGTCCAGCGTGGCCATCCACCGCCTGAATGTGACCTACACGGGCAAGGAGTCCCATTCTGCCGCTGCGCCCGATGTTGGTCGCAACGCCCTCGACGCCGCCGTGCTGGGATACATGAACGTTGCCGCACTCAGGCAACACATACGCGCAGAAGAAAGCATCCACGGCGTGTTCACCGACGGCGGGGACAAGCCGAATATCGTTCCTGCACACGCCGCGACGCACTGGTATGTGCGGGCGGCGGATGCGGACCGCCTGGAGGCACTGAGAGCCAGGGTCCTGGATGCACTCTCAGCGGGCGCGCTGGCCACCGGTTGTTCTATGCAACACGAGTGGCTGGACCCGCCGTATGCGGACATGGTCGATGACCCGATGATCCTGGCCGCATACGAGCGCAATGCAGCCGCGCTGGGCCGGGTGAGCGAAGATCCGTTGGTTGACGGTCCGGTGATCGGCTCGACCGACATGGGCAACGTGAGCCATGAGGTGCCGTCGATCCACCCGATGATCGCTGTTGCGCCGCGTGGAACGAGTATTCACACCGAGGAATTCGCCGTCTGTGCCCGCTCGGAAGCGGGGGACCGGGCGGTGATCGACGGTGCCAAAGCGCTGGCCTGCACGATTGTGGATCTATGGTCATCACCCAGCTAGCCGCGCGCATCTAGTCTGTGGCCCGTGAATGGGCCGCCGACATACGCAACCGAGCAGTTTTCCGAAGACGAGAAAACGCTGTTGCGCCGGTACTTCACCAACCTCGACGGGCCGGTCTTCGCTCTGGTCAACCTCCCCGAGGTGGTCAAGGGTGCCCTTTTCGCCCGCTACTCGCGGTCGGCAAAGTCCCTGCGCCGACTGTTCCTCGACGAGTTCGTGGTGGAGCTGGATACCTCCGGCGACGAAACCGTTGATGCCACGATTGGCCTGGAGCGTGCGGAGGAACTCTACGAACGGGTGTTCTTCGAGTACGGCGACGACAGCGTGGCCCAACTTGGCGGGGTTCACCTCGCGTGTGAGCAGGCCTCAAACGTTCTCACCAAGATTCTCGAGTGGGGCAGGCTCATGTCCTATCTCGAGCAGTCCACCCGGTACATCAACTACGACGGCCGCCTTGGCGGCCGATACCGCTACTTCCGTGATCCCGAGATCCTCGGCTCCAACGTGGGTGCCCGATACGTATCGGACATGGATTCAATCTTCGAATCGTATTCCCGACTCGCCCAATCCATGGTGGAGCACTTCCGCACGAGAAATCCGAAGAGTGAATCAGACTCCGACTTCGCCTATCGCCAGGCAATCCATGCGAAGGCATTCGATGCCGTGAGGGGAATTCTGCCTGCGGCTGCGCTGTCGAATGTCGGCATCTACGGCTCGGGTCAGGCTTATGAGGCCCTCCTGCTGCGAATGCGGTCGCATCCGCTGCCCGAAGCCAGGAACTACTCCGACCTGATGCTCACTGAGCTGCGCAAGGTTGTACCAAGTTTCCTGAAGCGTGTGGACCTGCCCGAGCGGGGGGTGGTCACCTCTGAGTATCTCGCCACCAACCGCGCCGCGATGGAAACGCTCGCGTACGAGATGCTCGATGATCGAAGTGCCGCCGAGGAGCCCTCGGGCGTGGAATTGGTCGACTTTGATCCCGACGGTGAGTTGAAGGTGGTGGCTGCGATGCTCTACCCGTACACGAGCCTCAGCGAATCAACGATCCTTCAGCGGGTTGTGCGCATGTCCACCGAGGACCGCCTCACGGTGATGAAGAACTACTTCGGTGATCGCTCGAACCGCCGCCACAAACCCGGTCGGGCTTTGGAGCGCACCGACTACCGCTTCGACATTCTGTCGGACTACGGCGCCTTCCGTGATCTCCAGCGCCACCGAATGGCAACGGTCGAATGGCAGAACCTGACTCCCAACCACGGATACGTCAGGCCGGTTTCGCTCGAAGATGCAGGGTTGGCCGACGACTTCGACTCAGCAATGCAGGTTTCTGCGGGCCTCTGGAACACATTGTCGGAGAAGTTCCCTGATCGTGCCTCCTACGCCGTCTCACTCGCTCACCGGGTTCGATACGTGATGCAGTTCAACGCTCGCGAGGCGATCCACCTGCTCGAACTGCGTTCATCAGTCCAGGGGCATCCGAGCTACCGCGTGGTCGCCCAGCGGATGCACAGCCTGATCGAGGAACGCGCCGGCCATCGTGCGATCGCCGAAATGATGCGATACGTGGATCATTCCGGAGAAGCGGAGTTGGAACGTATCGCCTCGGAACGCAGAGCTGAGACCAAGCGTGACACGTCGGCTGACACCGACGATGCCAACACCGACGATTAGTGGCGAACAGGACTGAAACCCCATCCGGGCCGAAGGCACAGAGCAAGCGCAGAGGTTTCCGCGGTGTGCAATGTTCTGCGGCACGAGCAGTTCTGCGGCACGAGCAGTTCTGCGGCACGAGCACACTGCCGGGGGCCCGTTGAGACAGTGGGAGACCGAGCAGCCCCCGAGCAGAATCGCTCCAATGGGCAGACTTGCCCGATTCATGTGTCTATGATGCGCCGGGCCCTCCTGCGCGGGTAGGGTCCGCGCCCCGGACAACATCAAGACGAGTCCGTCCAACTCCCCAGACAGCAATCGAAAGACATGGCAGAAGAACCCGATGACGAGCTCGACGATGAGCTCGAAGATGAAGATGAGGATCTCGAGGACGAGGCCCCACAAGACAACGACCTGGTCGACGATGATCCCGATGCGGAGCTGCCCGAGGGCGGTGATGCCGGCGACAAAGTAGACGAGGACAACGATGAGGATGACGACGAGGACGACGTTCCCACGGCAAAAGCGGCTGATGCCGCGGACGATGACGACGAGGACGACGACCTCAACCCGGATGACGTTGAGGCTGACCTCAACGCGATCCTGAAGGATCGAATCGCAGCCGGAGACGATGACGACGAGGACGAAGAAGATGCCGACCCGCAACCGACCACTGTCAGTGGTGGTAGGGTCGCGGCCAAGAGTGACAACGAATTCACCTGCACGACCTGCTTCATGATTCACCATCCTCGCCAGTTCGGCCGACCCGGCAACCTGAGTTGTCCCGAGGGTTATGACCCTTGCGACGGCCTTGCGGTCGTGGAGGCCGCAATCAAGCGCTCCCGCAAGGGCTGAGCAGCGTGCACCTTGACCGGGCCATAGGCGAATTCAGAGGGGTTGTCCCGAGATTGGTCGGCCGCACCCAGGAACAGGTGGAATTCCTGAGCGCCTTGCTCGATCGTTTCGGTTGCGAACGGTTGCTCAACGCGATGACCCCCGGCGACCCGGGCAACCGACCCGGCGGGCTTGAAAGCGATTCGAAACTTGGCGACCGCAAGGGCTCCGACTCCGGTTCTGCCGTGGCGGAGGCTCTCCGGCCCGGGGATTCGTCGGTCGGAGCATCTTCTGTGTCGGAGGAATCCCTCGATCCTGACGACCTCGATCCTGAACAACTGTCAATTCCCGGTTATCAGAGCTTGGCCGCCGCACAGATCGTCCCGAGGCTTCGGACCCTGACCGAATTCGAACTGACTGCAATCCGTTCCTTCGAGACCGCAAACCGCCAGAGGCGAACAATCCTGAACCGGGTCGATCAACTCCTCGGTACTTGAACCCCACCACGATGACTTGGCTCAACATTCCGAATCCACCATGCGAGCCGCAGCCAGTCACTGCCGTGCAGGCCGCAGGAGACCATCTGGACGAAATTCGCGCTCTGGCACAGGAGGCACGCGGTGAACTCGCCGGCCGCAAGGGTGGGGAATCCCTGCGTACCGAGTTGCCCGAGATCGTTGGCAGGACCTCCGACCTGTCGACCTCCGATCTAGTACTCATCGCCGGTCTCGTGGGCGAAGACGTTCTGGGATACGGGGCCCTGCGGATCCGCGAATCCACCGCTGACCTGCTCGAGATCTACGTCACCCCGGAGGCTCGGGGCGTGGGTGTGGGCACGAGGATTCTCGAATCGGCAAAGGGAACGGCAGTTGCCGCCAATTGCGTCACGCTGGATTCGGTTGCCCTGCCCGGAGACCGCCACACCAAGAACTTCTTCGAGGACCATGCCATGGTGACCCGCAAGCTCGTGGTGCAAACCCGGCTCTGAGGAGACAGCGAATGGACATGACTGCTTCCGAGCACCCGAGCGAGCCCAGCGGGGAACATGGCCCACAACTGAGTGTTGGAGCGGTGGCAACGAGGGTCAACGAACTTCTCATGGTTCGCAGAAAGTTCGCTCCCCAGGCCGGCAAGTGGTCGGTACCGGGTGGCCGGGTCAGGCGCGGCGAAACCCTCGCTGGAGCGGTTGTGAGGGAGTTGAGGGAAGAGACCTCCCTTGGTGGTGTCTGTGGCGCCTTCATGGGTTGGGCAGAGGTGTTCTCAGACGGTCAGCATCACGTGGTGCTCGACTTCGAGGTCACGATTCTTGATCACGGCGAGCCGACCGCTGGAGATGACGCGCAAGAGGCAGCTTGGATCCCGGTCTGGACCGTACCCGAGCTGCCTCTTGTGGATGGCCTGGCGGAATTCCTGGCCGATCAGGGAATCATCGAAACCCTGGTTTGAGTCTCAGCGGCCCTTCCAGATCGGATCACGTTTCTCGATGAATGCCGTGAGCCCTTCATTGAAGTCTTCGGTACCGAACATTTTGGCGATGCCTTCATTGGACATCTGCCAGCCGACTTCGTCGGGCTGATCAGTTGCCTCGATCATGATTTTGCGCGACTCTGCCACGGCCAATGGAGCGTTGGCACAGATCTCCGCAGCCAGACCTTTCGCCGTTTCGAGAGCCTCGCCCTCGTCGCAAAGGCGGTTGACCCAGCCGAGGTCGTAGGCTCGATCAGCGGGAAAGTCGAGTGCCCCTGTGAGCGCCAACTCGAGGGCAATGTTGCGAGGTAGCACCCGCGGTAGCCGGAAGAGACCACCAGCGGCGGCAACCAGGTTGCGCTTGACCTCCGGAATACCGAACTTGGCGGCCCTGGAGGCAACCAACAGGTCGCTGGCCAGGGCCAGTTCAGTACCGCCGGCGAGGGCCGGACCGTCGACCGCAGCGATGACCGGCTTGGTGCGTTCGCGCTGGACGTATCCACCGAACCCACCCTTCTTGGTGCTCATCCCGCCGGGATCGGTTGACATCTCCTTGAGGTCTGCACCCGCGCAGAAGATGTAGCCCTTCTCGGTTCTGGCGCCGGTCAGAATGCCGACCCAGACCTCAGGGTCTTCCTCGATCTGGTCGATCGCCGATTCGATGCCCGTTGCGACGGCGCGATTCACTGCGTTGCGCGCCTCGGGTCGATTGATCGTGATGATGCCGATGTTGCCTTGTTTCTCATACTCAACCGTCATGGTGGGCAATCTAGGCAGAGGACGCTTGCAGGTCCAACGCGGGCCACGGGTACCGTTGCGCGATGCAACATCGCGAGATCGTCATCTTCGACTTCGACGGCACTCTGATTGACTCCGACGAGGCGCTGTTGGCTCCCATGGATCTTCTTGGTGTCTCGCGCTCCGATGTCGTCATGGGGTCAGCGGTGGCGCAGGAATGTGAACGCCTCGGAGTCTCTCTGGACGATTATGTCGCCGCCTACGACACCGAAGTGTCCCGGCCGTTTCCCGGAGCCGCAGAGTTGCTCGGAGAACTCGACCGTTGGGCCATCTGTTCCAACAAACACCCCACGTCAGCCGGAATCGAACTGGACCGCCTCGGTTGGAAGCCGGAACTGGTGATGTGCGCGGACGCGTTCGACTGGGGTCACAAGTCATTGGTTCCGATGCTCGAGCAGATGGATCTCGACGCCGCTCAGGTCCTGCTCGTAGGCGACAGCGGGGGAGACCTCAGATGCGCCGAGGAAGTCGGTTGCCGCTTCGTATGGGCAGGTTGGAACGAACGGGTTCGGGCAAACCCACCCTCAGGATTGGTGGCCAACACTCCGCAGGAGATACTCGAGTACCTCGATTGACAGGACGCTTCTCAAGCGGCTGAGTCGTCGCCACCAGCTGCTTCGTCCGAATCGCTCGAATCCGCAGCCTCACCACTACCTGCGGCCCCATCAGCCGTGGATTCAGATTGTTTGGTCTCCTGCGTCGAGTCCGCGTCATTGGTTTCTTGCGCGTCCTGCGGCTTTTGCGCGTCCTGCGGTTCTTCAGGGTCCCTGGATTCCTCAGGCTCGGCCTTCGGCGGTTTGTAGGACTTCGGTCCATCCTTCTTCGGCCTGTTGGCTGGAGCGGACTCCGCCTTGTGCGCCTCCTTGGCAGCCTTGGCGTCAGCGCGCCGCTTGGCCCGGTATCGACGACGCGCGGCGTTGGCTTCCTTGGGATCCACACCGAATTCCGCCGCGATATCGGGCAGCTTGTCGGCGGTACGACGCACGGCCTCCACCAGGTCCTCGGACGGCTTCTCCGGCTTGCTGGTGATTCGAACCCTGGCGCGAACCGGTGAGAAGGAAAGTGCGTCCAGAGTAGCGGCGTACACCTCTTGTTTGGTTCGACTGTTGAGCCCCTCGGTCACTGTGGTCACAAGACGGTCGCTGAGTGCGCTCGGAACCGGAGCGCCGGCCTTCGGAGGCCGCGAGGAGATGCGAAGGGCGCGCACAAAACGGCCGGCATCGAGGTTCTCGGTCATGTCATCGACCCAGAGACCTTGCTCTTCGGAGACCCGGCGGGTCAGACCTTGCGAGAGTTGCTCGCTCATGGCCCGGGTCTCTTCGTCGCGAGCGCCGTCCTCGGCTGCAACAACCACCGAACGCAGGTCGCGGAGGTCCAGCTCTTCAAGGTCCGCAAGAGCGGCCTCGGCCCGATCGCGCCACTCCGCACGACGCAGTTGCGGCACCAGCTTCTCCGCCATTGCCACAACCTGGCCTTCCGGCAGTTTCGGTCGGTTGTCTTTGGCGGCCTGTTCGTTTTGTTTCGCGATCTGTTCACGCACGGCGGGGATGCCACCGCGCAGAACCTGTTCGCCAATCGGGCGCTGCTCCGGCGCAAGATCGGCCAGCAGAGCGTCGCGATGCTCGCGTCCTGGGCGGAGGCGTTTCGGATCCGGGCGCCGTGGGGGAGCCGCTGGACGACTGTCACCGCCTGAGCGGTCTGAACCACGGCCTCCCTTGCGGCCCTTCCCCTTGCCCTTGCCCTTGCCTGCAAGCTGCGTGGTCACGAGCGGTTCACTCTTGCCGGAGCCCAGAATCTCGAGTCTGCCACTCTCCGTTCGTGGGGCTTTTGGTGCCAGAACGGCGATGATCTCAATACCGTCAACCAGTACTTCGGCATCGACTTTCAGCACTGCACCGACAGCGGTGCCGGGTGGGAGCAGGATGGCGTCGAGATCCCCCTTGGGTTGTTTTGCGCCGGCAGCGCGCCATGTCCAAGTGCCATCAGGGCGCTCACTGGTCAATTCGATCTCAAGACGGCTGGACATGGGAAGCAACGCTACCCGTAGAGATCACAATCACCGAAACGGAATCGCTCGGTACTTCCCCGGCATCACTTGGCCGAGGCATCTTTCTCCCGTGGGGCATGTTTGTTTCCCCCGGCGTTACCCAAATCGCTGGCAGGACTAGAACGCGTTACAGTTTCCGCTGCTGAAGACAAAGCAGGATGAACGCGGAGCCCCGAAATCGTCGGCCGCGCCCGCCTCAGCCGAGGAACGCGTCTCGCAGCCGCCAGTCAAGCGGGGGAACCCATGTACATTGCCTACACCGACGAACAACTGAAGTTACGCGACGAACTTCGCGAGTACTACGACAGGATTTTGACCCCTGAGGTCAAAGAAGAGCTTCATCGGGAGATGGGCACCGGACCGGTCAACCGCGAACTCGTCAAGCAGATGGCTGACGATGGCTGGTTGGGGATCGGCTGGCCGAAGGAATACGGCGGTCAGGGTCGTCCACAGATCGATCAGTTCATCTTCTATGACGAGTCGATGCGTTCGGGAGCTCCCATCCCGATGCTCACGGTGAACACGGTCGGCCCGACGATCATGAATTTCGGAACCGACGAGCAGAAGGACTTTTTCCTGCCCAAGATACTGGCGGGCGACATTCGCTTCTGCATCGGGTACTCGGAGAATGAGGCCGGTACTGATCTCGCCGCGCTACGGACCAGGGCGGTTCTCGACGGCGACGAGTACATCGTGAACGGCCAGAAGATGTGGACCTCGGTTTCCTCGGACGCCGACTACTGCTGGTTGGCTGTGCGAACCAGTCCTGACGTACCCAAGCACAAGGGTATCTCGATGCTGATCGTGGACATGAAGGATCCGGGAGTCAGCTCAGATCCGCTACACCTGCTGGCAAGTCACGACATCAACGCCACATTTTACGACAACGTTCGTGTTCCCAAGAACCGCCTGGTCGGCGGCGAGAACAACGGCTGGAACCTGATCGTGAATCAACTCAATCACGAGCGGGTCACACTGTGTTCCCCCGGACTGTTGGAGCAGTCCTACGGCGAGGTTCTGAGCTGGGCCCGGGAAACACGTGAAGCCAACGGCACACGAGTGATAGATCACGAGTGGGTTCAGTTGAATCTTGCTCGGGTTCATGCCGGCCTCGAGTACCTGAAGCTGATCAACTGGAAGGTGGCATGGACCGCCACCGTGGGTGAGATGGACGTCGCTGACGCATCTTCGATCAAGACCTTCGGCACCGAGTTCTACCTCGAAACCTTCCGCTTGCTGATGGAGATCCTCGGACCTCGTTCATACCTCCAGACCGACTCTTTCGGATCAATCCTTCAGGGACGTCTGGAAACCAACTACCGCTCGCTGGTGATTCTCACGTTCGGCGGCGGAACCAACGAGATCCAGCGAGATCTCATTGCCATGTTCGGACTGGGCCTTCCACGGGCCCTTCGTTCTTGAATCGGGGACACCATGGACTTCCAACCCACTGAAGAAGCAGAAGCAATTGCCGAACTGGCCAATCAGGTTCTGGGTGACGCCTCCTCACATGAGCACCTCCGGGACCTCGAGCGTGCCGGTGCCCCTCGCATGGACATTGCCCTGTGGGCAACACTCGCAAAGGTGGGACTACTCGGTGCGTTCGTGCCCGAGGAGAATGGGGGAGCGGGCCTCGACCTTCTGGCCCTGGGTGCCGTTCTGGAGGTCGCCGGAAAGACCAGCGCTGCAGTGCCGCTCTGGGAGACCTTGGCGCTCGGAGTCCTTCCCATTGCCGAGTTCGCTCCGCAGGAACTGAAAGACGACGTGCTGCGCAAGGTGGCAGCCGGCGAGATGACACTCACCGCTGCGTGGCACGAAGATGGAGGGGAATGCCTGATTCCCACCGCCGTTGCGACCCGCACAGACGATGGTTTCTCCATTACCGGATCCAAGATCTGCGTTCCTTACGGACTCACCTCCGACGCCTCCATAATCCCGGCAGCGATCGAGGGAGGGTCCGTCGGCCTGTTTCTGGTCAAACGCGAGGACTCGGGCGTGGCAGTGGAACCACTGCAAACCACCTTCGGGGATCCCCAGGCTGCATGGTTGCTGGCCGACGCGCCTGCCGCTCTCGTGGCCGAAGGCCATCAGAGCCTTTCCTGGGCCTACCAGCGTGCAGTGGCAACACAGTGCGCACAGGCGGTCGGAGTATGTGAGGAGGCCATCCGCCTCACGGCGGAGTACACCAAAGAACGCAAACAGTTCGATGTGCCGATTGCCTCATTCCAGGCGGTGGCCCACCGTGCAGCAGATGCATTCATGGATACCGCCGCCATCAAGTTGACCGCGGATCAGGCCCTCTGGCGCCTGACACAACAGGCCGAGGCTCCGCCAGAGGTTGCCACTGCCAAGTTCTGGGCAGCCGAGGGTGGACAACGAGTTGTTCACGCTGCCGTTCACCTTCATGGCGGTGTCGGTGTGGACCGCGACTACCCGCTGCACCGCTGCTTCCTGGCTGCCAAGCAGATCGAGCTTCAGTTGGGCGGGACCACCCGTCAGCTTCTCGACCTCGGCCGCTTCCTGGCTTCACAGAGCGAATGAAGTCAGTCGTGTCTCACCGAGGTCAGGGTCGGTTCGAGCAGGGCGGGCTTGGTGAAGTGGTATTCAAGGCCTTTTGACACCGCCACCTGAAGTGGCCTGGCGGTTACCGTCCCGGTGGTGCCGACATGAACAATCCGCGCCTTCCTGGAGAAGGCCACGTGGCTGAGCGCTGAATCCGAGGCGCCGACGATCACGGACGCATCCCTGACGGCGCCCACCAGTGTCCCGATCGTTTCCGAGGAGTCAGCGTCGCCGATCGTGAGGCGTTTTGTGTCGATCACCACAAAGCCGTGATCGCCGAGAATGTCCAGAATCCCTGGATCATTCAACGGATCCGTTGGTCCGTGCATCAGGGCGACCATCAACGACGCGCCCGGGGGAGAACTGTCGGCGAGATGGCGGTCCAGCCACTGGCGAAACCATGTCGGCAGAGCGGCGGTACCGGCTCGAGTGACCGGACCCGGCAGCACGGTTCGCTCACCCTGCACAACCGCCGCTGCATCAAATTCCCGCAGGATCAGATGATCGGGATCCCGGAATGTGAGTACGAATCTCTCGAGCGGACCCATGCCGGCGTGAACCACCGTCACGGGTCCGAAACGGCGCACTGCCGGATGTTGCAGGATGACCAGCTTCGGCAACGTCTCCGTGAGCCGGGCACAGACATCGTCGGTGCTGGATCCGTAGGGCGTGACATTGCCACTCACCTCGACGGGATCGTTCCGACGGCGCCGTTCGCTCCTCATGCCGCGATCGGTCGCCGGAACACTTTCGGCCACCAAAAGGCCGTCCCCACAGCTCAGATGACCACTGCTCACCTGAAGATGCACCTCCCGCAGCATCCTCACCGACGGTGGCGGAAGCACCAGATGGGCTCCGGCGAGACCACGTTCGCGGTCTTCGTCGCCGATCGGAAGGGCCCTCACTTCGGGCAGCGCGAAGGATTCCGAGCCCCCGAGGGCTATCAGTTCGGTTCCGGGGAGCCTCGAAGCCGGTATGAGGGTCGGCCGCGCCATGCCCATGGACAGGCGAATCCGACCGATGATTCCCGGTCGCTTGGGCGCCGGAGCTGATGAAGCCTTTGTGGCTGTTTTCTTAGACACGACTCCGGCCCGTTCGATCCACACCAGACGCTAGTGCCAAACCATTGCCGGTGGCCCCACGTTGTTTCAGCGGTCCTTGGCGTCTCTGCTGGGTCTCGACTGAAACAGCGCTACCGGCTCAGTGGCTTCCTGAACGCCGTAAATAGTTATTGTGTCCGTTTCGCTTCCAGCAAAGAGTGGTCCGGAAGCGGCAATGCAAGCATCGCTGACGTGAAGATCCCGCGTTCGCGCTCTTCGTTGCCAGGTCTCATCCTGGCGGTCGAAGGTAGAGTGCGTGAACATGGTCATCGGCAGCCTCGACGGGCGTGACTTCGTTGACGCCACCACCGAGCCGCTGGGCGACGTGGGGGCGAACACGCGCTTCGAGTATCACCAGGAGGGTGATCTGATCTGGGCCCGCTACAGCGGCGGGTCGGTACGCCTTGGCTTCCTTGTCGGGACTCGCAACGGCGACGCCCTGGAGTTCCGCTACAGCCATGTCACCCATGACGCCGCTATTGCGAGCGGCAAGTGCCATAGCGAACTTCGTCTGGGCGACGACGGCAGGATCGCGAGCCATGAGACCTGGGAATGGACGAGCAAGGACGGCTCGGGCACCAGCGTGATCAAGGAAGCCCGGGAGTAGCGAATCCACGACCGCCCGCCCGCCAGCGACTATCTCACCGCCGTTTCTGCTCCGTTACTACCGCTACCCCATTCAGGATCCTGTACCGATCCTCGTCACACCCCCATTGCTCTGCTCAGAGCAGCGCGAGGGGATTGACCGGGCTTCCACTCGCGCCGTCCAGCGCCAGGGGAGCCAGTACGAGGCAGAACTCCCATCTCCCCAGTCGCTCGCAGGCTCCGGCGAGGGCCTCCAGGTCGCAGTTGTCGAGCAGCCAGAGGCCCATGGCAGGGATGCCGATCGCGTGTATCGGACTGCGTATCCCTGGGTAGCCTGACGGGGTCACGTCGTTGGCCGTATCGCTGCCAACCAAGGCCACGTCCCGCTCGCGCAACCACGGCAGACAGGCGGCATGCCAGCCCGGCTGCGCCGAGTCGCCCGGATCAGGGCCTTCATCCGCCCGCTTGGCTCCGTAGCCGGTGCGAAGGAGCACGGCATCACCCGGTCCGACCCGGACTCCCTGTCGCCGTTCGCACGCGTCGAGGTGCTCGGGAAGAACGCCCACGCCTCCCTCTAGCCACGGAACCCCGCGCATTTTCGCTTCGTCGAGCAGGACTCCTCGAGTCAGGATCCCCGACGACGCGACGGTGACCGACAAGGGGTGCGATCCTCCCCCAACATCTTCGCAGGTGGGCCGGTCGCCGAACGTGCGGCCCTCCCACGAGATGTGGGACAGGGCGTCCAGGTGGGTCACGGAGCGCCCGTGGAAGGCAAACGAGATTTCTTCGATGGCTGCGGCGGCCGGCTCGTCGGGATGGTCGGTCAGCCTGCCGCCGGGACCCACGGCGGTACACCGAGGAGTCCCGTACACATTGTCCGGCGACGATCCGAACCGTACCCGGCGCGCGCACGAGACGGTGGTCGCCTCGTGCACGAGCCGGGCGGCGTAGCGACGCTTCTCGTCGGAGACGAGGTTCAGCGTGCCCGATGTATCGTCATCACCCCAGCGGCCCCAGTTCGACAGCGTCGACCAGTAGGACCGGACCTCTGCCTCTGTGGGCGTCACTCGGCTTCTAGGTTCTGGCGGGTTGCTGCGCCGCTGAAGTCGGAGTCGGGAACCAACCCGCTGAATACTGCCTCGAAGTGCTTTTCGGCGCCGGTCACGTCCGGCAGGAGCCCGGCGTGCACGGTCACCCCGATGTGGAGGTGCTCGTCATAGGTAGCGGCGGAGAAGGCCATCGGGACGGTGATGCCGGGAG
>JAHRAZ010000036.1 GCA_020027475.1 Microthrixaceae bacterium
ATTTCCCAGCCCTACATCGTGGCTGCGATGACCGAGGCACTGGACCTGTCGCCGGGCGACCGCGTGCTCGAAATCGGCACCGGATCGGGATACGCCGCGGCGGTGCTGGGCGAGATGGCCGACGAGGTGTGGTCGATCGAACGCCATCAACCCCTCGCTGACAGCGCTCGTACCCTCCTCGAGGAGCTGAACTACGACGGGGTTCACGTGGTGTGTGGTGACGGCACGCTGGGTTGGCCGGAACGGGCACCATATGACGCGATCATCGTGGCTGCCGGCGGGCCTTCGGTTCCGCCAAGCCTGCTCGAGCAGCTCGCAGATGGCGGCCGACTGGTGATTCCTGTGGGTCCCGAGACGCGCGGTCAGGAATTGATCAGGGTTCGCCGCCAAGGCGACGAGTTCGACGAACGGAACCTGGGCGCGGTGCGCTTCGTCCCGCTCGTCGGCGAGGAGGGTTGGAAGGGAAATCCGGGTGACGACGCGGTTCCCCCGGCCAGCTCAACAGAACGCCCCGGGCGATCCCGGCTCGTTCTCACTCCCGGCGAGCAGGTGCAACACCCTCAGGTTCACGGGCTGCCGGCGCTGGTGGCCGAGACAGCGGAGCCTTTCGGTTCGATCGAGGACGCCGATCTGGGTGGCCTGCTCGAACGGATCGGAGATTCTCCAGTGGTGTTGCTGGGAGAGGCCTCACACGGCACTTCGGAGTTCTACCGGATGCGTGACCGCATCACGCGAGAACTGGTGCTCCACAAGGGATTTGTCGCGGTCGCAGTGGAAGCTGACTGGCCGGATGCGGCTCGTGTCGATGCATACATTCGGGGTCGCGAACCGTCCCATGGCGATGGTCAGCCGTTCTCGCGGTTCCCGACATGGATGTGGCGCAACCGTGAGGTGCTGTCACTGGTCAACTGGCTGGCCGACCACAACTCCACTCTGGAGGACCCGGCTCGACAGGTGAGCTTCCACGGCCTCGATCTGTACAGCCTGTTCACTTCCCGTGACGCGGTGCTTGCCTACCTGGACAAGGTTGATCCTGACGCCGCAGCCGTCGCGCGTCGTCGGTACGGCTGCCTGACGCCATGGGAGAACGATCCCGCGAGTTACGGGCGGGCGGTGATCTCGGGTGGCTTCGAGGGTTGTGAGGACGACGTGGTCGCCGCCCTCACGGACTTGCTGCGCCAACGTGTCGCATACGCAGCCGACGACGACAGCGCGTTCGTCGAGGCGACCCAGAACGCAATGGTGGTTGCCAACGCGGAGAAGTACTACCGAGCCATGTACCACGGCTCACGGGAGTCGTGGAACCTCCGCGACCTTCACATGTTCGAGACGCTGAAACTGGTACGTGCACACCGGGGACCGGGTGCGAAGGTGGTGGTGTGGGAACACAACTCCCACGTCGGCGACGCGTCGGCAACCGAGATGGGTGCCCGGGGTGAGCACAACGTGGGCATGCTGACCCGGCGGGAGTATGGCGACGACGCATTCATCGTCGGGTTCGGCACCGACCACGGAGTCGTGGCAGCGGCCTCGGACTGGGGAGGACCGATGGAACGCAAGGATGTCCGACCGTCGCATCCGCAGAGCTACGAGCGTGTCTGTCACGACAGTGGTGTGCCGGCGTTCCTGCTGCACCTCCGCGACCCTCGACGGCAGGCGCTGCGGGACGAGCTGACCCCGCCCCGTCTCGAGCGGGCCATCGGTGTGATCTACCGTCCCGAGACCGAGCTGCAGAGCCACTACTTTCAGGCCACACTTCCCGGTCAGTTCGACGAGTACATCTGGTTCGACAAGACCAGCGCGGTTACACCGATAGAGGCACACGACGTCCACGGAATGCCTGACACCTACCCGTTCGGCCTGTGACGCAGCGGTGGCTGCGTCGGCGCCACATCGACAACGCCACATCGCTCGGGACGCTTCCCCCGGTTCGGCACCCCTGCGTGGGGAACCCGTGACGGGTGGCTCCACCGGACCGTTCGCCGACCCGGGCCGCTGATGTCGGTCCTCGCGTGGATCGTCGTGCTCGGCCTTGCCATGACGGCGATCGCCATGGTCGGCAGCATCACGCTCTTTCTGAGCGAAGAGGGACTGGAGCGAATCCTCATCCCGCTTGTAGCTCTCGCCGCGGGATCACTTCTGGGCGGCGCCTTCTTGAACATGCTCCCCCAAGCGATCGACCAGCTCGGCAACATCCAGGCGGTCTGGCTCCTGTTCCTCGCGGGTTTCACCACCTTCTTCATCCTCGAGCAACTGTTGCACTGGCACCACTGCCACCGGGCCGTGTCCAAACACCGCCCGATGGGATACCTGATCCTCGTCGCCGACGGTCTCCACAACTTCATCGGGGGCCTCGCGGTGGCCAGCGCCTTCTTCATCGATGTGAGGGTGGGTTTGATCGCCTGGTTCGCGGCTGCGGTCCATGAGGTGCCCCAGGAACTCGGTGACTTCGGCATCCTCATCAACAGCGGATGGGACCGCAGACGGGCGCTCGCCTACAACGTCGCCTCGGGTTCCACGTTCCTTCTCGGAGGACTCGTCGCCTACGCACTCTCGGGATCGATCAATGTGGTGTACCTCGTTCCCTTCGCAGCCGGCAACTTTGCCTACATCGGAGCCACCGATCTCCTCCCGGAAGTCACCACCGACCCCGCGCTCACCAGCAAGGCCGTCAGCCTCGCAGCGTTTCTCGTCGGAATCGGCATCCTCTGGGCAGCAACAGCTCTCACGTAAGCGACAGCTCTCATGTGGAGGACCGCCAAACCGGGTTTCTCTGGTGCGGATGTCGCCTTGAGTTCAAGCGGTGTGCGGGGACGGATGCACCGGAAAACGAGTGGAGGGCGCCGAAGTGCTCCCGGTTGGGTCACGATGGACTGTGCAATAATGCGAATCAAATCTCCGAGAGGGTATGAACGTGACCAGGAAACGACTGATCATTGCAATGTTCGCAGCGCTATTGCTGGTGGGAGCTGCCTGTTCATCGGATGATGAAACGACAAACGACGCGTCAGAATTCGACGATGCCGTGCAATCCGGAGACTCCTCCGGTGACGACGACTCGTCGGATGACGACGGATCCTCTCTTGGTGAAGACGCCACCATCGCGAAGGTCTCCGTCGGCGACACGTCCTTCGAGGTCGAGGCAATTTGCGCCACCATCAACGGCAGCGTTGTCCTGACCACTGACAGTGTGGATGAGGATGTGGCGGTCGAACAAAGTACCGGCACCATCATTGTGAAAACTGGCGCGGAAGATCCCAGCACGGAGACTCTCTGGGCCGTGGTTGGCGGGGACGTCACCGTCGATGATGGTCAACTGGTTGCCACCGGCACGGCGGCAAATCCACTGGCGGCCGGCGAGGTTCTCGAGCCGGCCGAAGTGAAAGTCACTGCCGACTGCCCCAATCTGTAGGTCCCCGACCCGCGCACGTCCCGGTGGGCTGAGGTCCCGACCTTGGAAGGGCTATGAGGCGGAGCTGAGTGAGGTGTCGACCCATTTCCGGATCTGATCGCCGGGCAGGGCGCCAACCTGGCGTGCGATCTCCTCGCCATCGCGGTACAGGACCATGGTCGGAATTCCCTGCACGCCGAGACGGGCCGAAACGGCTGGTGACTCGTCGACGTTGACCTTCACCACCCGCAGCGTCCCGGCCATGTCGGCGGAGAGCTGCTCGAGGGCAGGGGCCACGGCATGACATGGCCCACACCAGGGAGCCCAGAGATCGACCAGCGCCGGTATCGACGACGTCGCAATCACTTCGTCGAACTCGTCGCCGGAGACCTCGGCCAGCCACGGCAGATCCTTGTGGCACTTGCCGCAACGGGGTTTGCCGGTTGTGGCGACAGGGAGACGGTTGAGGGTCCCGCAGTCGGGGCACTTGATGTTGGCGCTCGCCATGATTTCTCCTGTCGGCCTGAATCAGTTGGTTGGCCTGGATCAGTTGGCCGGTCTAGATCAGTTGGTTGAGGGCGTTGTTGACGAGTCGGCGCGCTTCGTCGGCTATGGGGATCACCTTGTCGTTGCCGGTGAGCGTCGACATCACACCGGGATCCATCGCCTCGACGGCGACGCCGGCGTCGGTTTCGCGCACGACACAATTGCAGGGAAGCAGAACTCCGATCTGGGGTTCCGCGTCGATCGCCTGGCCGGCGAGATTCGGGTTGCAGGTGCCGAGGATGACGTAACGGCCCATGTCCTTGTCGATCTTGGCTTTGAGGGTTGCCTGCACGTCGATCTCGGTCAGGGTTCCGAAGCCCTGGGCGGCGAAGGCCTCTTTGACCTGGGCGAGTGCCTCATCGAAGGGTTTCGACAGAACGATAGTTTCTTCGTAGATCATGACGGAGCTCCGGTGTTGACGGTCAGCACCAATCTACCCGGCGTGTGACGGAGTCGGACACCGCGGTAGGAGCGAACAAGCGCGTTGAGCGACGTTCCCCGTTGGAGGGCCCGAACCCGGGCACGAGCCAGGACATCGTGGTCGATCTGGAGGGTGACGTTCATGGTCCCAGCAATACACGGGTCCCGTTCTGCACGAATCCCGTGTGATGATTCAATCGGGAGCTGGGCCCGCCTGGATCAATTCGGCGATCTCACTTGAGCTGATCGGCCGGAAATCGGTGAGGTCGACACCGACGTTGATCATTCGGCCCTGCTGTGCCCACCGCTCGTGGACATGTCCGTGCAGGAGCCATGCGCCCTTGTCGGCAGGTCGATGGCCGGCGAAGCGGTCCCGGCCGTGGCTGTCTCCCCGGTAGGGGAAGTGGCATACGAGCACTCTGGTGCCATCGATGTTGACCGTTGTCTGGCCCTGGACGATCTTGTCGAAGCCGGCATCGAGGTAGCGCTTGGTCCAGCCTTCGACCCGTCGGCCATTGCCGTCCCAGCAGCGGTCATGGTTGCCGGCGACGAGGATCTTGTGGCCATGGAGCTTTGCCGCGATCGGCAGTGTCTCAGCGATCTGGCCGAGAGCGAAGTCGCCCACGACCCACACGGTGTCGGCGGCGGCCACGACCTCGTTCCAGTTGCTGATGAGGGCATCATTCATCGCTTCGACATCGTCGAACGGGCGGTTGCAGTACTTGATGATGTTGTTGTGGCCGAGGTGAAGGTCGGCCGTGAACCAGGTCGTCATGGCTCTACCAGCATTGCTCGCGCCATGCCCAGGAGGGAATTAAGGGGTTGCATTACCTTAGTTAAGGGAGTACCTTAACGGAGCAGCAATCGCGAGGAAGCCTTCGGCCACACACCATGCAACAGACGCACTTCAGGACCTGTCCCCTCTGCGAGACGATGTGTGGCATCGCTGTCACCTACGAAGGAGACACGATTCACTCCATCAAAGGAGATCTGTACAACGTGTTGAGCAAGGGCAACATCTGCCCGAAGGCCGCCGGTCTCCAGGATGTCCACACCGACCCGGACAGGCTTCGTCGCCCGATCCGACGCGTTGGCGAAGAGTGGCACGAGATCGACTGGGACGAAGCCTTCGACGAGGTCGCGACGCGCCTCGCCGGAATCCAGAACAGTCATGGAAACAACGCGGTGGCCACCTATCAAGGTCGCAGCACGGCGCACAACATTGGCGCGTTGTTGGCCGTGGCCCCGCTGCGCCGCGTTCTCGACACCCAGAACACCTACACCGGTTCCACCGTCGATCAGCAGCCACACAATTTCGTGTGGTACTTCATGCTGGGCCACCAGTTCCTCGCAACTGTCCCCAACATCGACCGCACCGACTACTACCTGATGCTGGGTACCAATCCCAAGCTGTCCAATGGCGCCATGATGTCGACGGGAGCCAATACCCACAAGAAGCTGACAGCCATCCAGGACCGTGGGGGAAAGGTCGTTCTCGTGGACCCTCGTCGGAGCGAATCAGCCGAGTACTGCTCCGAGCACCTTTTCATTCACCCCGGCACCGACGCGCTGTTCCTGATCGGCCTGATCAAGGAGATCTTTGCCGCCGGCCTCGCCACAGCGTGCCGGCTCGCCGGGCACATCGTCGGATGGGATCTGATCCAGCCGGCCGTGGAGGACTTCGAACTCGATGACATCGCCAGGGTGACCGGAATCCCGGAGGCCGACATAGGCCGGATCGCGAGGGAGTTCGGGACCGCGCGGAGGGCGGTCTGCTACGGCCGCACGGGACTGTCGATGCAGGAATTCGGAGGACTGTGCAACTGGCTGATGCAGGTGATCAACATCATCACCGCCAACATGGACGAACCCGGTGGAATGATGTTCCCGACCCCCGCAATAGATGCGATCGGCACCGACCCCAAGGTCCGGGGCAGCCACGACACCTACCGGAGCCGCGTGAGTGACCGGCCCGAATTTGCCGGTGAACTACCCATGGTCGTGTTGGCCGAGGAGATCACGACGCCGGGTGAAGGCAGGATTCGGGGGCTGCTGGCCATGGCCGGCAACCCGGCGCTTTCCGCACCGAATGGAAAGCTGCTGGAGGAAGCATTCGACCAGTTGGAGTTCATGGTCTCTATTGATCCGTACCTGAACGAGACCACTCGCCACGCCGACATCATCCTGCCGCCGGTGGGTCCCTTCGAAAAGGGTCACTACGACGTCTTCTACCACACCTACGACACCATCGATTGGGCCACCTACAATCCTCCGCTGTTCGAACCGGAGGCACCCGGTTACACGGACTTCGAGATCATGGGCCAGCTGCTGCGCCGCATCTGGGTGAAACGCACCGGCCATCCTGTGAAGAAGACCTTCCGCAGTGTCCTCGGACGGGCGCTCACCCGCTTCGTGTCCGTTGAGCGGATTCTCGATCTCGGCCTGCGGTTCGGGCCGTACGGATCGAAGCTCAATCCGTTCGGTGGCGGCCTGTCACTGAAGTTCCTGAAGGCGAATCCCCACGGGGTGTTCCTCGGAGAGCCGAAGCGGTGCCTGCCGGAACGCCTGTACACCGAAGACAAGCTGATCCACCTGGCGCCCGATGTGATCCTCGCCGATCTTCCCCGCCTCCGCG
>JAHRAZ010000042.1 GCA_020027475.1 Microthrixaceae bacterium
CCTTCACGATGGACGCCGGCGGTCATGGCGAAACTGTCTACCAGTTCACCGCCACCCGCGTAACCCAGGACGGTTGAGGTACACGGCGTAGCTGCTGGGGGACCCATGTCGGAACACATCCAAATCCGCAGCGACACCGCAGAGATCAGGATTGGCGATCTGGTCGTGCCGTTAGAGCACGTCGAGGGAGAATCACTTCGCCTTCTGGGCCAGTTTGTGCGGGCCATCACACTTCGCGAACGCGATCACGTGATGTCTCTGGCCGCCTTCGCCGGTGGAGCGGGCCCAACTGGCCGAGATGTCGCCTCGCTGATCGCAAAGGTGGCTCTTGCGACGCCTTCCGGCACAAGTGTAGGCTCCCCCACCGCTGCCCGCGATGCGGCGGCCAGTTCGACGGCCAACTCCCGAGGGCCATTGGCAACACTCTCGGGCGGGGCGGTACACCTCAGTCCCGGTGCGGTCGACACCGCTCTTGAGGCCGTGGCCCTGCACCTGGCGGGGGCATCGTTGGTTGGCTCTCTCCAAACGACGTCCCTCCTGGTGAGCCGTGCAGCGGGACGAACCGGCCTCCATTGCGGCCTTACCGCTACGGAGGCCGACCGCATCGCCATGGCGCTTGCCGAGACGCTGCTGACAGATCCGGGGCAATCCGATGAGGTCCGCTCCGCAGACGATGCCTGGACCACGATCCGCTATGGGAACGAATCCCCCGAAGCTCCTGGGCAGGCCCAGACAGCTACGGGCAAGTTCGGCCAATTGCCTGACCCCGAGTCGTCATTACTCCGAATCCGGGACGCGTTGGCAGCAAACCTTCTGGCTCGTGATGCCGAGCCCATCGATGCCCACCTCGCGGCGACTCTGGTCATGCCCGCAGAGCCGGATGAGTTTCATCCAGTTGCTTCCATCGAGAGGGCAAGACCTCGGCGCGGACCCACAGCGTTCAAGGACCAATTTGGGGGGGCAGAGGATCGTCACAAAGCTCCGACGGCCGAGGCAACTGCGTACGCTGCTGGCACCGCTGATGTGGTCGACCCAAGTTGGCCGACAAGCGCCGGGGCCCCCTCAGGTGGTGAGGAACCGGCCCGAAGCAAGCCTGTCGAACGGTTGGGCGAACCGGGTCGAAGGGATGTCACCCAGCCGGATGTGGACATATCGGCAAGGGACTCAAATGAGTGGGACTCACCCGGTACGAGCCGCTTCTCGCCCCAGCCCGGGAGTCGATGGGCTACCCGGAGCAAACCCGCCCATGCGCCTGACTACCCGGAGATCCCCGAAAAGGCCGGCTCAGAGTCCGGCGGGTTCATGTCGGCTCGTTCCGGTGCCGTGGGGCGCCGCAGCAAGCACTCCCTCAGACCCGTTGGCACCCGCCCAGCGCATCCCGGGAGCGTCGAGGCTGTTCCCCTTGCGCCACCGTCCTCCAAACTGTGGGGCCGTGCGTCCAAACTGCCGACTGCGTTCGGCGCTCCAGACGCAGAGTCGGGATCACCGAAGCCCTCCGCGGAGGCCGGCCCTGCCGGCGCTGTCCACGACCCCACCTCGGTGTTGGCGGAGGCCCTGGAGCGTGCAGCAGATCGCCGCGGGGTGCCGCGATGACCACCGCCCGTCCCATGCCCCTGATCGGTGACGTCACCCTCACCGCTGTCCAGCGCGTGGACCAGAGCCTCGACGCCGGATTTCACGATGTGCCCGTATTGGGGCTCGAGGGCCATGCCCAGCAGCGCAGCGGCAGACCCAGTCATCGTGTCGCTGTGCAGGGGATCCTCAGCGGAGAAACGGCCCTTGATGACCTTGCATCCCTCCAGGACATGGCTGCCTTGGGCGATGAGACAACATTCGCAGCCGACATTGTGACTGCCCTCGACCTCCAACAGGTGGTGGTCACGCACTTCGCTGCGAGCGAGGTCGCGGGCGAACTGGGGGCCATAAGCTACTCGCTGGAACTCGCAGAAAGCCCTCCCCTGCCACCGCCGGCCCAGCTGTCGGGATTCGGCGGCCTCGATGATTTCGGTCTCGGCGACCTCGGGTTCGACACCGACATTCTTGGCGACCTGACCGACCTCGCCGGAGACATTGCGGGAGCGGTCGACGGCGCACTTGCCGCCCTCGATGCTCTCGATGCACTTGCCGGGCTGGCCGACTTCGATTTCGAAGGAGTTCTCGATCCGGTCAACAACGTTCAGTCGGCCATCACCGAAGTCGCATCCAACCTTGGGGCCGCAACCTCAGCTCTCGGGGAGATGCTCGGATCATGAGCCTCACGACTTCGGCCAGTTTCACCGTGGACCGCCTCCAGTACACGATACAGATTCGCGCAGTATCAGCTGAACTGGGCGCCTTGCCCCGGGCAAACCGGGCCGAGGTAGTCATCGCGGGTGGAGTGGACGTCGCGGCGAAACCAGGCGACAGCGCGGAGCTCGAAATCGATGGCGGTGACGGTGCCGCGACAATCATCACGGGAGCGGTGCAGGACGTGTCCCGCCGCGAAGACGCCACCGCCGTAACCGTGGTCGACGGGGGTTCTGCCCTCGCGATGGTTCGGCCCCAGGAGACTTACAACTCCATGCTCTCGACCCAGATTATCCAGCAGCTCGCCCTCCTCGCCGGAGTAGGAACCAATCAGGTCGTGGCCACAACACAGACGTCCGCCTATGTGGCAGATCCCCGTCGCACCGCGGCCCAACACATCGCTGCTCTCGCAGACCTGGCCGGGGCCGTGGCAACCATCGACGGCAACGGCAACCTGTCGGTGATGCCCTGGCCCATGGGACTGCCGACGGTCGCCATGAGACGCGACCGGGAGTTCACTGCAATCTCCACAAGTTCCCGGCGTGCCGACCACGAGTTCGCGGTAGTGGGTGGCGGCGGTGCACCGGCAGCTGCGGCACCGGATGCGTGGGTCATGAGCACCGATCCCCTGACCAACGCCGAGGACCCCTCCCCGGAGCGCACTTGGGTTTCCCAACGAGTCCTTCGGACTGCCACCGACGTAAACACGGCCAACCGGGGCGCCGCGGCCCGTCGCGCTGCGGGGACACAACGCTTCCGCGGTGATTGCTGGTTGCAGCCCTCCCGGCGTCCGGGAGAAGTTGTCCAGATCCAGGAGACCGAGTCTGGTGAGGAGGCAGGTCCCTGGTTGATCACCGGTGTTGCCCACGAACTCGGCTGGGATCGGTCCCACACTGTCCTCACCGGGGTGTCGGCATCAGGGGACACATCACAGCTTGGTGTGCTCGCCGGAGCCGTTGGAGGCCTGTTGTGAACGACCAGCTGTACGACGCGGTGGCAAGAATTGCTCGCCACGAGTCGGACGCGCGGGCTTGGGCATCAATCGGTGTGGTCACCGATGTGCACCCCTCCGCGACAATCGCGAATGACCATGCTGTCAGCGTTGAGCTCAGAGACAGCCGGGTGGTGGTACCGCGGCTGCCGGTGGCTGTGGGTGCGCTGGGGTTTGCGGCCACTCCTGGGGTTGGCGACCTGGTGGTGGTGGTGTTCGCAGATGGGGATCCCCACGCCGGCGTGGTGGTGGGCCACCTCTACCACCGCGACCTGGAACCTCCTGCACATGCTGATGGGCAGGTGGTCTTGCAACTGCCGCCGGGCGGTAGCCCATCGGTTGATGTGCTGGCCGATCCGGCCACGCCTGAACTGACGGTGAACGTCGATGGCACCACTGTCCAGATCACCGGCAACAGCGTGACCATTGCCACCGGTGGTGCCGAATTCGTGATTGATGGCGACGGAACAGGAGCCGTCACGGTCAGAACAGGTGATGCGTCCATGACGCTCGACTCCGGTGGCTCCATACGCCTCGAAGCGTCAGCCAGCCTCGAGATCAAGGCGCCCGAGGTGTCCATAGAGGGTTCAGGCAAGGTCAGCATCAGCGGTGGACTGGTGGAGGTCAACTGAGATGGGCCTTCCGGCAGCAACACAGAACTCGATGGTGGTGGCCGTGGACATCCACATCGTGATGATTCCAACTCCGGGCGGACTGGTGCCCACGCCGCTTCCCCACCCATTCAACGGCACAATCACCTCGGCAACCGTCCCGACCGTGAAGGTAGGGGGTCAACCGGTTGCCACCAGGGACAGCACCGCCACCAACAGCCCGCCCCACATCGCGCTGCCGCCCGGCGTCATGTTCCAGAAACCCCCGGCGAACCAAGGGTCGGTAATGGTGGCATCGGCGACAGTTCTCGCCGGCGGCAAGGGGATTGCCAGAGTAGGTGATCCGGTGAAGACCTGTAACGACCCGGCGGACCTTCCCGCCGGGATCATCGCGGGCCCGGCTGGCACGGTGATGGTCGGATGAGTCCCCCACCGGCTTCCGGCGCTTCGGTGATGGGAGAGGACCTGCGGGTCGTGCTCGGCCCACCCACGATGGCTGCCCAGGACCAATCCGACCTCGACCTGCGATTGGGAGCCGGCCTGACCGATCCGGCCCTGACCGGGGTTGAGAGGCTGTCCGGGCGCCACAACCTCGGGCAGGCATTGATCCTGCGTCTTCTCACTCCACGTGGACAACTCGGTGGCCTCGGACATGCCGAATACGGCTCCAGACTGCACGAACTCATCGGTGAGGCGAAGACGGAGTCGTCCAGGGCGCTGTGCAAGGCCCACGTTCTTGATGTCATCGAGCGCGAGCCACGCGTTGAGAACTCCATTGTGGCGTTCAACTTCGAGATCGAATCCGAAGGACCATCGGAACTTCGCTTCTCGGCGGCCGTTCAACCTGTTGACGGCTCCGAACCGGTCACGATCGGGCTGGGAGTGGAGCTGTGAGTCTCGACCCCAACACCTTCACCCCACGGCCCTATCAAGACATCACCCGCGATCTACTCACAACCCTCACGGGTGGGACGGTCGCGGAGACCCATGTGGTTCCTGCGGGCGGCGTCATCGAACTGCGACTGCTGGCCGACCGGCCAATCAGGCGAGTCAGCCACCTTGAGGGTGTCATCGAAGTGCAACGCCAGGCCATTGATGCCCTGGGAAATCTCGAGGTGGACATCGACGGAAATCCGGTGATGGAGACCGTGGCTGTTCCACATCGATTCGGCGATTCCGACTTCGAGACGTTCGCCACCGGGGCTGCAGACGAGGAGAACGACGCGATCCGCTTCAGGGCATCTGGCCAACAGCCACCCTTCGGCTCAACGGTCACAATCAACTACTACCCCGTGCAATCGCGTCCGGCGCCGGTGACCGACCTGAACATCGGCTCAGTCGCCAGGACCCTGATGGAGTCGGTGGCCCGGGAGTTGTCTGTCGAGGAGTTGTTGCTCGAACACGTCTATGAGTCAGCATTCATTGACACGGCCGAGGGATCCAATCTGGACAAGGTGGTCGCCCTGGTGGGGGTGCGGCGACGCCCAGCAGGTGTTGCGACAACCCGGCTGCGCTTTGTACGCGCACCGGGTTCCCTCGGGCGCATCATCGTACCGACCTCCACAGTCGCCTCAGATGCAGACGGAAACCGCTACCACACCACTGCTCCGCTCGTGATCGAACCGGGAGAACCTTCCAGGGCGGTCGTCGCCGCAGGCATTTCTCGGTCAACGCCCGCCGTGGAGGCCAACACACTTGATCGGCTCGAGGTGCTCATCGCCGGGGTCTCGGGAGTATTCAACGATGAGCCTGCAACGGCAGCCCTCCAAGACTCCGACGCGGATTTGCGGCGGCGTGCCAAGGGCGCACTCGCGGTTGCTGCAAAAGGCACACCCGACGCTTTGAAGTTCGGGGTGCTTTCGATTCCGGGTGTCAACGATGTGGCCGTGGTGGAGTTCCCGAACGATGTGGCCGGCGAAATCCGAATCGACATCGCGTATGAGGGCGAACCGGATTCAGACCTCTTGCAGGAGGTGAACGAGCGGATCGAGGACCTGAGGCCTGCGGGAATTCGGGTGTTGTCGGCCCGGGCCCAAAGCCTGGACGTGACCGTTGCGGCCGCACTGACCCTCGCCGGGTCTGGTGTGTCGGACAATGAGCTACCCGGGCTCAAAGAGGATCTCGAGCGGCGCGTGGTTGAGGCGGTTCGCTCCCTTGCACCAGGAGGAACCCTCCGAGGAGCCCAAGCAGTCCTGGCCGCCCTGGAGGATCCAAGAATCGTTGATGTGGCCTTCGAGTTCAGCACCGGTGGTACTCCGGCGGCCACGCTCACCGCACCCGAGGGTTCCGTGCTGAGGGCGGTTCAGCCCTTCGACTTCACGGTCGACACCGAGAGTGGTGAATCGGGACCAGCCGAAGTAATCGAAGTGGACATCCTGCTGCCTCTTCATCTGGCCGCGGGGGTGACTTTGGGCGAGGCCGAGTCGGCGCTCAACACTGCCGCACAAGACTGGATCTCAACACGTCGCGCCGGGGCGCCCATCGATGTTGACGGGCTTCTCGCGCGCCTTCGGGACGACACCAGGTATTCACTGGTTCGCGCAGACACAGCAGTCACCACCGAGTCGGCATCCCGCTTCCTACAACTCGCCGACGGCAATGGTGTGCACGAGGTCTCCGACACCGACCAGGTGCTACTCCGCAATCTCAATCTGGATGTTCGAGAGGGGGCAGTCTGATGGCCCGAACCGCCGACCTGCGCTCCCACCTGCCGTCGCTCTACTCCGATGGCCCGCTGATTGGCTCCTTCACCGACACCTGGGGAGTCCAGCTTGAGATGCTGGATGAGGCCACGCGGCGCGTACAACGTTCCCACTGGTTTGACTCGACCCCCAGCCTGGCCGAGGCAGTCGCCCTCGCCGCGCTCGTGAACATCGGCCTGGAGGAGTTCCACTCGGGTCTGGGTGAGTATCGGGCCTGGGTGCATGCAATGACAGATGCCCGGCTCCACGGCGGCGCGGTGACCCGCGAGGCCCTGCGGATCCTCGTGGATACCTACACGCAGGGATTCCAGGACGCGAATTCGATGGACATGGTTCCGTCATTCGACAGCTGGGACACCACACAGGACGTCTTTGGTGCCCTGGGCCCATCCCTTGTGGAAAATCCGCCGCTGTTTCGCCATACACGGCTGCCCGAACACGGCGGATGGGAAGCTCTCGCAACGCTGGAGATCACCAACGCGGGCATTGACCCCGCTCGGTGGGCGATCGTGCTGACCGGACATCCCCACGGGACGGAGTATTCACCTTTGATCGCCAACCGCACCACAGGTTCTGCAATCGTGTTCCGCGGCTCCCTGGCGGTCGGCTCACGCCTCACAATTGCACCCTCCGCAGCCGACCCGATGCTACTCAAAGCCGATCTCGACGGGTCTGACGCCACTGGACTGTTGGACTCCTACCCGACGTACATTGGCGGCCCGGATGGACCCGGTGTCAGGGCGGACGTGAACCCGGTGCCGACCCTCGCGCTGGGTTCCAACGAGCTCTGGTTCCTTCCGTTGGCCCACTACGACACCGAAGGCCTGGGCCGTTTCCTGCTCGCTCTGGCAGAGGACTCGTTGCGCCAGGGACGCTTCGACGAAACTCTTTACGACGAATCGCTCTTCATCCAGTACGCCCACATGAGCGGGTGGGTCGCGTGGGTCGAGCACGGACCGGCGAACCTCGAGGTTCACCTCCCCACACAGGCGCTCCTGGCCAACCCAAGATCGACCGAGGATGCGATCGCTGCGATGCACAGACTGGAAATTGGCCTCGATTCAGCGGTGAACTCCACCGCCGCTGCCGGCGTGCGCGCCGATGTGGTGATGAATGCCCACCCGGACCGACAGCCATCGCAGGCGCGCCTCGCAGCCGTACTTCCGAGAACGATCACGCAACTTGGACCCACTGGTGCTGATGTACTGGCAGACGGGGACGGGCGTTTCAGCCTCACCGAATTCAACGAATCGGTCATGAGATGAGGCTCATTGAGGAGGGCCGGGAGATGACGGGGACGAGACCATGAAAGCTCGACTGCACCTTTGTTTGCAGCGCCCGGACGGCACTGTGCTGGACGAACGCCATGCAAGCAACACCGTGATGGTCTCAGGTGCCCAACTGATCGCTGACCTGTTCGCCGGTGCCGGATCTGCGATCACCCACATGGGGGTCGGAACCAATGCCGAGGACCCCGACGACGTGGAGGTCACCGCACTCTCCAACGTGGCTGTGGACGACTCTCCCCCGCTGCAAGGCTCCACGCTCGGGCCGATCGCGCCCGACTCCTTCACGACCACAGTGATCCGCGAACGACGGGTCGTGCAGGTGAGAGTCCGCGCAACACTCCCGAGCGACGCAGCCGTTGGCATGGTCCGCGAGGCAGGCCTCGTTTCCGAGGGCGTGTCGGGAACTGTCCTCTACAACCGCGTTGTGTTCGCACCTATCGACAAGAGAGATGACCACGAACTCACCCTCTTCTGGGAAGTTGAGTTTCCCTACGGGGAACTCCAGTGGTTGACCTGAAAGGAGCCCCATGATGGGTAAGTCATCACTCATCCTGAAACTGGATGGATATCCGCCCGCCAACCGCGATGCGGTCGTGCAGCTATTCCATCCCGCAACGGGCAAGAAGGTCACAGCCAAACCGTTCCTCGACGGATCGCTGACGCTGCGAAACCTTGATCCGGGACCATACGAGATGACGGTTACCCACCCGAACCTCATCAACCCGATTGCCACGCGCAACATCCGCCTCTTCCCCCAACCCATGCCCACACGGGTGCCCGTGCTGGTTCCCCCCGACCTGTTCCGTGACACTCCGATACGGGACATTCCGGATGCGGACCTGGCGCCGGTGCAGGAAGTGGCCGCAGCAGTTGCCGATTCGGTTGCCCCGATCGCCGGCAAGTCGCCCGGCGAGGTGATCAGAGCCGAGGACTGGAACGTGCTGGCCTCGGCCGTGGCGGACCTGGCCCGGGCGGTCGGGGAACTCACCCGGATTGTCTCCCCCGTGGGCCACGACCATCCAGAGATTGCCGCAAAAATCGACGAAGTACAGGGCAACATCCGGCGCTTCAGCGATGCCTTCGGGCGCAGCCTGCTGGAGCTACGGCGGGAAATCGAAAGCCAGAACCTACGTAGACGGATGGACACGGTCCTCGATCGGGGCGGTGCCAGCAATGTCTTGCGGGACCGGGTGAATGTGCGCGTCGCCGAGCTGGAAGCAGGAACGCAGAATCCGACGCCCGTGTGGACAGCCACGATGGCAAGTCATGGCAACGCCATGATCCGCGAGATTCAGGATCTCGCGGACGAACAGGACACACCGGACGTGTTCCTCTCGGACACCGCGGTCATCAACACCATGATCCTCCTCGAGACCCTCGCCACCGCGGGCGGCAAGATCACTCCTGAGGAGGAGCTCCTCACCTACCGCACCGGAGCTGCCAAGGTCGGCCCGGCCCTGTTCGGGATACTGCGATGAGCACAATCGCCGAACTGGATCGCCTGGAGGCTCTGCTGGGCCAGTTGCTGCCGCTGTCCGACATGCAGCGTGGCGAGCTGATCGAGGCCGAGGACTGGAACCAGGTTGTCGAGGCGCTAATGCAGATCGGCCGGGCCGCGCTCGCCGATCCCCAACTCGTTGCCGTGGCACCCCACGAACACACCGACCAGGTGGGAATCGGCTGGCTCGACGCGCGTGTACGCGAGTTGCTCACGGGCGGAGGCCTCAAGGATCCGGCGCTCAACGCCAGATTCTCCAAACTGGAGCGCAACCTGAACCGCATCAACACAACCCTCGACCGCCTCCTTGGCGACCTCAGGGAATCCCGCAACCGCATTGACGAGGTGGCAACGAGCGACTTGGTGCGGAACAACGAGATAACACGCCTGAACCGCAAGGTTCTCGGAGCCGCAGATGACCGCGCGGACATCGCGGACCTGAGATCAACACTGCGTACGATCGAGGTCGATGTGGCCCGGGCTGTGGATGTGGGGGCACGCTTGGAGTTGGACGGTGAAGCAATCGACGTGGCTGGCCTCGCACGCCGCGTCGGCGAGGTCGAACAACTCAGGGAGCGCCTGACACAACCCTCCGGTGAACTTCTCGATGCGATGACATTCGAACGCCGTCTGTTGGAGCTGGAAACCTCACTCGTCACGGAGTCCGACCTGACGAAAGCCCTTGGGGACGTTCGATCCCTGCCGGGTGGCGGCGAGTTCGACCTCGATTCCGTTCTGGAGGCAGCGCGCGCAACCAGCCGCGAGGTGGCCACCGAAGCACTCGGTTCCCTTGGAGGTGATCTGCGCTCCGAGTTTGATGAACGCCTGTCCGGGCTCGGCCCACAGATCCGGACCGAGGTGGACCGCTCAACTGAAGGGCTCGCCGACGAGGTGCTCACGGCTGCGAGGGCTCAGACTCTGGAGGAGATCTCGGGGTTGAGCGACACGCTCACTTCAGAGGTTCAGGCCGTACTGAATGAGCGCCTCGACGCTACCAACGCCTCAGTGGATGAGCGACTCACGGGCCTGAACGAGTCGATCGCGCGGGCGGTTCTGTCGAGCGTGGACGAGCAGTTGCAGCAAGCCGTTGAACCCCTTGTGGGTCAGGTTCTGGATCTCCAGGTGAACCTGAAGATGGTGGAAGGTCAAGTCGGCGCCAACGAAGGAGCCATGGAGGACTTCAATACCCAGCTTGCAACGCAGGCGAATCAAGCTGCCCGCGACCGTGCCGATATTCGGGCCGAACTGCACAAGCGCATCGAGACCGTTGAAGGTCGCATCGATCCCACGATCCGTGATGCGATCACCGACGCTCGATCCCTGCTCCTCAGTGATGTAGAGGCAACGGTCGCCGCTGCCCGGCGTGACCTCGAGGTACGCCTGGCCCCCATCGCCCGTGAAGCCGCACAGACCGAGGTGCAAGTGCTCTCCACGAGCATTCGCAACGATGTGTCATCGATCGTGCGCGCGGAGATCGACTCCTCCATGGCCGATGCCCGCAAGGAGATTTCTGCCGAGGTCGCCGGTATGAACCAGCGCGTTGCCGGATTGGTAGTGACTGAGGTCAAGCGTGCAACCGCCGAGATACCGGCACTGATCGACCGGGGATTCGAGACATTCCAGCCGGAGATCAACCGGATGATCGACAGGCGGGTCGGTCGGCTGCCGATCGACCGTCCCCCCATCAGGTGATCGATGCTGAGCGACTTCGAGACCCGACTGGCCAACCTTCTGGGCAACGAGTTGCCCGTCCCCTTCGCTGGGAGGGTGCGGAGGCGCGGAACCCAGGACCCCAGTGGCAACGGACCTGTTGTCCGCCTCGACGTCACAGGGGTGACCCCCATGGAGCCGGACTTCGGTTCGGTCCGCCCTGAGGTAGTGCCGGGATCCGATGACCGCCGCCGGGTGTTGCGGCTGTCAGCGACTGTCGGTATCGAGGTGGAACCACAGGGCAATGACCGGTTGCAGCAAATGGCAGGCATCGAATCCATCATCTATGAGATGGAGCGGCCCGCGATGCGCACGGGCGCAGCTCTTGTCGAGCCTGGGGACCAAGGCTTCCTCCTGGAGAATCTGGTGGTGCAACCAAGCACCTTCGGTGAGGCTCCAGAGATCGACCTCGCGGCGCAGGGCTGGTTCTGGCCTGTCGGCGAGGCAGGCGAGGCTGGCGAGGCGATCCGGACTGCACTGCTTCGCGAGTTCCGGCTACCCGTCTCGCTCGATATTGCCGGCAGCCTCAGCGCCGGTGGAAGCGCAGTTGACCTGGCTCTTCGCTTTGGCACCACAACCACGATGGAAATCTCCGCGGATTCGGCCTCGACCGCACCGTTCGGCGCAGTCGCCTTGCGAGTCCGTGATGCGGGCGGCGCGACCCGCACAGGCGCAATCGCGGGTGGATCCCCGGGCCCGGAGGGTACCCACCTGATCGACGTCGGCCCTGATGGAATCACCGCCAACTACTCCCCTCCGTCCAATCCCGGCACAGAGGTGTTGTCCCTCGTCGCCTATGGCTCGGATGAGGACAACAACGAACACCTCGGCGTGGAGATCGTCACTTTCGATCTGGACGTTGTGCCGTGAGTGACTTAGCGCGGTTCACGGCCGATCCGGCTGTCGAGGATCTTGGACCGGGTGGATTCCAGGCGGCGCCCGCGTGGGTCGTGGTGGAACCCGTTGAGATCGGTGCGGCCGGCCGCACAATGACGCAAGCGTGGACCAAAGTGGAAGGCACCACGCGAATGCGATTGAACACCTCGCTTCTCCACCTCAGGCCCGCAGACGACCCACTCGGGCGCGACACCGAAAAGGTGGCCTCCGCCGGGGACAGAGTTACCGAGCTCGTGGTGGAAGTGAGCCCCTCAGGTGCCTTGGCGCGATCTGTGCGCATTCCCGCCCTGGTGGTCCACCACAACAGCAGCGACATCTCCGTGGATTCGCTGAGTGACCTCAAGGCGGCCAATCTCAGACTGTCGGTGGCAGCCGCGAGCGGTGGCCCATTCGGTGCACCGATTCACACCGTCCCAGCGCTGCCGCAGCGAAACGCAATTCCGGAGCAGCTCGGTGGCGCCAGTTTCCACGGCAACGTGCTGCACCTGCCCGACGTGGTCGCTGACTCGCTGCTCATCACCGTGGTTGATTCGGACGACCCCGCCGATTTCGAACCCTTGATGTTCAGCCACGGCGACGTCAGGGTCTTCCGGGCTCCTTCGCCGATCGGCCTAAGTGTCGTTGGTCCCGACGGCCAGGAACAGTTTGCACTTCCCGGATCCTTCACCGACGCCACCAGCGCGGACCTGACCGCCGTGATGAAGAGGTACTTGGGAAACCTGCCTGCAGATGCCCCGCCGTCGGCTTCCATCCGCATCGAAGTGGACACCGTTGGGGAGTTGTCAACGTGCTGGAGCACCACAGGCGAAGTGCTGGAACGCCCAATTGAAGAGCGGCTCTCAGTATCTGCCGAGGGCATACCAACACAGGTCGTGCTACCGCCGCCAGTACCCGCCGTGCCTGCGATACGGACAATCACAAACCTGACTGTGCTGCACCTGGGAATGGAGCTCCATCCGGTGTCAGACCCGCTTCCGGACGCCGGCGCCTCACTGACGGGGCCCGTGGTTAGCGATACGACCGTGGTCCGGGCGCTCCCACCAGATGCACTTGTGGGTCACGAGATCAAGCGGATCGCAGTGCTTGGGTGGCCCATGTCCGATACCGACCTGCGCCTGGAGGTGCTGGGCGCGACAGCGACTGTCGCGGGGCTGGCTGCTCCGAACAAGCGCGAACGGCCTGCAATCATCTGGTTCGACATCAACGATACTCCGACTGTCGATGGGCCCGTTGAAATCTCGCTGACCGCACCCAGAGGGTCATTCGCCTGGGTGGCCGGCCCCGAACCACTCGTGCGCGTGGCGGTCGGAAGTCCCCCGGAAGGCAAGTCCGTATCGGTCGGTGGAATCCAGGTCGACTTGGTCGGCGAGGAGACGTTTCTTGCCGGCGTGCACCTTGCCGGCCCGCCGGGAGCTCCCTCTGGTGGGTCCAGCCCGGTCGGCTGGCCTGTTGAAACCAACCAGTTCGCGGAGGTTCGCCTGTCCAATACAAACGTTGAGTACAACGCTGTGGGAGAGGTTCCATGACCCTTCTGGACGATCTCCAGTCGCTTGACCTGAGCGCAGTTCTGGACGCGAAGGCAAGCATCTCGGTGACCGTCAATTCGGAATCGATTCTCGACCTGACGGGCAACGGCGCTGCGGAGACCATCCTGGGGGATCTGGGAACGACCATCTCCACGGCAGTGGCGGCAGTTGAAGACCCTGAACAGATCGCAGCGTCGCTCCTCGAAGCGGCCACCCAGCTGCTCGGCGAGCTGGATCTGGGCGATCTGCCCATCGCTGAGTTCATAGAGGCCATGTCCACAGCCGCACGCATTCTGGCCCAAGTGGTGGAAATGCTCAGCGGCGATCCCGCTGCCATTTCTCCAACCGAGGGAGGAGGTTCGCTGGGCGGGTTCCTGGAAGCCGCCGGCGGAGCCTTCGGAGACCATGCCTCGGTGGTCTCGGGGGGCTTGTCCCGACTCAGGGCCCTGATCGCGACCGCCGAGTCCGGCCTGCCCTCTGATCCCGGGGCCCTCCTCGAAGTCGCCCTTCAGATCCTGGTGCCACTGGATGGGAACGGACTAGAGGAGGCCAGAAGCTGGAGCAGCGAGGTTCAGGCACAACTCGACGGAATCGGGATAGACCCGGACCTGACAACAGGTTTGGTGTCCGCCGTCGGGCAGGTCACGACTGCCGCCACCGCGGGGAATGCCTCCGAGCTGGAATCGTCACTCCAGTCGCTCGCGGCGATACGTGACAGCACGGTCGCGCAACTGGGGTCCGCAATGCGAACATCCACCAGCGCCATGGCCCAGCTCCAGATTTCAAGTCGGGCGGACCTCGTTCGCGACCTCCGGTCCTCACTGGCATCGCTCGACGAGACCGCATTCGACCTGCTGGACGGGTGGAGGGAGATGATCGCATCGGTCCGCTCCACCGTGGAAGACATCGACCCGACCGAGATCGTTGCCCATTTCGAAGCCATGCTCGACACCCTTGAGGCAAACGCCACCGATGTGCTGCTTCGGGGCGTGGACGGTTCGGTCGAGGTGGTCAAACAATGGCTGCGGGACTTGCTCCGGGAGGTACCGATACGCCCCTTGCGCCAGCAACTCAGCACGGCAATAGCAGACGTCGCCAACAGCATCGGCTCCGCCGACCTGGATGCAGGTGTCGACTTCCTTCGCGAGACCCTGCGCGACGTGTCCAACACCATCAACGACGCAGATCCGGCCGTCCTGGTCCAAGCGGCAGTGGATGAGCTGGAGGCTGTCATTGCGGAGGCAATCAATTCCTTGGCCGTCGCTCTGTCCTCCATCACCGATGCCATCGACGCCGTAGCGGGCGAAGCCGAGGCAATACTCACCCGGGCGGTGGAGGGTTTACGCGACTTCGGGGACGTGATCGAAGAGATCACTGCAGCGATCGACGAGGCGGGAATCCTCGAAGCAGCGGAGGACATAAGGCGCACGCTGGGTGAACTCCGCGACGACATCTCGACCCTTCTCTCCAGCGCACCGATTCCTGACGCCTTGCGCACCGGCGTGGAACAGATCATCGCCACGGTCGAATCCATAGACCTTGACGCCGCAGTCGGCGAACCCTTGCGCAATGTCGCCGCAGAGCTTCAGATCCCCGAGGAGGTGGCCACGACGGTGCGAGATGGCCTGGATGCGGTGGCCGAAGCGATTTCCTCGTTGGTGCCCGCCGATGTGATTGCAGACCTCGAATCGATGATGGGCGACCTGATCGAACAGATTGAACAGCTCGACATCAGTTCGCTGACCGAGGGGGTCAGCGCCGTTCTCGACGACGCCGCAGGAGTATTCGAGGGCGTCAACTTCACCGAACTGCTCGAACCCGTGGGGGACGGATTCCAACAGCTGCTCTCAACCGTTGACAACTTCCATCCGAGAGTCCTGCTCTCCCCAGCCATCGACTTGTACGACCAACTCCTTGGTGCCATCCCGGTCCCCGATCCCGAGACAATCGCCACCCGGGCCGCTGAAGTCACCTCCTCCGCAGGCGAGTCGGCTGCCCGGGCGGCCACCGATCCGATGCGGCAGGCCGTGGCCCCGGATACGGCTACTGATGCCCTCGCCGAACCCGATGGCCCGACGCCCCAAGAACCACCCACGGACCTGCGGCCCGGCGACGTGGTCCGCCTGATTGGCTTCCTGCCGGCGAAGCTAAAGCTGTCCATCGAGGGTCTCGATGGGGATGCAGCGGGAGAGGTGATCGCGGGCATCAACGGGGCACTGTCCGGCACCGCCACGGCACTCCGTGAGGTTCGCGACTCCGTCGTCGGGCTGGAACTGGCTGCGGAAACCGCACTCGATGATTCCCTTGCGCCGCTTGGTGCCGCAGTGCTGGACGCCCAGCTCGCGTTGCAGGGTTCAGCCGTGTTCGAATCCGGCGACACCAGTGTGGACGTGTCCTACTCCCTGCTGGCTGAGGTATCGCCCGCATCCCTCGAGGTTGCCCTGTTGGGAGATAGCGAGCAGATGCGAGATCGTGCAATCGAAGCGGCAGCGGGACTGTCAGGCCAAGTCGCAGACGACCTCGACGCAACGGCCAAGATGCTGGACTCACTGGTTCCGAGCGGGCTTCTTGCCGACGTCGAATCCCTTCTGGCAGCCCTCGACCCCGAGCCAATCGCAGCCGAACTGGATGCGCTCATGGTCGCTGTTCTCGAGCTCATGCCGGAGGTGATTACCTCTGCGGAAGCAGAACTCAGGGCGCTCGAAACGCGGATCCGGGGCCTCGTCGACACGTTCAACCCCGGTACGCTCATGCAGCGTTTCCTGACCGTCCTCGATGTTCTTCGCGAGGAGTTGGCGCTTCTGGATCCACGCCGCCTCGCGGATGAGTTGGGCGAGTTACATGCCCAGGTACGGGCGGTTCTTGCCGCCTATGACCCGGTTGCCATCGCCGCCGACCTGGACGGTCTGCTCGCGGAGGTCGCGGCCGCCATCCGGGGACTCGACCCGGCGGGGATGATGCCGGATCTGAGTGGCATCGCCAACCAAGTGACACGGGTCACGGAGATCATCCCGGTGGAAGCCCTGGCAGGGGTGGGCGCCCAGCTTGAGGCGGTGGGCGAGGAACTCCGGGATCTGGACATCACCGCCATGATCGAGGCCGTCAACCGACTCCCGGGCGAGGTGAGTGACTCGATCACGCTCCTTGTCGAGGCGATCCGTGACGAGATAGTGAATCTGCTCGAGTCGATTCGTTACAGCTCCTTGGGCGGATCGGAATCGGCTTCTGTGGGGGTGGCGTGATGGGCATGACCCAAACCCCCGGCCCGACCGTCGAGGATCAGGTTGCCGACCCCATCCCCGACTCCACCGTGACCCGGGTGGTGATTCCCGGCCACGGTGCCCTCGAATTCGTGCGAACCCGAACAGATGGGGTACTCCTGGAAGTCCGTGGTGGATCCATGACCTACCTGCGGGTGGATGCCGCCGGCCGATGGCACTGGAGCGGCATCTGTGTCACCACCGAACACAAACACGACTGGGGAATGTCCCGGCAGGTATCCACACCACACGGCCAGTGGGTGGAGGGCTTCCGCTGGAACGACGGACAACTGTGCGAAGTGGATGGAGTGCTCATCCGGCGCGACAACGAAGGGCGGGTCACTGCGTGTGTCCCCGGCGGGGAGGATCCGGCCCCATCCACACACCGCTGGATCTACAGCTATGGGATCGGTGGTCCCACACACATATCCGGCCCACCGGGCCAACGCCATATCGCGGAAGACGGAAACGGAATCGCCCTGAGCATTTCCGAAGAGGGCGACGTCCGGCCCCTTCGGCACGACCAGGATGGCGTGCGCACCAGCCCCGGTAGACCGCTGGATGACCACGTGGACGATGCTGGCCGCCTATGGGCGGAGATGAATGCGAACGGAACAGTGAGATACCTCTACATCTGGGACGGTACGCGCTGTCTGGCCCGTATCGACGGCCCACCCGGTTCCCCGCTCGCAGCGGTGTTCAGCCTCGACCCGTCCGCCACTCCGGTTCGGGTGATTAGCGCCACCGGATCCGTACGGATCCCCCGTGATGCCTACGGGGAGGCCCTGTTGGAACACAGGGGTGTGCCGGGGATCTTTGGCGGACAACTCAGTGGCGGACTGGTACACCTGCCCCTTCGCAGGCTGGATCCGCGGACCGGGCGATTCTGTGAACCCGATCCGATGGATGGCGGCGACAGCGATCCGCGTCGGGCCGCAGACCCCGGGCATCGGTTCCGCAACTACGAGGGAGCCCTGCCGGCCGAGCCCAAGCCATGTTCGACCCATGAGGTGTGTCGTGGCGACCCGATCGGCCGCGCAGACCCCACAGGTGGAGTTTCGGCGGGACTGATCATCTCCGACCTCACATGGTCGTTCCAGAACAACATCCTGTCGTTCTTTGGCATCGACTGGTGGTTCAACCTGTTCGCCAGCCTCATAGTGGCTCCTTTCAAGGGCATCGGCGATGGCATCGACTACGACTTCTTCAGTTCCACCGGGCTTACTGCGAGCGACAGGCACGGAGGCTTCGGCGTACGCCGCGGTGGCATCATCAACGCGATCACGGGTGGGCGCGCCTTCACAACCCAACACATCGTCTGGTCGCCCGACCGGCAGTACGCGGAGCTCGAACACGGCGAGGTACTCAGCTTTGCCTCTCCGTTCCAGCCGACCCACTACGGCACGATCCTGTCCACAGATCCCGAGGATCACCCGAGAGGGCTCCTCGAGTGCATGAACCTGAACAATCGCGACTGGGTCGACCCGGCCAGCCTCGATGGCTGGAGCCGCCATGGCGGCCTGGGCCGTGCAGCTGCCCCTGGCGCCATTACCCCGGTGTTCCCGGATGGGGGCATCCACCTCGACAGTCCCCGGGAGGACACCCGTGGTGAGTTGTCGTGCCCCGTTGATGAGTTGCACGCCACTGCGGTGGCCGCGGGCGACCTGGAGGACCGGACCCTCCTCACCGCACCAGGTGTGTCGGGCCTTGCGGCCGATGACCTGGTGCTGGCTGACGACGGAACCACCTTGGCGATCAGCAGGGTGATCGCAGTCCTGCCCACCGGTGGCAGGGATCGAATCCAGTTGGAAGAGGATCTGGGCTCGATGACCGCATCGTCCCTCTCGCTGACCGAGGTGACGGGCCCGGTGACAAGCGATTCCCACGGCGCCGGTCCGAACACCTCGAGCATCGACATGAGCGGCACCGCAACCACCTATGCCGCGAACGACCTCCTGCACCTGGCAATTGGTAGCAACACAACTACTGCCCGCGTTCAGGGCCTGGAGGCCCGCGTGCCCATCGACCGCGCGCTTCCCATGGACTTCGGTGGACCGATTGCAGTGTCGATCGCCAGCGTCTCACCGGTCATCACGGCTGTGACCATGTCCGGTTCGAACCTCGAATTTGGTACGACCAGCCGTCCCGGTCAGGGCGCGGTGGGGCTCCTCAGTGGAGACGGAACCACACTCGCTGTGCGGGTGGAAACCCATGTTGGGACCAACGAAGTCACCCTCGACGTTGCTGTACCTGCCGCCATCTCCGGTGCCTCTTCCATCAACTGGCAGTCCATTGGCACGGGCACGGCCATTGGCACACGCGCCGAAGCTGGCGAGGCTGATCCGTTCATCACCTACGCCCCGCTCGTTGCCGGCGCCGCTCCAGACGGCTCCGGCACACCGTTGGTTCTCAGATTCGACTCCGCCATGACCGCGCATGTGCGAACCACCAATTCGGCACCCGTGCACGACCTCCTGTTCTGGATCGCGCCGTCGCTGGTTCTGGACCCTTCATCGTCGAACGCTTCACCGTGGGTGGGTCCCCGGTGCGCGAGGTCTCCCGCTCCGATGTGGTCGGCCTTGTGGTTGACGACCCTGCCCGCTTCTCCTCCGTTCCGGCAGTATTCCTGACCAAGGTGGATGGCGAACCCCCAACCCCCGGAGCGGCAATGTTGTCCGGGGTCGACGTGGTCGACGGAGTTGTGAGCACTACACCCGGGTCGCCCGTGAGCGGTCTGGAGCCGGGTAGACCTGTTCTCACCGGCACCCGGGTGGCGGCAATCCGGTCGGTCCGGTTGACTTCCACGTTCGATGCCTCCCTCGATCTGGCGGCGACCGGGTTGTCACTCGTGGCACTGGATGCCACGGGCCCAGCGAACGAGGGGAAGGCAGTATCCGCCACCGAAGTTGCACTGCAATCCACCGTCTCGGGTGTGAGTGTGTCCTTCCCTCGATTCGCGGAAGGCGACCTCGTGCAGGTGAGCACCACCAGCCCCTCACCAGTGGTCACGTGGCACCGCATCACGGCCTTGGACGGCGGGCGACTCACACTTGTCGACGGGCCGGCCCTCACCGCTCCGAATGACGTGGTGGTCACCGCAGTTGCGATTGTGGACCCAGTCGACGGCGGATCGCCTGCCGCATCAACAGGCGGTTGCTTGTTGGGCATCGAAGGCACACGCACCGGCACCGGCAGCACGAACTCAGCAACATTCACGGTGTGGTCCTCCGACGCGCTTTCGCCTGGGCGCGCAGTGGGGATCATCGATGGAGATGTGACCCACCCCACCACCATCACCGCTGCCGCCCAGCCCTTGGTGTTGCGGTTCAGCGAGTCCTTCTCTGCAACCGGCATTGACGTGGCACCGACCACTGCGAGCACACTGGCAACATCCTTCCTGCCGACGCTGGCGCTGGACGGAGGGATCCTCCTGCTGGATGGAGCAGCGGGCAACCTCGCAACGTCGGCGAACGAGTCACTGATCGTCGTCGCCTATGAATCAAACGGAAACACTGCGACTGGAATCCTGGGGACTGGAACCTTGTTGGTTCCCGAGGGTGAAGAAACCGAGGTTTCCCGCAGTCAATCCCTCACTGACCACGAACTGACCCACACCCTCCAGTACTCCAGGTGGGGACCCCTGTGGTTCAACCTCTTTCCGATGCTGGCCATGGAGCTGCCGGGTATCCTAGCCACCGACACCGAACTGCCGGAGTTCTCTGCCTTCTTTCGGGGCACCATCGAGGTGGGCGATTCGAACCGATGGACCCTGAACGCCACGAGCCTCGGCGGAGTGTCGGTGTCAGTCGGCGATGAGCTCCAGATCGTCCAGGGGTCCAGACGGTCACGGGCGAAGGTCCGCTCCATCTCGGGCACCAGGATCAAGCTGACCCCCACCGGAACCAACCCTGCCAGCGGCGCAGCCAGCGTACGCAAGCTCCAACAAAGGTCGGTGTTCGACGGCTTCTTCGCGTTCTTCGACCTCCTCACCCACGGTGGCCTCGTGAACCTTCTCGCCGGTTCCACCTGGGGAGGCATCTTCTGGCTGATCGGCAAGGCGTTCTACGGCCTTGGCCGGGCCATCGGGGGCAGTGGCGACCTCTTCCGGGCAACCGTGCAGAGCGCCGGTGTGGTCACCCTCTCCAACGACGATGATGCCCGGCATTTTGGCACCTCCGGCATCGTGGTTGTGCGGCAGGGCGATGACTCGGTTGTTCGCAGCATGAACCGGGCGAACTCCGCGATCACCTTCGCGGAGGACATCGAATTCACGGGCGAAGTCCATGTGGCCCCCTATGACACCCATGAGCCCGGCAGCGACTTTGACTGGTACGACTACCACCCGGCCACCGTGGATCCCGACAACCCGTTCGTGATCGAGGTGGCTTCCGGCGATGGAGGGGACCCGCCGACCTTCAGTCCCGAGGATCGGGTGGTGATCCGATACCGCACGAACTCTCCGCACAGTACAGACGTGCTGTCGGTGAGTGGCACCGCCGTGGAGTTGGCCGACCCCATCACGATCGTAGGAGGTGAAACCTCGCTGCGGATCGCCAAGGTTGGATCGAGCGATCCACTCGGCAATGCCGATTCAGCCGCCATGGTTGAGATGGGCATGGGCTGGATGAAGTGGGTCTTCGACCCATACGGCCAGATCGAACATGCAGTACAGCCGCAGCAGCAGTGGTCACAGTGGCTGCTTCGCGTGATGCGCTGGATCCTGGGCACGCAGAATTTCTCCCTGCTCCCATTCGGCTACCTCTGGTGGGGACGCCTGTTTCCGACAATGGCGGAACACGAGACACCGATTGAACAGGAGGCATCCGAAGAGAGCGGCGACCTGTACTCCCCACTCGGTCGCCTTACCGGCGAGGGAAGCGATGATGGGTTTGCCCGGCGCAAAATGCTTGTGGGGGACATCGCCAGGTACCGCTACTGGCCGCTCGATCGGACGGCCACATTCGTTACCGCAGGCCTATTCGATTCGCCGGGTGTTCACTACGGCCAGCTGACCCGCACCATGCCCAATCGCACCGACAGCAGTGGCGGGACCAATCCTCCCAATGAGGGGATCCAGGTGGACCCGAGCGCCCAACCGGGATTGTCGGTAGCAGCGCAGTTGGTGATCCCCGACTCCAGTCCAGCCACTTCGCCCGACCCTCTCGGTTTCCGTCCATCTGAACTCGGCAGCGTTCCGGTATCAGCGCGCACACAGCGCATGATGAGCACATATGTGGGATTCACGCGGCCCGGCGACCATCGAGTGACCGTCGACAACAACACCTTCGGCACTGACCGCTCCCTGGATGTCCATCGTCTCGGGCGCCAGGAGCTCTTCTACGACGTCACCACCGAGGACGTGAATGTGTCGATTGCGGGTCGGACAGTGGACGACTCCAACCCCGGGACCAGTGACACGATCACTCTCGTGCCGTTCCAACGTGCGCGGGCCGCTGTCAATCCAAGGGGATCGCGGACCTACCGTCTCACGGTTCTCGACCCCGATGGGCCCGTGGGCCGCGACGGATCCCTCGGGCTTGTGGGAAACGCGGTTTCGACCTCGCCTGCGAGGGTGGAGATCAGCCGATGGCATGCCAGTGTGGACGGGGAGTACACGAGTGGCGGCCTTGCCTTCGCCGGCATGCACCTCAGTCGGGACATCCACATCGCGGTTCGCCAGTTCAATGTGAACGTTGTGGGCACCTTGCCGCTCAGGAGCTCTGCAGATGTGCCCTCACCGGAGGTGACATCCATTGGAACCGGCGGTGAAGCCTTCCTCCTGGTCCCCGCTCCGGTGGTTCGCCCGCCGCAGGTGCTCTCGGTGGCCGGCAATCCACCCGCAGGGTCGGATCCGAGTCCGGCCACGAGGGTTGATGCCCCCTCGCTGGGCGACTACCTGGGCACTTCGGGCGGAGCCTTCCGGATCGCCTTTGCCTCCGGTGCCACCACAGGAGAAATCGTTCTCGGAGTGACGGTTGGCACCGACACCAACTCAACGGTGCTCCGGACAACCTTCACGCTGACCTGAGCCCCCGGAGCAGTGTCAGTTCTGCCTTGTTTCGCTTCCTGACGCGCAGTGGGCTTCACGCTGACTCACGTGTCGTTCTTGCGCGGCAAGTGTACGAGCTGGTGCTCCGGTGTGAAGAGGCGGCGCATCAAGCCGAGGCCGACGATCGACGTCGTCATGGCAACTGATCCCAGCACCAGGTACATGACCACTATCTGGACTTGGACGGCATCCATGGGATCCACTCCTGCGAGCAGAAGGCCCACCATGGCACCCGGCAGAAAGATGATCCCGACTGCCCGCGTGGTTTCGATCTGTGGGATCAGGGCGGTGCGCAGAGCTTCACGCAGATAGGGCGCCGAGGCCGCTTTGGAGGGCTGGCCCAGCGCCAGCCTCGCCTCGATCTCCGGTGCCTTGTCACGCAGTTCGGCAACAACTCGTCGCGAGACCAACACTGTGGCCGTCATGGAGTTCCCGATCATCAATCCTGCGAGCGGTACGATGGTCTGGCCGTTGACCGGGAATACCCCGAATCCGAACAGCACACCGAGGGTCGCCAGCGCTGCGGTGGCGAAGGCAAGTGCTGAGAGCACACCGAGGCCACGGACCTCCGGTACACGCCGATGCACTGTCCAGCCGGCGAATCCGATCATCACCATCACCCAGGCCCACGACCACGCGAGTGATCGGCCGGGAGCGATGATGGCGCCAAGTATCAAACCCAGTGCCAGAAGCTGGATGAGGGCACGCAAGGATGCTCCAACCAGGGAACGACCCAGCCCCAGTCCGGCCCAGGCTGACAGCGCTACAGCAGCAGCAACCAACAAAGCGGATGCGGCGAGGCCGAGTATCCCCACGGCAGAGTTCATCAGTCTTGGTCCGCGGCTGGTGAGTCGGGATCCGGCCAGGAGGCCGCCTGATCGTCGTGGTCCTCGATGTGCAACACGGCCTGCACTGCGGGATCGGGGCTGTCGAGCACCTGTTGGGGAGATCCAGTGGCGATGACTCGACCCTCGGCAAGAACAACACAATGATCGGCCAGCCTGCGCATCTGCGCGATGTCGTGGGTTACCCACAGAACCGGTGTTCCCGACCGGGCGGCATCCTTGGCCAGCCCCTCCAGAATCCGGGCTGAGCGGTGATCGAGGGAGGCAGTTGGCTCGTCTGTCACCAGTACCTCTGGTCCCACCAGCAAGGTCCGGGCCAGACACATTCGTTGTGCTTCGCCTCCGGACAACGCAGCGGCCTCTCGCAGGAGGAGCTCCTCACCATCAAGGCCGACGGCGGCCAACACTTCACGATGTCGAGCGGGGTCGGTGCAACCTGAGATCGAGAGGTTGTCACCTGTGGAACCAGAGAAGACAGCAGGTCGCTGGAATACCAAGCCGATCTTGCGACGTACTTCGAGCACATCCAGAGAGCGCAGGTCGGTGCCCCGGAAACGGATCACCCCGCTTGTCGGATCAATCAGACGGTCACACAACCGCACGAGCGTGGACTTGCCCGAGCCCGATGGTCCGACCACAACGGTGATCCCCCAACCCGGGATCTGCAGGTCCAGATCACGCAACACCGTGGTTTCGCCGAACGACACGGAGACGCCGTCGAATGAGAAAACCGGGACCTTCCGATCGGCAGGGGGCACTTGATCCCGGCTTGAGGTTGCCTGACGCCACCGCACACCACAACCCTATCTGCGCCGTGGATCATCGCTTTCTCCCCCGCTCCTCATAAACCCGGGATCCGCCTCCGGTGAACCCGGATCCCGGACAGGAACATTCAGACGAAGAGGACCGTTCGGTTTCCCCACACCAACACCCGGTGTTCCAGATGGGCACGCACCGCCTCCGCGAGCACAGCCACTTCGAGACTGCGGCCCCGTCTGGTCAGCGCCGCCACATCATCGCGATGTGACACCGGAGTCACGTCCTGAGTGATGATCGGCCCCTGATCCAGATCCGCGGTCACATAGTGTGCTGTCGCTCCGATCAGCTTCACTCCCCTGTCGTGCGCCTGGCGATACGGATTGGCACCCACAAACGCCGGCAGAAAGGAATGGTGGATGTTGATGGCTCGATTTGCCCAGTGTTGTGTGAACTCGGGCGACAAGATGCGCATGTAGCGCGCCAGCACCACGAACTCGACTTCAGCTGCATCCAGTGTCTCGCTGAGCGCGACTTCCTGCGCCGGCGGATCATCACCAACGGGTAGATGATGGAACGCCACCTGGAACCGTGAGCAGATCTGTTCATGCTGCGGATGATTCGATGCGACCATCACCAGATCGGCGCCCAACTCACCCGAGTGGTATCGGGCCAACATGTCCACCAGGCAGTGTTCGGTGGTGGAACTCAGAATGGCTGTGCGCGGACGTGTGTCGCTGAAACGCACGTCCACCGACATGTCGAAGTTGTTGGCCACCGAATCGAAGTCCGCCGCGATCTGATCGCGGTCGAGCCGAAAGCCCTCCAGGTCGAACTCGACCCTCTGGAAGAACATGGCATCCGCAGCATCGGCGTGCTGATCCACATCGACGATGTTGCCGCCATTGCGCCAGACCCAGTCGGAGACTGCCGCCACGATGCCGGGTTGGTCGACGCAACTCAACAAGAGTATCCCGGTAGCCATCTGGAACTTCGCTCCTGGTCGATCCATGCATGAAACCTAGCGGCATGGAAATCTTGCCGGCATGGACTTCAGGGGCATCACCGTTCTTCAACGATCCGGCGGCCCCGGTTCGCATCCATTTCAAGGCATTGCCTGAGAGCTTCTGAAGGAGGTCCTTTACAGGCCGTTCCCGAGGTGCTCAGATTGGACTGTCCAAGTCACCTGACACTGCGAGGTCGGGAACACTTGACCAAAACCAGGAGGTGCAATGTCCAATCGCCACCGCAACAAGCAGTCCGGATCCACGTCCGCACTGCCCGAGGAACGGGACAATCGCAAGGCTGAACACCGCCGATTGCGAAGGAATGTCCATCAGGCCCTGCATTTGGCCGCCCTCGAAGAGGACCACGACGATCTCGTGCTCGAGTCACCACACCCGACTCACGGCTACACGAATTCCCACGATGCGCCGGATCCTCACTCTGTGGAAGCACCCAAGAAGCGGACGCGACACTGGAAGCTGTCGTTCTGGAAGCGTCGCAACAACGAGCGACACAAGAAGAACGAACAAATCGACTCCATCATTCGGGAGGGTTGAGCCGGGGGCGGAATTCCCGTCCCTCTCAATGCTGTGAAAAGCAAGGACTTCAATGCCGACTCGACCATGGATCACATCGTCGAGCAACGGTACAACGCGGCGGTAGAGGCTGTAGCTGGTTTGCGAGAAAGCAATCCGGACGCTGATCCCGACGCGCTCGCCCGGAAGTTGATCGTGAGTTGTGCTCGTGATCTGGCCGTGAGCGGAGCGGTTACGGGCGGTGCTGCGGCGGCTCCGGGTTCGGGAACTGCCGGCATGGCCGCCGGTGTCGGTGACATTGCGTTCGGCACGGCGCGCCTGGGCGAAATGGTCATGGCGATTGGCATCGTGAACGGTCTCGACAGCGCCTCTGCCAGGGAGCGCTCTCGCTGGCTCGGCGCGGTACTGGGCGCATCGGAAGGCTTTGCCGCCGGACTCACCGGGGTGGCTGCACGGGCAGGTTCTCGAACCGGTGGTCGGATGCTGGGTCGAATGGCCGCTGCCGGAGCCGCTGCCGGAGCCGGCCGCAGCAAAAGGGCGGCAGCCCGGATGGCCACCAAGGGTGGCCCCTGGAGCCTCGCCGCGCTACTCCCCTACAGCATTGGCGCGGGTGTCGGCGCTGCCAGCAATGCTGCGGTCGCGGTGACCGTTGGCCGCGCGGCCCGCAGCTATTTCGCCACGGAGTCGAACGGGTCCGAACATACTGAGCGCGGGTCGGCAGGTTTCAGCTTCCATGCCGAAGAAGAAGTCTGGGACGCGGAGTTCATCGAGGAAGAAATCCACGACCAGGACTGACCGCGACCAAGACCAACAAGGACTCGCGGCTCCAACCGACACTCCCCGTTGCAGCCCGCAAGGATTCAGTTCCAGCTCGGGTCGACAGGGAATCTGGCCATCGCAGCGAGTCGGCCGCCTTGGCGGGACAACACCGAGCGCCACAATTTGTCAGGCTCGAGGCAGAAGATGTCGTCGTATTGCGCATCCAGCACAGTCCACATGCCGAATTCGACCTCCGAATCGAGCTGACCGGGACCCCAGCCGGCGTGACCCGTGAATACCCGAATCCTGTCCACACCCGAGACCTGCCCGTCTTCGACGCCTTCGAGGGACAACAGCGCCACCGTGGAGCTCAGCGGACGCAAACCCTTCAGCTCCGAATCCACCGACCGGCTGCCCAGCACGAGGAATGATCCCGCGGAAACCGGCCCACCGCAGAACAGGACCGCCGGCGTGGCGCATGGAATGCCGAACGTGACCTGCGGGGGAACAGCTGCCTGCTGCGCATTGTTGATGACCACGCCGAGCGCACCGGCCTCGGAGTGTTCGATCACGAAAATGACCGTACGGTCGAAATTCTGGTCTCCCGTGTCCGGAGGAGAAATCAGCAACCGGAGGTTCGCGCTACCGAGGCCGTTCACGTCACTCAGGTTATGTCGAGCGACAGCATCCGAATCGCGTTCCCGCGAATTATCTTGTACCTCACCTCGGGGGTGAGATCGGCGAACATCTTCTCCGCCAGGGCCAAGGTGTTGGGCCAGGTGGAATCGGTGTGCGGATAGTCGGTTTCGAATGTTGTGTTGTCCTCGCCGACGTGCGAGATGCTCTCGAGACCGAAGCTGTCACGGAAGAAGCAGCCGTAGACCTGTCGGTAGTAGTAGGTCGAGGGTGGCTCCGGGATGGCGTCCGCAACCCCGCCCCAGGCACGGTGCTCGGACCAGACATCGTCGGCTCGTTCCAGGATGTAGGGAATCCAGCCGATCTGGCCTTCGCTGTACGCCAGTTTGAGTCCGGGGAATCGAACCAGGACACCGGAAAACAGAAAGTCCGACAGGCTGGCCATTGCGTTGTTGAACGACAAGGTGGCCTGCACCGCTGGTGGAGCATCGGAAGAGGTCGTCGGCATCTTGGATGAACTGCCGATGTGCATGTTGATCACCGTGTCCGTCTCCTCACAGGCGGCGAACAGTGGATCCCAGTAATCGGTGTGGATGCTGGGCAGACCGAGGTGCGGAGGAATCTCGGAGAAACACATCGCGTGAACTCCTCTGGCGGCATTTCGCCGAATCTCGGCCGCGGCCAGCTCTGGGTCCCACAGCGGAACGATGATCAGCGGAGCCAGGTGACCGTCGGAGTCTCCGCACCATTCCTCCACCATGTAATCGTTGTACGCGTACACACAGGCCTCTGCGAGTTCACGATCGCTGGCCTCGAGGAAAGTCTGTCCACAGAAACGCGGGAAGGTCGGAAACGACAGGGACACCTCCACATGGTTTGCAAGCATGTCCTCAACCCGGGCCTTCGGTTCGTAACAACCGGGGCGCATCTCGTCATAGGTGATTGGCGACAGGGTCATCTCGTCGCGGTCGAATCCGACGGCGGCCACGTGCCGCTTGTGCGGAAGTACCAGGTCTTCGTAGATCCAGCAGTCGGCCGGCGGAGCATCCTGGGAGTACTTGATGTCGTAGCGGGTCCCGCCGATGAAGTCCATCGAGGAGATTCCCAGGCGTTCGACTCGCGGTCCCCTGTCCCGGAATCGCTCGGGAAGCCAACGCTGCCAGAGATCTGCCGGCTCCACGAGATGGTCATCAACACTGACGATCATCGGTAGTTCGGTTGACTCCGAAGTGCTGGTTTCGGTCATCTCGGCCTCCGTTCACATACCCGGACAGGAATCTGACGGGTCGTCAGATTCTAGACGTGAATCTGATTCGGGGGCCACCGGTGGGTGCAGGCCTGAATCCCCGCACAACCCGCTTGTTCAGGAAACGGCGGCGTCGGCTCCGGCTTCGATTTCGGACGGCGCGGTGGAGAATCCACCGAGGGCTGACGGCGAGGCCGGTTCGCGGAAATCGGCCTCGGCCGCGCTGAACAGATCGGGCTTGACCCTGCGAGATGAACGAAATGATCCGATCGAACTCACCTCGGCCTTCTTCTCCCTGGATTCTTCGCGTCCCCAGCGCCAGTAGCCAATGGCAAGACCACCGAAGAAAGCTGCAAACATCGCAGCCAGGGCGAACCCCAACTGCATGGCCCAAACCCGCTCGTAATAGCTCACGGAAACCCCCCGAATTGAGTAACAGCTCCCCGGACCATACACCACGGTGGCGAGGCGGCCACCCAAAGTCACAGGGTGGGCCGACCGAGCCATTCGGCCTGAGCACGACCCAGCAGGCGCCTCAGAAGGGGAATCGGCATGCCGAGCACACCCGTTGGAGACTCCCCCACCACTTCCAGCACGAGACCTTGGCCGGGTGCCATCAGTTCGGAGTCCTCGATTCGATAGGAACCGGCAGTGTCATGGGGAGTGAAGCGCTGCACGTAGGACAATGCCTCTTGGCGACTGAAGTCACGCATTCGGACCAGGTGAACATCTGTGCCCGAAACGAAACGACCCGAATCTGCCTCCATCAACACCAAGCCGCCCACCAGATGGTGAACCGTTCCTGACATCCTGACCAACTGCGCCACCGCATCAAACTCCTTCGCTTGCTTGGTGAGCATCTCCACGGACCCGCCGCGCTCCAGCAGCGCGACCTGATCTGCCGCCAACACCCAGGATCCCGGATGACGCGCGGCCACATCGCGGGCCTTGAGACGCGCCAGTTGAACGGCCAGAAGGTCGGGCCCGTTGTCGGCCAGGAGCGGATCCAGGGCTCGTTCATCGACATCTGGCGGATCGATCACCACATTGATGCCGAATTCGCGCAACACGTCAGCTCGATAGGAGGAACCCGATGCCAGCACGAGTGGCGGATGGATTGGCGGTGTCTCCTGCATGAGTACCGGTGAGGATACGCTTCGCCGATGACCGGGAATGAAACCGACAGCGCTTTGGTCACAATGGAGCTCGAGCGTGGTGTTGTCGGTGATCTGGCGACTCTCACCGACCTGCGCGACGCTGCGGCTCGCCGCGGGACACTTTCTGCCTGTGGAGACCTGGCCGCGGCTGCGCGCGCCCGTGGAGTATCTGTGGTGCACTGCGTGGCAAAGTGGCGGGCCGACAGATCCGGTACTGCCCTGAACACACCCCTCGCAAGGGCGCTCTCACGAAACCCCGAACAGATACTGGAGGGAACCGAGGCGGTCGACCTCGTGCCGGAACTCGGCAACACAGCCGGCGACCTGTTCAGTACCCGCCATCACGGGCTGGCCCCGTTCCACGCCACCGATCTCGACCCGCTCCTGCGGTCCCTCGGGGTGGGGCATCTGATCGTGTGCGGGGTTTCGCTCAACGTTGGTGTGCCCGGGCTGGTCCTCGGTGCTGTCGATCGCGGCTTCACCGTCACTGTGGCGACCGACGCCGTCGTCGGAGTCCCCGTTGACTACGGAGATCAGGTCCTCGACAACACACTTGCGATGATCGCAACCCTCTCCTCAACCGAAGAACTGCTCACTGGTCCCCTCAGCTGATGTCTCCTCACGTGACGCTGCTCACCATTTCCATGAGAGCCGACGCGTTGTGCTCCACCTCTGGCATGGATGTGCCCGGGACTGGCAACACCAGATCGCGAATACCCATGTCCGCCAGTTCTCTCAGCTCATGCAAAAGTGCCGGCGCTCCAGCCGAGGGGTCCTGCGCCCATGCCCAATAGGTGAATGGGGAAAAGCAGATGCTCGGTGCAGTGGCTCGACCGTTTTCTGCTGAGACCTCCTGAAGTCGCCGCTTCGCCTCGCGCAGATCATCGAGATTGATCATGGGAGCAGTTCGTGTGGCCTTGTCCAGACCACCCGGAGTGGGGAATGGGCACCACACATCGCCGAGTGTCACCGCCCGCCGCATGGCGGCGCGGGTATTGCCACCCACCCAGATCGGGGGCAAGGGCTGCTGAACCGGATGGGGTAGCGCAGTCACCGACCGAGCTTCGAATCCGACGCCCATTGCAGCCACGGATGACTCACTCCAGACCCGCCGGAGCAACCGCAGCGACGACTCGAGATCCGAACCGCGGTCTTCGAAATTTGATCCCAGGGCGGCAAACTCGGCCTTGAGGTACCCCGCTGCCACTCCAAGGATCAGCCGCCCCCCACTCACCACATCCAATGAGGCGAGGGCCTTGGCGGCCAGAAAGGGGTTTCGGTACGCCAGTACGTAGACATGGGTATGCAGCTTCAACCGTTCGGTTGCCATGGCCGCCGCGGTCAGCGCCACCGTCGGTTCGAGTGCCTGGTGACCACCCGCCGCCAGCCACCGGTCGTCCGGCGCCGGGTGATCCGTGACGAACGCGGCGGCAGCTCCGATCTCCTCGAAGTGTCGGGCGAGTCTTGCGATGCCGACCCCCGATACGAAGTCCGGATTGTCAACCCTGTCGGTGGGCAATCCCAACGACGCCCGCATGCCAACGTCGGCTTCTTCCGCGATCCAGTTTCTGGCCTCTGAAGTCGCCGAAGGAGTCACGGCATGTGGGCCCTCCAGAATCCGGAACTCCACGACTCGCCCACAGGCCCGCAGCGCCTCTGCGGCATCACCCGACAGAAACCCCGGAATCACTTCGTCGCCCTGATTGGAGGTAATCAGAATCGGCGGTCCCTGACCACTCTCCAGTTCGGCATCTGTGAGGAAGCCACTAATGGCAACAATCGCGGCGGCACGGACACTGGGAGCCAGATGAAGTGCCAGCGCTGCCCCTTGGGAGAAACCCGCCACGACCACCGGGCCGCCAACGGCCTGTGAGCACAACGATTCGATCTCGTCGACACTTCGACGAAGGGTGTCGGGATCCACACCCCTCGGACCTGTATCGAACCAACTGGGAGACCCGTCCGCGTCCAGTGGAGCCGACGGTGCGATCACCTGCCAGTTGCGAGGGGCAATGGCATTCCCCCACTGTTGTGCCGATTCGGCTGAGTCACCGTGGCCATGAAGTGCGATCAGTGTGGGCGACATGTCATGAGCATTTCGGAATCCGGCCAGGGAGGCAACCGGAGGCCTCAGAGTTTCGAGATCAGGAACTCCCGGGTTGCCTCTCGTTCCGCACGGCTGCCGTATTCGTTGGCCACGAACAGGGTTGTGCCCGCGGCGTCGAGTTCCGCCAGTTGCTCTCCAACTTCGGCGGCGCTGCCGATCAGTGCGACATGTTCCGGTCCTTCGACTCCTTCAAGGTCGAGCATTGCCCGATACGAAGGCAGCTGGCCGTACATCACGAATTCTCCAGCAGCACGCGCCCGGGCCGCATCCGGCTCATCGGTGACACAGATCGGCAGCGACACTATGATCTGCGGCGCCGGCCTGCCCGCAGCTTCGGCCGAAGCGCTGATTGTGGGCACTATGTGGCTCCCGATGGTCCTCGGTCCAACCATCCAGGTCACAGTTCCATCGGCGACCTTTCCCGCGAGCCGGAGCATCTTCGGTCCGAGCGCAGCCAACACAACCTGCGGCCTCGGAGCCTCCAGCTCCAATCCACCTCGGGTGACAACTGCCTCCCCTTCGGCGTGCGCGGCCTCTCCGTTGAGCAGCGGCATGAGTGCATCCAGGTACTCGCGCATGTGCCGCAGCGGTTTGTCGAAGGACAGTCCCCACATTCCTTCAACCACAACCTGATGGGAGAGTCCGATGCCGAGCATCAGTCGACCGTCACCGATCTGGCTCACCGTCAGCGCCTGCTGCGCCATGGTCATGGGGTGTTGCCTGTAGACAGCGGTGACTCCGGTCCCAAGCTCGATCTCGGGGACCTCCCGGGCGGCCACGGCCAAGGCAGTCAGCGCGTCCAGACCGAAGATCTGCGGTGTGAAGAAATGTCCGAAACCTTGCTCATGGGCGAGTCGAACCTCGTCGACCAGGGAGTCAACCGTATCGGCGAATTTGAATACTCCAAGTTCCATGAGAGTCCCCAAGGTTGTGTTCTGGACTGATGAGTCTACGGGGTCAACACGGCCAGCCGACACGAATCCAGCCCGCCAACACGAATGAAGACCCGGGGTTGTCCGCGCCGCAAAGATGGCTCACGGGTTCCGACTGCATCGACGACGGCTAGGTTGCGCGGGTGACAGACAACACGAAACCACTGAGAGTCATCCAGTTCTCAACGGGCAACGTCGGTGTCCACGCGCTTCGTTCACTCATGGAGAACCCGATGTACGAACTTGTTGGTGTACACGCCACGAGTCCATCCAAGGTCGGGCGGGACGCGGCGGAACTCTGCGGACTGAGCGAACCAACGGGAATCATCGCCACTGACAACATCGACGCTCTGGTCGATCTCGCCGCCGATGCAGTTGTCTACACATCCCAGGGAGAAACCCGACCTCGAGAGGCCCAGGCAGAAATCATTCGCTTCCTGGCCGCTGGAACAAATGTGGTTGCCTCCTCGCTGATCTGGCTGGTGCATCCACCACACGCCGACGATTGGTTGTCGGAACCGCTGCGCGAGGCTGCCGAATCCGGGGGTGCCTCGATGTACGTCAATGGTGTGGATCCCGGATACGTGGCCGACCAGTTGCCGCTCGCGGCTTTGAGTCTCACCGAACGCGCCGAGCAGATCCTCTGCCAGGAATTGTGCGACTACGGCACCTATGACGATGCCGACTTCACTGGTGTTGCATTCGGATTCGGCACCACTCCTGAACACACCCCGATGATGTTCATCCCGGGTGTGCTGAAGTCGGCCTGGGGCGGCAACATAGTGATGCTTGCCGAAGAGCTGGGTGTGGATCTCGAAGAGATTCGCGAGCGATATGAACCTTGGGTGACCCACGAACCCATCGATTGCACGATGATGCGGGTGGAGCCCGGCCAGGTCGCCGCCGTCCGCTTCGCCGTGGAGGGCATCGTCGACGGCAAACCGGCAATCGTGATCGAGCATGTGAATCGCCTGACACCAGCCGCCGCCCCCGATTGGCCTTACCCGCCTGACGGCAAACCTGGTTCACACCGGGTAGTGGTGACTGGAACTCCCGGCGTGGAGATCAACACCCACCTGGGTCTTGGCGACACAGACCACAACACCGCGGGTGTCATCTCGACTGCGGCGCGAATAGTGAACGCGATCCCGGCGGTCTGCGAGGCGCCCCCGGGGCTGGTCGGCCTGCGCGACCTGCCGGCCGGCCAGGTCCGCGGCGTCCTGCGCTGAACCATCAGCCGATTGGATCGAGTCCCAAGGTCACCCGGCCGGAGAACTGCGTCTGCACCGGTTGGACGGGCATTGCGCATCTCGCCGATCAGTTGAATCTTGATGGGCTCTTCGGAGCCCCGGCAGGCTTCGGTGGCAATTTCCATGCCCACTCCGAGAGGGCGACACAGGCAGCCACTGCTGGTGACCACCGACCACGAATCCACCGCCGACCTGCCTGGTGGAGCCGTTGGAGGAGACCCAGTCGGAGGCCCCCGCACTCACCAGGAAGCCTCCTGCAGCAACCTTGTCGATCACGGCACTGACGTCGGGGCCGTGATTGTGTCGTGCTGTTCGTCATCGTGCTGTTCTCCTTCGTGCTGCTTGTGTGGTTTCGAACCTACGAACGAAACAAAGGCCGTCCGAGTGCGCGGTGAACGCTGGTCGCTGCTGACCCTGCGGGACATGCTCGTGGGCACCACGCGGTTCAATGACCTTTCGTGCCAGTTACCCGGGCCATCTCGAACGTTCCTGTCCAAACGCCTCCGCCAATTCCAGGCCGCCGGCATAGTGGGGCAACTCGACGGCGAGCACGGGTTGACCGACGCCGGTCAATAGCTGAAACCAATCGTGTTCGGGTTGGGTGAATGGGGTGCCAAGTGCTTCTTTGGCGATCCCCAAGCCGCTGACATGGATCCGGAACTGCTGATGTGGTGGATGCATACCCGAATCGACACCGAAGACCTGCCTGACCGCCGGACCGTTCTCCAGATGTGCTTCAGCTCAGCCCGATTTCGCAGACGGTCTCAGAGGTCGAGAGATACAGGTGACCCGGTAGAGCCGGATCACGTTGAGGGCCGCTCAGATTCCCGGATGGCGTGACGTCTGCCGCACTGGTTCTCGTGCCGACGGCGTGCTCCGGTGATGGTGATTCGGGCTGAACGTACAGCTAGGAAGACTTAGGGGATGCGCGGATAGGGACATGTTCAGGTGTCCCAGCGGTCTGGCCAGTCGATGAGTCTGGCGGTGACAAGTAGCGCGATGACCAGGCAGAGTTGGGCGTGGCGGTGGTGGGTGCGGCGGTCGGTGTTGCGTCGCATCTGTCCGTAGTTCGACAGCCACGAGTTGGAGCCCTCAACGACCCATCGCAGGCCGAGGGTGAGTCCCTTCTTGATGATCTTGGGTTCACCGCGTTGGCGTCGTTTCTGGATGATCAGGTCATCGAGACCGAGCGCGGCGAGCCGGTCGTGTACCACCGAGTAGTCGTAGCCGCGGTCGAGGTGCAGCGTCTCGACATCGCAGAGCAGACCGGTGTCGTCGAGGTGGGCCAGGGTTGGTTCTAGCAGTTTGATGTCGTTGCGGTTCGCGCCGTCGATCGCCCAGCCCAGCGGTATGCCGTTCGCGTCGGCTGCGATCGACCACTTCCAGCCCTGCTTGCCTCTGTCTGTGGGGTTTGGGCCGGTTCCCTCGCCGCCGCACGGGGCTTTGTGTAGCGACCCGTCGAGTGACACCTCGGACAGATCAAGTTCGATGATCCGGTCATATGCGGCAAGTGCGTGGGTGCGGAGATCGTCGAACACGCTGGCGGCGATCCACTCGTCGCGTCGGGCGCGTAGCGTCGTGTCGGAGACCTGGTGGTCCAGGAGTGCTTCGGCGTCGACCCACGAGCAGCCGGTCACGAGACGGATCAGGATGCCGCGGAAACACAACCGGTCATCGATGCGTGGCCGGTGACACCCCAACGGATGGCAGTCGTTGGATGTGGGCAGGGTCGGTTCGATCGTCGCCCAGACGGCATCTACCACTTCAGGGTCGAACGCGCGCATGATGGGGGTCCTCCACCGGTCTTGTCGGTTGTTGATTCGCAGCAGGAATCAAAACCTGTTCAACCCGACAGCCGGTGGACCCTCTCCAACTTCTCGCCTATCCGCGCGCCCCCTTATGCGGATATCCGACCTTGCAGGGGACTCCTCACACCTATGTGGCCTGTCAATCCTGATTGGCCTGTCACACCTCCCTGGGACCATATGTCCATGACAAACTTCCCCGTGCCAAACATGAACTCCGACCGACTCCTCGCCCTGGTCGACATTGAGAACCTCTTGCGTTGCAGGCCGTCCACTGCCGAGGAGCGTGACTTCGAACATGCGATCGCGCGATTAGCCGCCGCCGCCGGTCTCACCGCTTCCGACAAGATGGTTGTCGGAAGCGCTCCTCGCAGTTCCGCTGTGTTCGGTGTGAGACATGCCTGGCCAACGGCTCTGGTGCGCGTCAGGTCCGGTCTTGATGGCGCCGACATGGCTCTCTCCGATGAACTCCGCGATCTCTCGAAGCTCGCAAAGCGGCATGGCACCGTTGTGATTGGATCCGGCGATCATCATTTTGTGCCGTTTGTGAATCAACTGGAAGCGGCCGGAATCCACACGGTTGTTGTGTCCTGGCCCCAGAACCTCAGCCGTGAGCTGCGCCGTGCTGCCGGCGAGGTGATCTACCTGACTGACGTCCCGAGTCGCCCGGTCACAATGCAGCTCGCCGCCTGACCATCCGCTCAGGAAGGTTCAGACTCAACCCGGGCAACCACGTCACTCTCCGATTCGTCGGCAGTGGTTCCGAAGAACGCGGCCAGGATCTCCTCCGCAACCGTGGGCGTGGTCAGCCTGAGGCTGATCGCCAGGACGTTGGCGTCATTCCATTTCCGGGCGCCACGAGCCGTTTCTGCATCGACGCACAGGGCGGCCCGGGCGCCAGGAATCTTGTTTGCGGCCATCGACACGCCCGTTCCGGTCCAACAACACACCACACCGGCGTCGGCATCGCCAGAAGCCACCGATTCGCCCACACCCCTGCCGGCCTCGGGCCACTCCAGTGGAACTCCCGTGGTGCTGAGTTCATGGCCTGCTGATTCGCACCAGCGCTGAATCGCCTCGGTGGTGGTGTTGGCTTCATCGGTTTCGAACACGATTCGCACGGCTCGACAGTATCGAGCGTGATGCAGGGCGGGGAGGACATCCATCAGGTCGAGCCCAGAACTGAAGTTGTCACCGCGACCAAACACAACACCGACTCTCAAATCGTGACCATCCCGAAGGGTTGTGTACGCGCTCGAAACGGTCGCGATTACTTCTGCGTTCCAGGCATTGCGCTTCTCCGGCCGATCAACACCGATCGCCAGAACCAGGAAGAAAGCAACGGAGGGCAGGCAATATGGTGAGACGCCAACTGGGTTGCTGACTGAAGAGTTGTTCCAGCCTTTGAATCGGGTACCCAGAAATCGCGCCCCGAGGGATCACAACCCGACCGGCTGGCGAAGTGAACTGTCGAATACATCAACATCCGAACCGAAATCGAATTCCGAACCGAAGGATCACAATGACGGAACCCACATCCGCAGAAGCAGAACAGCATCGAAACGAGGTCCGGATGGGCGTCGTTCTCTCTGACCCGGACCTGACTGACGCAGTGATCGGCGGAGGCGCCTTCGGAGGTTCCTTCTCCCCTGCCGTTGCGCTGAACATGTATGACCGGAATCACACTGAAGCCATCGAGGACGCCAAACGACTTGTTGAGATCGAGGAGGTTTGCCCGCGCTCCTGGCTCGTTCGCCTTCCCATCGTGAATTGTGCGGTTTTCGAAACCGATGAAGGCCTCGTGGTGGTTGACACGGGTATGGCTCCGGGCGGACCTGCGGTCCTTCAGGCGATCCGAACGGTCAGTTCAGCGCCCATCCACACGATCATCTACACCCACGCCCATGTGGATCACTGCATGGGGACCTGGGCACTGATGGAGGACAATCCCGAGGTAATCGCACATGCTGATGCCCCACGTCGCTATGACCGCTATGTGCGGCTCCGGGGCTCCGTCTCGCGGTACATGACTCAGCCACTGCATTCCTTTCCCGCCGATCAGTCGGACTGGGTCGCCCCGACGATGACCTTCCGCGACACCCTGTCGATCACAGTTGGTGGCGAGCGTTTCGACATCGTTCATCATCGTGGGGAGACCGACGATCAGCTCTACGTACACGTACCCGGGCGGGAGGCATTGGCCAGCGCCGACTATTACCAGGGATTCCTGCCAAATGCCGGCAACGGAAAACGGGTCCAGCGGTACGTCGAGGACTGGGCCTTGGCATTGCGCGAGATGGCCGCGTTGGCCCCCAGATTCCTGCTGCCGGCGCATGGTGAGTCAATCGTCGGCGATCCCGAGGCAATCGCGGAAGCCTTCACCGCCCATGCAGACGCCCTCGACTTCATAGCGGAGGAAACGCTCGCTGGTTTGAACGCCCGAAGGCGCCAGGACGAGGTTGCCGATTCCATCCAGTTACCTCCCGCCCTGGCCGATCATCCGACGCTGAACGAGCAATACGTTTCCCCTGCGGACATCTCACGCATGGTGATGAAGCAGTATTGCGGTTGGTGGGATGACATTCCGTCTCATTGGTCCCCGGCTCGTTTCGATCAACAGGCCGCCGCCATCTGCGACCTTGCCGGTGGAGTGGACGCAGTTGTGGATCGGGCCCGAGAGCTTGCTGAATCCGATCCCAAAATGGCCTGTCATCTCGTGGACTGGGCATGGTTTGCCGACAAGTCCAACCCCAGCACCGCTCGAGCCGTGATCGACATCTACACCAAGCGAGTGGCCAACGAGCGCCCAAACACCCAGGAAGCGCTCATGTACGTGGATCACCTGACCGATGTACAGCTGGCGTTGGATGCGCGCGGAGATATCTGACCGACCGCAACCATGCGGTAAGGCGTCGCGTCAGGGACCAGTGGCCCTCCCGGAGCGAAGGGTCAGGTCTCGGTTGCGAAGGCCAGGGCCTCGTTCATCAAACCCTCCCACTGCTCCTCATCCCGTCCGGGTACGAGCGCCCACTCCCTGAATCGTCGACCGTTGGGCGCAAATGGCTCCGCTGATCCATTGTCGATCAGTTCATCCACTCGTGACTCCGGGAGTTTCACGATGAGATCGCCGCTTCGACGCTCAACACTCGCGAAGAATGCTCCCGCGATGCGGAGGCAGGGAAAGCCCATCATCGTCGAGCGTTCTGCACCGGCTCCCAGCAACGGCTCGGCCAGATCCCAGAACAGTGCGTCATCCACATCGGGGCTGTTCACGAGGCCTCCGCCGGGGACCAGGCCCCATCACCGAGAAACCGGTGAGCCATGGCCCATGCAATCCCGCGCCCGCGTTTCTTGGTTCGTTGCGCAACCGGGCCCTCCCATCCAGCGTCGATCGTGTCAGTGAACAGTTCGTACCAGCGATCGAACATCTCGGGTTGGATCGGCGAACGGTTGTGCAGCCAGCTATGTTTGCCTATGACCGTGTCGGCATCTTCGTGCTCCTGATCGAGAACCACGCCGGTCCAGTAGTCGGTGAGCTTCAGCGTGTGGGCATGCCAGTCGACATGCGCAATGGTCTCGAAATGGAGGTGCAGGAGGTCATCCTGGGCGACGTGACGGTAGAAACGGGTGACGAATTCCTGCACCTCTTCAACGGTATCCAGATCCCGATTCCGTGAAGCGTCCGGGTCACCTCTGTTCATCTGTGTTCTCCGATCTCCATCAAGTTTCGGTTGACTCGGAATGCTCCATGGCAAGCGACTTGGCCCAGCGGTAATCCGCCTTGCCGGCCGGTGAGCGAACCATCTGGTCAACGAAGACGAGTTCCCTGGGGAGCTTGTATCTGGCAATGAGCGCGCTCGCAGCCTCCTGCACAGCTTCGAGCGTAGGTTCGGTGCCCTCGCGTGCCTGAACCACAGCCACGACGTGTTCACCCCAACGTTCGTCGGACACACCGACAACCACGGCATCGAACACGTCGGGATGTTCCTTCACCGCAAGTTCGACCTCTTCCGGGAAGATCTTCTCGCCACCCGAGTTGATCGACACCGATCCTCGACCCAACAACGTGACTGTGCCGTCGGCCTCAGCGACGGCCATGTCTCCGGGCACGACGTAGCGGTTTCCGTTGATGGTCGGGAAGGTTTCCTTGGTCTTGCTTTCGTCCTTGTAGTAGCCGAGCGGCAGATACCCGCGACGAACCAAACGGCCCACGACACCATCTCCGGGAGTCGTGGGATTGCCCTGGTCGTCGATCACCAAGGTGTTGTCCCCAATGCGGAACTGTGGCCGGCCGCTGCCGTCGGCGTCGGAACCGGTTCCCTGGTATCCCGTTTCCGAGGCGCCGAGAGCGTCGAAGACGAACGTATTCGGCAGCAAATCGGCAATCTGCGCCTTGACGGCCGGTGACAGTATTGCTCCGCCGCTCGTGATGAACAGCAGAGAGGAAAGGTCCAGGTTGTCGATCCTCTTCGCGAGTTCATCCATCAACGGCCGAGCCTGTGCGTCGCCGACGATGGACATCACCATCACCTTCTCGGCCTCCGCAATGTCCCAGACCTCACTGGCCTCCATCGAACGGGCAGTACTCAGAATCAGCGGCCCGCCGTTGAGCGTCTGGACAATCGACGCCCACTGTCCCGCGCCGTGCATCAGTGGAGCCACCGGAAAGGCACGGATCGTTTCAGCGGCAGGGTCGGAGGCTCTCTCGGCGACCTCCCACTCCGCCACGATCGGTTCGGTGAGGCTGGTCATGACCGGTTCAATGGTGGCCTTGAAGAGGTCCTCGTGCTGCCACACCACACCCTTGGGCATCCCGGTGGTACCGCCTGTGTAGACCATGTAGAGGTCATCATTGCCACGAGGACCGAAGTCGCGATCCGCCGAAACCTCCGCCAGCGCTTCCTCATAGTCGCGAGAAGATGAAATCCCGATGTCGGAGTTGGTGCCATCTTGGTACGCCAGACAGGTCTGAAGCAGTGGGAGTTGATCGCGGATGGCGGCAAGACGTGAACTGAACTCCGCCGCATGCACAATCGCCACGACATCAGAGTTCTCCAACAGGTAGCTCAGTTCGTGTTCCACGTACCGGTAATTGACATTCACCGGTACGGCGCGGATCTTCCATGCCGCCCACTGGGCCTCCACCCATTCGTTGCCGTTGTATCCGTAGATCCCGACTTTGTCACCAGGCTGGACTCCCCTATCCAACAGGACATGGGCCAGTCGGTTGGAACGTTCATCCAGTTCGGCGAAGGTGAAGCGGCGAGGGCCGCCATCGGCATTCGGCACCACCAGCGCTTCTCGATCGGGAACCCTGTCCGCGACGGATTCGAACAGGTCGGCAAGATTCCATGTCATGGGGTCACTCTCCTGAGTCGAATCGGTTTGTCGGGCTGCCGAGCCGACCATCGCAAAGCTAGGACATTCTGTGGGTCCGTTCCGCTGTGTCAGGCGCTCCCGTTGCGTTGCGGGGTTTCCCGGTGGCTTTCGCTTGGTGACTGGCCCCCGCAGGTGAATGATGTTCACGTGACCAGCACCACCGGATCCCTCATCGACCTCAGCCACATCATCACCGACGGGATGCTCACTTACCCAGGGCTTCCGGCCGTCCGGCCGCAGTTGTTGACACGCACCTGAGTCGCGAGGCGGCCGAGGAAATCTACGGTCCCGGTGGGGCATTCCACATCGGACTCGTGACGCTCTGCACCAACACCGGCACCTATCTCGATGTGCCCTTCCATCGCTTCGAAGATGGCCATGACCTCACGGAGCTGAGCCTTGACCGTGTTGCCGCAGTGCCGGCGATCTGCCTGGATCGTCGAGGCGAAACAGCAATCGAGTTGTCGACGACCGAGTTGGAGGGCTGTGAAGGAATGGCCGTGCTCGTGCGAACCGATCACTCACTCAAGTTCGGCACCGACGCCTACTTCGAAGGCCATCCCTACCTGTCCGGTGCCTCCGCAGACGTCCTGGTTTCCGCAGGAGTGGCCTGTGTCGGCATCGATTCGCTGAACATCGACTCCACGGCAGATCAACAGCGGCCGGTGCATACGCGACTGCTGGGTGCCGACATTCCGATAATCGAACATCTGACCAACCTTGCCTCCCTGCCGGGGAATGGTTTCGAGTTCACAGCCGTACCTCCCAAGATCGCACGCGCCGGAACCTTCACCGTTCGAGCTTTCGCAACAGTTCCCGCACACAGGTGATGCCCTTCAGGCGGATCAGATGACCTTGACGCACTGCCGATCCGGACCGCCGTCGGCTACGAGGGGTATCACCAATGAGGCGTCAACGACCAGCACGGTCGGCGTCCAGGACGGCGAGAGCGTCTCTGGCACTGAAATTTCCCAGCTCGCGTTCGCGGATCTGTGCCACTACCTCCTCAACGGTCAGCCTGGTGGCCCACAGGGTGAGATCAGCGGACAAGAACTGCTGCAGTGACTGTCCGGCAGTTTCGGCCTTCTTCACAAGGGCAGCATGAACTCCCTCGGGTACGTCGCGAATCTGGATGTTGGGCATGCACGCATACTGCATGTATCGCGGGCCGCAGTTCCTCGCACCAATGGCCGTGGGAGTACCTTTGCGAGCTCTAGTGTCGGGAACCGGCGCTTGACCGTGTGGATCGGGACGCCTCAATGGAGGAAACACACATGACCGAGGGCAATTCCAGGCCATTCAACAAGTCAACCCGCCTGTATGGACTGGGTCGCATCCTGATCGGTGGCGCTGTCGCCCTGGCATTCATTGCAGCAGGTTGTTCCGGCGACGATTCACAAGAGAACGAAGCGAAGGGATCCTCTGCGGCTGGCGACCTGATCACATCCGCGGAGGTTCGCCCAGGACCCAACAGCGTGCTCAGCGCCGAGCTGGAGATCGAGACGGCCTCGGACAGCGCGATCGAAGTCACCGTTGATGGCCCGGGCGACTCCGCAGTGGCAGGTTCACCTGATGGCGAGACCGCGAACGCCACAGTTCCGGTGCTGGGCATGCGTGCCAACGAAACTTACGAAATCGAAGTCACCGCCACATCCACCGATGGGGACGAAACAGAGTCGTTGGACCTCACATTCCACACAGGATCACTTCCGGAGGACTTCCCGCCACTCGATGTAACCGTGTCCGAGCCGGATGCGATGTCACCGGGAGTCACCCTCTTCAACGCCATGTATTGGGGACCGCCGGATGACAGCGATGTGGAGATCGAAGACCCTGACGACGCAGGGCTGATACTTGGTGTCGATTCCAGCGGAGAAACCGTCTGGTATTACCAGACGGAGTTGACAGTGTCGGATGTGAGCACCACCGACCGCGGCACGCTGCTGATATCCGTTGACGACGTCGTGATCCGCGAGATCGACATGGCCGGCAAGGTGATCAGGGAACAGGGCACGCTGGTTGCCACCGAGTACTCGCCCACCGACATCGAGGGCACCACATTCCTGAGCGACATCACCGAGCCGATCGACATCGACAGCAGCCACCACGAACTGTACGAGATGTCCAATGGCAACACTCTCACCATCAGCACAGAGATCATTGATCTCGATCCAGCCCGCACAGCAGGGCTGTGCGATGGCAAGACCAATGACGATGGTGAACCGATCCCGGATCCGCAAGCTGTGGTGGGCGACGTGGTGACAGAACTGACTCCGGATGGAGAAGTCGTACAGGAGTGGGCGATTTCCGACTATTTCGCTCCACTGGATCGCCAGGGCACCGACATGTGCACGGAACCGATTGCAATCGCTCCTCCCAACTGGTTCTATCCACACCGCGAGGATCTGCGGGACTGGACCCATGCCAACGCGGCTGTGGTCGATGAGGCCACAAACACGCTCATCGTCTCCTCACGACACCTGAACTCCCTCATGGGAATTCGTTACGCCGAGGACGAGAACGGCCCGGCTGGAGAACTCCTGTGGGACATCGTTCCCGATGGATCGCTGGCCATGGTCGGCGACGGGGAGGTCGCCTATCACGGCCACGCGGTCGAACCTCAGCCCGACGGCACACTGCTGTACTACGACAACGGAAACGGTCGGCCGGGAACCGGACCGGACGCCGGCGTGCCTCCCTTCAGTCGAGCTGTGATCTTCCGCGTCGATCCCGATGCCGCAACTGTGGAACAGGTTTGGGAACACCGTGACGTCCTTCCCGACGGCTCACCGGTTTTTGCCGGCTTCCTCAGTGACGCCGATCGCCTCGACAACGGAAACATCCTCATCACACACGGCGGTGTGTCCACCGAGGCCGAACTCAACTATTCCCGCCTGGTCGAGGTGGTACCCAACTTCGAAACCGGCGAGAACGAAATCGTTTTCGACGCCATCCTCGGTGATCAGGAGACAATCGGCTGGACCGCCTACAGAGCCGAACGTCTTCCATCCCTCGTGTTCGGTGAATAACGCCGCAGTGATGGAACATCAGCGTGATCACCGGCATCGTTCGGCCGGTGATTCGATGCTGCAATCGGGAGTGTGTGGACCGTGAGCCGCAAGGTCATCGGCTGGTTGTTCGTGGCCGTTCAGGCGATCCTGCTTGTGGCTCTGGTGTTGTTGCCCGGCGGCGACGACTGGCCGACTCCCGATTGGCTCCAAACCCTGGGATTCCTGACTGTGGTGGCGGGGCTCGCGATTGTGGGTATTTCCGCCTTGGGACTCGGCACCGCACTCACCGCCACGCCGGTCCCAACCACTCGCGGGGAACTCAAAGTGAGCGGCATGTACAGATTTTCCCGCCACCCCATTTACTCGGGAGTTCTCCTGGTGGTGATCGGACTGACGGTTGACTCGGGGAGTTTCGTCACTTTGGGAGTGGCAATCGTCACCGTGCTCTTCTTCAACGTGAAGGCACGCTGGGAGGAAGCTCGTCTCGCTGAGGAGTACCCGAACTACCCGTCGTACGCGGTGCGGACTCCCAGATTCATTCCGCAACCTTGGCGCCGGGATCCAGATAGCTGAAATCCCGTTCCAGAAGTGCGCCTCTCAGCCGCCGAGCACCTTCCGGAACCATTTCGGCGCATTTATCGAGTCATCGTTTCCAGCTCCGGCACTCACGGTCTGCCTTCTGGCCTTGGCCCCGTGCTTGGTCTTGGTGGCCCGGTGCTTGGCATTGGTGCCGCACTGGCACCGGTCAGCGGCAGGCACAGCACCGAGAACCTGCTCGACGTGGGCGCCACAGCCGGCCCAGCCAGCTTTGCCGCACTTCTTGCAGGTCACAGGTCTACACATACCCTAGAGGGTATCACGCTCGACGCCGCCGTGCGGGAGCAGGTCCAGAGCAGATCCCCCACCGCGGTCCCCCGGTCGAGCTGGATCAACCCGGGTCCGCCGCACCGGCCACCGACACCCTCGGCACCATCTGGGTAATACCCCTTAGGGTACTTGTATACCTCTGGGGGTATTAGTAGATTGTCAGGACCCAAGTGCTGTGGGCAGACCCAAGTGCTGTGGGCAACTGCCCTCTCGAAGGCCAGAACCCGAATCCACCCGAAACGAGAATGCGCATGACATCTTTAGTGGAACGCCCGGACGCAAGCCCGACCCAGGATGAATCCCAGGACGGTCTCCTCGCGCGGATCGGCAGGGCGTCCGGGAGGCGGCCCAAACGCGTCTTCTTGATATGGGCAATCGTGGTTCTGCTCTCTGCTCCGCTGGCAGCCACCCTTACTTCTGCGCTGTCAGGAGCTGGTTGGGAAGCACAGGGTTCCACTTCCCAACAAGTGCGCGATGAACTCCGCTCGGACTTCCCGTCGCTCGGTGCCGAGGCAGCCGTGATCGCCTACAGCCAGAACGAACCGATTGCGGACAATCCCGAAGGCGTCAACGCCCTGTTGAGTGCGCTTTCGAATGCCCCGGGGGCTGCAAGCGTGATCGATCCAATCACCGCCCCCGCCGAAGCCGGACTCATCTCACCGGATGGACTCACCGCGCTGATACCGGTGGGGCTGGTCGCCGAACGTGATTCCGAGCTTCCCGAGTCCGCCGGGCTCGTGATGGAAGCGGTGGAAGGCGTCGACCTGCCGCCTGGTGCCGAAGCGAACACCACCGGGGAATGGGCGGTCTGGCACGACTTCAACACCGAGAACGAGGAGGCACTCCACAAAGCCGAACTTCTGTCCGGGTTGCCGACCCTCATTCTGCTGTTCGTGGCATTTGGTTCAGCCATTGCCGCTGGACTGCCCCTGATTCTCGCCATCGCCGGCATTGCGGCCGGATTCGCCCTGCTGAACCTTGGTACGGACGTGACCCCGCTGTCCGTGTGGGCAATGAACTTCTCGATGATGATCGGCCTCGCCGTGGGCATCGATTACAGCCTTTTCATCGTGTCCAGGTACCGCGAGGAACGCGCCGAAGGCAAAGACGGACTCGATGGGATCGCTGCAACCCTGGCCACGTCGGGCAAAGCAGTGTTTCTGTCAGCACTGACAGTTGTTCTGTCACTTGCTGCAGTCTTCCTGGTTCCGGTGATGGTGTTCCGTTCCATGGCGCTGGGGATGATTCTGGCCGTGACTGCCACTGCCGCCGCCTCACTGACCCTGCTGCCGGCGATCCTCATCGCGATGGGCGACCGGGTGCTCGTCGTGCGTGGCAAGCAGAATCCCGACATTGCCGCCGAAGGCCGCTGGACACGATGGACTGCCAAGGCCATGCGGCGCCCGGGCGTGACGCTCGCCCTGGGACTCGGACTGATGTTGGCTCTCGCAGCGCCGGCTCTCGGCATGCGCCTGGGAATGCCCGGTGCGGGTGTAGTGCAAGAGGGCGAGCAGAGCCGCGACGGTTACGAGACCGTTGTTGAGAACTTCGGCCCTGATGCTGCCGCACCGTTGTTCATCACCGCGCCGGCAGAGGACGCGGAATTGGTGGTTGAAACTGCTTCCGCCAATTCCGGAATCGTGATGGCGCAGGTATCCACCGAACCTGCCGAAGATGGACGCGTTGCGGTCAGGGCCATCCCCGCGACCGCGGTCGACGACGAGGCAACCTCGGAAACGGTCACTTCGCTGAGGGAAGAACTCGCCGTATCGGTTCCGGAAGCGGCCGTGGGTGGTCCGGGTGCACAGAATCATGACCTGACCACCGCCCTCACCAAGGCCGCGCCACTGGCGATCGTAGTCATCATGGTGGTTGCATTCCTGCTGCTGTTGATTGTCTTCCGCAGTCTGGTGATCGCGTTGATTTCGGTCGGCTTGAACCTCCTCAGCGTGGCGGCGAGTTTCGGATTCGCCACGATCGTCTTCCAGAACGGCTTCGGGGCCTCACTTCTCGGAATCGAACATCAAGGGTTCGTGGATGCCTGGGCGCCGCTCTTCTTCTTTGCCCTTCTGTTCGGCCTTTCGATGGACTACCAGTTGTTCCTGCTGGCGGCGATCAAGGAACGCCATGACGCCACCGGCGATGCTCGCCGAGCCGTCACCGAAGGCGTTGCCCGCACGGGAAGGCCGATCACCAACGCTGCGGCGGTCATGATCGTGGTCTTCATCGCCTTCGGAGTAACAGGCCCCATACCTCCGACAGAATTGGGGATCACCCTTGCTGTGGCTGTGTTCCTGGATGCGACTGTGGTTCGCATGATGCTGGTCCCGGCCATCCTCGGAATGTTCGGCAAACGTGCCTGGGCAATTCCCGCCTGGTTGGACCGGATTCTGCCGGAGATCAGCTTCTCTCACTGATCCAGGCACCTCGACGGTGACAGTTGAGCATTCGAAGCAGCGCCATGGTCCCTCCGCCCGGGGGTGACACCGCTCCTGATTGGTGCGCGATGAGCCATCCTGGTGTGAGGAGGCCAATCGTGGACCTGAATCGTGGGCTGTACGACCAATTGATCGACGGGGTGCTGCATGAGCAGATCCATCGCCTGGCGAGCCGTCGCCTGCAGCCGGAAACCGGGCTGATCGACCCGGCCGAGATACCCGAAAGGATGGGCGAGGCCATTGGCCAGTGGGCTCAAGAGGCCCTCAGGTCAATTCGGTCCGAGGAGCGCGAGGAGGCGGCCGGCAGAATCTCCAAGGCGCTCCTGGACACGCTTCGAGAACTGCATCCGGAGGCGCTGGAGCAGAACAACGAGGTTGTGGCACCGGCGACCCGCCTGACCGCAGTGGAGTCTCTGGCGCCCACCGGCGAACCGATCAAGATTCAGCGCCCCCTCACTCCCTTGCGCGACACGGTCCTCATGACCAACTCACGCGATCAACCTTCTGTCGGAAAGGAAATCGAGGCCGAAATTGATTCAGCCGACCGAATCGACCTGGTTCTCGCGTTCATCCGCTGGACGGGAATTCGCATGCTCCTTCCAAATCTGAGGCGTCACGTTGAGGCCGGCAGAACGCTGCGGATCATCACCACGACCTACACGGGGAGCACGGAACTCAGGGCGCTGGAAGCGCTGGCCGAAATTGGGGCCGAGGTGAAGGTGTCATACGACACGGCGGTGACCCGACTGCACGCCAAAGCATGGCTGTTCCAACGGAACTCTGGCTTCTCAACGGTCTATATCGGGTCATCCAATCTCACCTTTTCGGCCCAGGTGACTGGCTTGGAATGGAACGTTCGGGGTGCTCAACAACTCAATCCCGACCTCGTCTCCGCTTTCGAGCGGACCTTTGCCACCTACTGGGAGGATCCACACTTTGAGCCATTTGACCCGGCGCGGTTCCAGCGAGCCACCGCCGCTGCCTCCACGGATGGCGTCATTCTCACGCCATTCGAGATCGAGCCATATCCGTTTCAACGACAGATGCTTGAACGTCTTCAAGTTGAGAGACACAAAGGCCACCCGCACAATCTCATCGCGGCTGCCACGGGCACGGGAAAGACCGTCATCGCAGGTTTGGACTACCGACAGCTACGCACCGAACTCGACAGATCTCGATTGCTCTTCGTGGCCCACAGAACCGAGATCCTTGAACAGAGCCGAAACACGTTCCGCCACATACTGCGAGATGGAGCCTTTGGTGAGCTCTGGGTCGGCGGACAACGACCGACTCAATGGGAGCACGTTTTCGCCTCAATCCAATCCATCTCGGCCGGCGATGCCGCCTCCATCGATCCGGAACAATTCGATGTGGTGATCGTGGACGAGTTCCACCACTCCGGAGCAGCCACCTACGAAGCCCTCCTTGACCACATTCGCCCGAAACACTTGCTGGGCCTGACTGCAACCCCCGAGAGGACCGACGGTCTCGACATACTCCGGTGGTTCGACGACCGAATCTCGGTTGAGTTGCGACTGTGGGACGCACTTGAGCAGGGCCTGCTGTCCCCATTTCACTATTTCGGTGTCCACGACGCCACCGATCTCTCGGAAGTCACCTGGCGCCGCGGCCGGGGCTACGACGCGGCTGAACTGACCAACATCTACACAGCCGACGACATGTGGGCATCCAAGGTGATCAGGGCCGTTGGCGACAAGGTAGGTGATCCCCAGCGCATGCGCGCCCTCGCGTTCTGCGTGAGCATCGACCATGCCGAGTTCATGGCCGGGCGATTTGAGCGATCGGGAATCCGCGCCAAGGCCGTTACGTCGCGGACCTCCCGCCTCGAGCGAGAGGAGGCACTCACAGATCTCAGAAATGGCAAGGTACAGGTCCTGCTCACTGTTGATCTCTTCAATGAGGGAGTGGACATTCCCACGATCGACGTCGTCCTCATGTTGCGCCCTACCGAGAGTGCCACGATCTTCCTGCAACAACTTGGCCGAGGTCTACGTCGCAGCAGAGACAAGGACGTACTGACGGTGCTCGACTTCGTGGGGCACCAGCGAAAAGAGTTTCGGTTCGACCTGAGGTACCGGCGGATGCTCGGCCGAACCCGCAGGCAACTGGAATCAGACGTCACACACAACTTTCCGTACCTTCCGGCTGGATGCCACCTGGATCTCGATCCTGTCGCCCGCGAAATCGTGCTCAAAAACATTCGAGAGGCGCTCCCGACAACATGGAAACAGCGTGTCCAGGAACTGCGGGAACTTGGGGACGTGGCGCTGGAGGACTACCTGGATGAGACGGGCCTCGAACCAATCGACATCTACCGCAATGGTCACACCTGGACGCAGCTGCGTCGGACCGCAGGGTTCGACACAACGCCCGCGCTCCGAGGCGAGGATCGGGTGGGCAGGGGGATTGCACGGATGCTTCACATTGATGACCAGGAGCGAATCGAGGCGTTCGCGGCACTGCTGGATTCCGATCACCCGCCCAAGTCGGCCGGTCTTGACGAGCGGACCCGGCGTCAATTCGAAGGGCTGCTGCTCACAATTCTGAATCCCCGCAAGGGCAAGTACCGGAGTCTCGATGAAGCTGCCGCCGACCTCTGGCGATACGACGGACTCCGCGACGAACTGCTCCACATGCTTCCGCTCCTCGAGGACCAGATAGAGCATCTACATCACCCCCTTGCACTGCTCCACCCGGTCCCACTCCTGGTCCATGCGAGCTACACCAGAGAAGAGGTGCTCGCTGCCTACGGCGCTTCGGCCGTTACTGCTCCCCTGCCGCTGCAAACCGGCACCTACTGGCACGCAGCCACGAATTCCGACCTGCTGTTTGTGACGCTGCAGAAAACCGAAAAGGACTACTCCCCCACAACCCGGTACCTCGACTACGCGATCAGCGATCGGCTGTTCCATTGGGAGACCCAAGGCCCAACCTCGGCCGACAGCCAGCGGGGCCAGGACTACATACACCACGTAGAACGAGGAAGGACCGTCACCCTGTTCGTGCGAAGCACGAAGAAGGACGGGAATGGCCGAACACTTCCCTATTTCTGTGCCGGCAATGCCACCTATGTCGAGCACCGATCGGATCGACCCGTGCAGATCACATGGCGGCTCACCGATCCCCTACCGGGCGACACCTTCGCCGAATACCGGGCGGCCGTTGCCTGAGTAATCACGACGACCATCGCCACTTGGGCCTTCGCAGAGAAAGTCGACCGCTGCCCCGAATCGGCCCAAAGCTTCTGGGCACAGTCTCGATCGGTTTCCGCATCCCGCTTTGCTGGTTTGCGGTGATGCTTCTGCTCTCATTCACTGCGACCTTGAACGCAATCGTTGCGGTCGTGAATTCCTTCGACAACAACTCCGACTCAGGCTCTGGGCTCGACAATGGGCTGACCTTGGCTCTGGGATACATTGCTGCTGGCGAGTTGTGGTCGAATGGTCCAGAGGTAGACATGTCAAGGACGCGGCCAGATAGACAGAACCAATCGGCATGGAAGATGTGGGCGTCAGTGATGGTGCCGATTGCATTTCTCGCTTCGTGTGCCCAGAGGGATGCAGCGAGCCCATCGACATCCGCAAGAGAAGCCGCCGTCTCCTCTACGTCTCTGGAAACGGAACCAACCTCCAGTGCTGCGATCCCGCCCACAGAACCACCAACGACCGTTGGCGTCTCCCAACCCGAGACAACCTCGATGTCCTCTGCCCCCGAGTATGTTTTTCCGGTCACGCCGGCGGCGAGTGCCTCGTACGCCCGGAGTCATCATGATTATGACGCAGCCGACATCTTTGCTCCCTGCGGGTCCGACGTTCTCGCTCCCACGGCAGGGACCGTACAGGACCTCACCACAATCGATGTGTGGACCTCATCAGCCAATGACGGTGCGACCCGTGGAGGTCTTTCGTTCTCATTGGTCGGCATCGACGGCGTGCGCTACTACGGCAGCCATCTGGCTTCGGTGGCCCCCGCAATATTTCCTGGAGCGGAGGTCCAAGCGGGTTCACCAATCGGAACGGTGGGTGACACGGGGAACGCGGCAGGAAGCGGATGCCATCTCCATTTTGGCATTTCAAGACCATGTGGTGCCGGAGACTGGCAACGTCGACGCGGAGAGATCCGACCACAGGAACATTTGGACGCATGGCAGGCCGGGCTGCACTCGGTGCCACAACTCTCGGGGGCAGGTGCATGCTGAGGGTCCACAACGCGTCGGTGACTTCAGGGAGGTGCTTGAGCGCCTTCTGCAGCCCAGGCACCATCCGGTAGTAGCACAGGGCGGCGTTCTCGTGCCCGAGCAGGCGAAGCGCGAACAGGGCGAATGACGCGTAGACCCCACCGCCGCAGTACGTGATCACCCGGAGTTCGGGGCTCAGGCCGGCTCGCTCCCAGAGACGAATCGGGTCGTCGGCGGGGAGCAGGGTCATGGCGGCCGGATCCAGGTTGTCGGGTGCAGGGATGTCCAGCGCCCCGGGAATGTGTCCTGCCCGGTGCGTCGGGTACAGGTTCATCTCGCCGGAGTAGATCATCTCGGGAAGAGCATCGGCTATGAACGTGTTCGCGTCATCGAGCGCGACCTGGACCTCGTCGGCCGTCACCCGCGTTTGCTGGTGAACATGGGCAATGCACTCTGCTGACTCCGCTTGCAGCACCCCTGCCTCCGTGGGTCGCTTTTCGGCGGCCCAGCGCCCGAAGCCACCATCGAGCAAACGGACGTTGTCATGGCCGTGATATCGCAGCGCCCACCACATCGACGAGGACTGCTGCCGGTGGTTCTCAGTCGGTGCTTCTCAGCAGTCTGCCGGCCAATTCTCCTGTGTGTTCGCCGTGGTCCATGAAGTGTTTGCCGTTGACGAAGGTGTGATCAATCCCCTCCGCGCATTGCACGAACCGAGCGATACCGCCGGGGAAATCATTGACAATTTGCGGGACCGGCAGGCTCAGGGCGTCCAGGTCGATCACGTTGACATCCGCGTAGCTCCCTTCTGACAGGGTGCCTCGATCCTTGTAGCCGATGAAGTCGGCGGTGTCGCCGGTGACTGCCCGCACACCATCTTCGAGCGACACCGCCTTTTCGTCGCGAACCCAGTGCGAAAGGAAGTAGGTGGGCTGGGAGGCGTCCATGATCTGGGTGGCATGGGCACCTGCATCCGCCAAACCCATGATCGTCACATCGGATGTGACCAGCTCGCGCACGGCATCCTGATCCTGATTCATGACCGGCCAGTTGAGAATCGAGCGGCCACCGGAATCAAGCATTTCATCGATGTAGGCCTCGATCGGACTGACACCTTTTGCACGGCTGATGGCAGCAAGTGAGTCGGCGGGTTCGTAGTCATAGTTCGCCGGCATGCCTGCGCTCATCAGGAACATCTGCTCGAACGGCTCCGTGGGATGGTTGGCACCCTCAGCGATGAGGTCGGCACGGACATGCGGATCCGACAGTCCGGCCAGGCGTCCCCCGAGGTCGAGGTCGGCAAGAGGCGAAAACGCAGCCATGGCGTCGAGCGGTGTGTTCGCAGCGAGAGAGAAGAGCACACCGACGCTGCGTGGTGTCACCTGGGGCCGCAAACATGCCCCCGACTCGTTTGCCTCGACAGACAGTGCCAGCACATCGCGATAGTGCCTGCCGAGTGAATTGATCTGCTGCAGGTTGAAGGAGAACGGTCTGCCGGTCTGGCGGCTCAGCTCGGCCATCCAGCCGACCTCCTCGGCGACCCTGTCCCCCTCGATGTCTTCGAAGTTGTATCGGGGGGCGGATTCGAGCACTCCCTGTTGTCGTTTTCGGAGCGGATCGGCAATGGCGAAGAACTCTGACGGCGGAGACCACGTACCAGGCACACTTCGGCCATCGGGGACCCGGTGGAAAAGACTGCGCGAGATGGAATAACCCAAAGCACCGGCTTGCATGGCTTCGTCGACCAGTGAGGCCATCTCGGCCAACTGATCCGGCGTGGCGGAGAAGTCAGGCTCACAGGCAGCATCGCCCGCCACGTACAGCCGTACGGCCACATCGCCCACATAACCGCCGGCGTTGAGTCCTTGGGGCATGGCCTCTATGGCGTCGAGGTAGCCGCCGAAACCTTCCCAGTCCCAGGGCAGGCCGTCCAGAATGCATGAAGCCGGGATGTCCTCGACTGTCTCCATCGCGTTCGCCAGGACCTCCTGCTGCCCAGGTCGCAGCGGGGCGAAGGTCATTCCACAGTTGCCCATCACCACCGAGGTCACACCGTGGTAGCAGGAGGAGGACATGATCGGATCCCAACTGATCTGGGCATCCAGGTGGGAATGCAGGTCGACGAATCCCGGTGTCACGATCTTCCCCTCGGCGTCGATCGTGATCCCGGCCCCGGCGGAATCCACCTTCCCGATCGCGGTGACCCGATCTTCGTCGATGGCAACGTCGGCCCGTCGGGCCGGTGTCCCTGTGCCGTCGACAACAGTGCCGTTGGTGATCACCACATCGTGAGCCATTCTGATACCCCCTTGGTTCGTCTGGTTCACTCAGCATCGCACCAATGACGGGGGCAAGGACACAGTTTTGGTGGCCCGATTTCTTGGGGGCCGGTTTTGGTGGCGTGGTGCCGCGAGCTGGCCACGTCGTGAGTGCCCACGTATTGAGATCGGCTGGAAGCAGACCGATGAAGCCGCTGTTGCGGCACACCAACAGGTGACTTGTGCGTGTCGACGGTGCTCCGGAGCGCACAGCGGAAACGTGCCGAATGTGGCTAGTCCACGCAACGTCCAGGGAATACGCTGCCGGTTGGCAATTCTGGCTGCCTCGACGCGCCTGCGGGTGAGGTGCCAACAACCTGAAAGGCTGTCCCGTCATGGAATTCTGGGATTTCTTCATCCTGTTCTTCGTCTTCATCCCACTCTTCATCGCCTGGGTCTACACAGTGGTCGACATCTTCCAGCGGCCGGATGAGAGTGGTCTGGTGAAGTTCCTCTGGGTGCTCTTCATCCTGTTCCTGCCACTGTTGGGAATGCTCATATACTTCATCGCCCGACCGAGTGACCCCGAGATCCTCGAACGTTCCATCGTCTAGGACACTCCCCTTCCGGGGAACCGTATTGATGAAGGCGCACCAGGCGGAAGCCGGTGCGCCTTCGTTCGTTTTCCTCATGGCGCCGAGTCCCGAGCTTCGCTTCCTGCCACTCCCGAGCTTCGCTCGCTTTCAGGTACGGACGTTGATTCGCGCCGTCGGCTCGGCTTCCAGTCGGGCCGGGTTGATCGGGTCTCCGGTCTCTTCATCGATTCCATAGGTGCCGTCATCAACGCGCTGCAAAGCCGCGTCAACCTCTTCCAGTTCGTGCTTGAGGCCCTCACGCAGACCGAAGTTGCTGTCTGCGTAGGTGGTGTCAGCTCCGGCATCGCCGGACAACGAGATCCCGCCCTCCTCGACGAATTCCTGCTCCAGCGTGCTCAAGAGTGCCTCAACCCGAACCTTCTCGGCATTGAGCCGGGAACGGGCTTCATTCGCATCTGCACTTTTAGGATCCACTGTTCACTCCTTGTTGACTTGCCATTTGTCCGCCGATCTACAGAATATGCGCTGCCAGTGGTCCGAGAACGCATCCCGATGACCATCGTGAGAACCGTGAAGTCACCCGTGGGTGCAGCCGCACTGCGGTCCCAGCAGAGCACCAGCCAACCCGTGATCAGCGACAGGTGCCAGATCGCCGGCGTTCCTACGACAAACATCGATGCAGGGTGAACGCCTCGGGGATTCCCTTGAGCTGCACAGGTCCGACCTCATCGAAGCGAAGATCCGAACCCAGTGAGGATTCGCGAACCGCAGCGGACACCAGCGTCTCGCCGCAGTTGGCCCGGCCCATGATCCGCGCCGCCACGTTCACGGCGATCCCCGAAACGTCATCACCGCGAACGTCGACGTC
>JAHRAZ010000043.1 GCA_020027475.1 Microthrixaceae bacterium
GCCCCGCGACGGACTGCCTCCGCGAACTCGGCGGGTCCGAGCAGTGATCGCAATTGCGAGATGTTTGCCGAGAGTCGCTCGGCGGCCTCCGGCTCGAAGGGAAGCGCATGCGCTGCTCCAACCGCGGTGAGCGAGCCGTGCAGGATCGTTGCGGCCTCGAAGGCCCGCAGGTCAATGAGGATCGCGAGCACCCGGCGCAGCGACAGCCACTGATTGGACCAGTCGCCGCCCCGGTACCAGGTGTCGACGACATCCGCGTAGCCAATGAGGGCGGCCGAATAGTCACCCTGTTTCGCCCTGAGCCAGTGGACCTCGGTGAGAGCGAAACCCTCGATCCACCGGTTTCCGGCTTGCGCGGCCACCACGCTTGCCCGTTCGAGACGCGTCAGCGCCTCGTCAGGCTCGGTGGTCTCGAGGGCCAGACCGAGCGCATATTCGCTCTGGGCCCGCGAAGTTGGTGAGCCGACCAGGTCAGCAGCCGCCTTGGACTCACCGGCGAGGGTGGCACCGCGAATGCTGTCTCCAATGGAGGTCGCACCGACCGAGTTCATGTACAGGCCGTGTGCGATGCGGGCCTTCGAGTCAGCCCGCCGCGCCGAGTCCAGCATTCGATCCATCCAGAGGAACCCTTCCTCGATGTGCTCCATGTAGAAATACGAGTTGCCCAGCACTCTTTCGGCCAGACCACTCTCGGACAGTTCGTTTCCCTCGATTGCCTCTCGGGCAATGCGTATGGCGGCGTCCATGTCGCCGCGCACGAAACGGCCGTATGCGGATACGGCCAGCGCTGTCGCCCGATCCGGATGACCGACAGAATCCGGCAGGGCAGTCGCGGCATCGGCCCAGCTCTCAACCTCGTAGATCACCCGCCTGAACCCAAACTCATACAGGCAGGCAACCAACCGCAGGGCACTGTGGGCATCGTGACGACGAATCGCGGTGAGGTGCGCCGCCCGGAAGTTTTCCAGATTCCGATCGAGGGCGGTCGACCATGACCGCTCATCGGCGCTGTCCAGGCCGACGGCCCCGCGCTCGGCCAGATGGACGAACCAGCTGAGGTGTCGGTCCTCAACTTCCTCCAGGATCCCGTCCGAACGCAGCCGATCGAGCCCGAACTCACGCAGCGGCTCCAGCAGGCGGTATCGGGGCGGACCCGGATCCACGAACACGACCATCGATTTCTCCACCAGACTTGCCAGCGTGCCGAGGGTCGGAGTGGCGGAACCTTCGATTGAACAGACTGCTTCAGCCGCTGACAGGTCGAAGCCTCCTGCAAAAACGGCCAGCTGCTCGAAAACCTTCTTCTCGAGTGGATCGAGCAGGTCGTAGGACCATTCGACGAGGTCGTGGAGGGTGCGCTGACGCCCATCAGCCCCGCGCTGGGTCTGGCCCAGCAGTTCGGTTCGTTGATTCAGTCGTTCAGCGAGTGCCTCGATTCCCATGCTTCGAAGGCGGGCGGCCGCCAGTTCCACAGCCAGGGGGAGACCATCGAGTCGACGACAGATGTCCACAACCACCGCGGCGTTGTCATCGGTGAGTGTGAAACCGCGGGTTGCAGCCGCGGCGCGCGACACAAAGAGCTCCACAGCGGCGGATCCCCGGATCTCCTCGGCCGTCACCGCATCTTCCGCGGGTAGCGACAAAGGATCGAGGACCTCGACGTACTCCCCCGCCAGACCCAGGGGCTCCCGACTTGTGGCAAGGATCCTGAGTCGGGGGCATGAGGTGCGAAGGCGGTCAACAAGCGGAGCAATGGTGTCGGTGACGTGCTCGCAATTGTCCAATACGAGTAGGCAGTTCCTCTCCACAAGATGGTCTTCGATCGTGGATTCGAGCGTCCGATACTGGCGCTGCTGGATGTCGAGGGCGTGGGCGATGACCAATGCGGCACCTGCCGGATCCCTCAGCGGGCCGAACTCGACCACGGTGACACCGTCGTCGAACTCCTCCATGAGCGCCGCGGCAACCCTCATTGCCAACCTGGTCTTGCCGACTCCTCCGGGTCCCGTCACCGTCATCAAAGGCTGATCCCGAAGGGCGACGGAGAGGGTGGACACGTCGAGGTCGCGGCCGATGAACGACGTGATCCCCAACAACTGTGGAGCGAGAATCTTGTTGACCCCCCGCTCCGCCGGGGGATTCACCGCCTGACGCAGAGAGGGATCGTCGGCCAGGATCAAGGCTTCGAGTTCTGTGATCTCGGGCGGCAGATCGAGGCCCAGATCTTCACTGAGACGATTACGGAATTCGTCCGCTCGCCGCAGCGCCTCACCCTGTCGACCGCTGCGGTACAGCGCCAGCATCAGAAGTCGCCAATAACGCTCCCGGAGTGGATGTCGGGTTACCAACGACTCGAGCTCACCGACCATCGACGCCGGATCACCGCTTGCAACCCGCGCTTCCGCCCATTCATCGGTTGCAACCAACCGAAGTTCGTTGAGGCGAACCGCTTCTCCATGCACCTCAGGGAGATCCGCATTGTGTCCGAACGCCGGCCCGCGCCACAGGGCAAGTGCTGATTCGAGCAACGGGACGGATTCGCCGGCTCCGAGACTTCGACATCTGTCCATCAGCGCCTCGAAGCACAGCGAATCCACACCGTCGGGGGGAGTATCCAGTCGATAGCCGGCGGAGTCGAGGGCGATCGCGAATTCCGCGGGCAGGATGGCGCGCATGCGCGAGATCTGGCTCTGCACCGTGGCCGTGGCGGACTTGGGTGCCTGATCACCCCAGAGCGCCTCGATCAGACGATCGGCGGACACCGGATTGCCGCGGTGCACGATGAGCACTGACAACAGTTGTTGGGCCTTCGGTCCACCGAGCGGAATCGATTCGCCATTGACGCGCAGCTCAAGTCCTCCAAGCACCTGAAGCTCTGGCGATCCGATCACCGACACAGTCTTCCCCAGATCGATTGCAAGATTCCTGCAAAGACCGGCGAATTCTGCAAGCGCGTTGCGAGATGCTTGCAGGGCAGGTCATTCATCATCTGGTCGTAGGTGGCTCGACAGAGTGTCATTGCCACGAAAATCAGACAGAGGTCAGAGCGATGAGTTGGAAAGTTTCCGGAAGTTACTTCGAAGCCTGCAACTGCGAGGCGGCTTGCCCTTGTGTGTTCCTGGGTCCACCCACGACCGGCGAATGCACGGCATTGGTGGCTTGGCACATCGACAGCGGCGAGTACGAAGGTCAGAGCCTCGATGGTCTCAACGTGGCTTTGGCCGTTGACTCCCCGGGCAACATGGCCACCACACCTTGGCGAGTGGCCCTGTACCTGGACGACAAGGCCTCCGAAAGCCAGCAAGAAGCACTCGGCGCCATCTTCTCCGGAGCGGCCGGTGGTCACCCTGGGGCTCTGGCCGCACACATCGGCGAGGTGGCCGGAGTGGCTGTCGCACCGATCACGTTCTCCGGTGACGATTCGACACGGTCAATCCGCATCGGCGACATCGCCGACGTGAAGATCGCCGCCATGGCAGGTCAGGGCGGCGCTCAGGTCACGGTTGAGAATCATCCGCTGGCAATTGCGCCCGGTTATGAAGTGGTCACGTCGCGCACGGAACACATGCGATTCGCCGACCACGGCTACAAGTGGGAGCTGTCAGCAACCAACGGTTTCTTCTCTCCTTTCGCATACGAGGGCTGAGATGACTGCCGTGCTCAACCCGCCGCCGAACAGGACTCGGCGGCGGGTTGCCCTAGGACTGGTGGTCATCACCGCGTTGGCCTGGGCTTACCTCCTCTTGCTCAGCGCTCATATGGGCGACATGGGCTCCACTTTCGCGATGCCGATGACCTCGGCCTGGACAGGTCGCGACGTGTTGTTCATGTGGACGATGTGGGCTGTGATGATGGCCGGGATGATGCTCCCGTCGGCTGCGCCGATGATCAATGCATATGCCACAACGGTGAACTCGGACAAACCAGGAGTTCAGGGCTCCACACCGCTGTTTGTGCTGGGGTACCTGATCACCTGGAGCGGTTTCGCCGCGCTGGCGACCGGCGCCCAATGGGCCTTGCATGACGCTGCCCTCGTCAGTCCGATGGGAGTCTCCACCAGCAGATGGCTCGGAGGCGGACTGCTGCTCGCCGCCGGTGCTTACCAGTTCACCGGGATCAAGGACGGATGTCTGCGCCAGTGCCGGACGCCGCTCGGGTTTCTCCTCAGCGAGTGGCGGCCCGGTCCACGCGGTGCGGTGATCATGGGTTTGCGCCACGGCGCACTCTGCGTCGGATGCTGTTGGGCCCTCATGGCACTGCTGTTCGTGCTCGGGGTCATGAATCTCTGGTGGATCGCCCTGGTTGCGGCAGTGGTCCTGCTCGAGAAACTCGTTCCCAGCGACGCCCTCACCAAGGTGCTCGGTGCCGCTCTGATGGTCTGGGGCGCTGCCCTGATCGTGGGTGTTGCCGCCTAGCATCTGCGGCGTCGCCCCCTGTGGGTTGGCGGGCCTGGGCGCCTGTGATCCAAATTCCGTTGTCACACACCGCTGGTACATTTTCGTGTGCTCCGAATTGATGCTGCAGATGAACTCGGTGAACTTGCTGGGCGCCTCTCGGACGTGCTCAGCGAGCCGCTTGCCGATCCTCTGACTCCGGAGTGGATCGTGGTGGTCTCCGCAGGTATGCAACGGTGGCTGTCGCTGGAGCTCTCGCGACACCTGGGAACATCAGGCCCCCAGGCCGGAGATGGCGTGGCCGCCAACATCGAATTCCTCTTTCCCGGTGGCCTCACCCGTCGGGTTGTCCATCCCGGCGCAGATCGAGGTTCCGACCCGTGGGAACTCGACCGGATGGTGTGGGCGGTGCTCGACGTTCTCGACTCGGCCACGGCCGGTAAGGGCGACCCGGGCCTCGGGCCGCTGCACCGATTGGCCCCCGGTGTCACCGACTGGGGACGCGCCCGCCGCCTGGCCGACTTGTTCGACCGATACATCGCCCATCGACCGGACATGATCCGGGCCTGGGCGAATGGCCGAGACGTCGACGGAGTCGGGCAGCCGATACCGCAGCGAATCTCCTGGCAACCGCACCTGTGGCGCCTAGTCAGAGACCGGATCGGATTCCCGAGTCCACCAGAATTGATGCCAAGGCGTCTGGCTGCACTGCGCGCCGGTGAATGCCCCGATGAGGTTCCCGAGCGGATCTCATTGTTCGGCCTCAGCACCATCGCGGGAGGAGCACCCTTTCTGGACCTGCTTGATGCCCTGGCCACACAGCGCGAAGTCCATCTGATGTTGCATCAGACCTCGGCCGCGCTGACCACTCGGGTTCGCGAAACCGTGGATGCCCTGGGGCAATCTCTCGACACTCGCGCCAAGGACCCGTCGGTCGCCGTCGCTGAGAATCCCTTGTTGCGTTCGTGGGCCAGACCTGCTCGCGAGGGACTGGCCCTGCTGGGAGACCGCCTCGATGCGATGCCGCTGGGAATCCCGGGCGCCGATGAATCCGCCGGCGACACCCGGGAACCGATCACGCTGCTGAGCCGGGTCCAGGCCGACCTGCGCGCCGACCTCGCACCCGTGGGCGATTTCATCCCCGCGGCGGATGACCATTCGATCCAGATTCACTCCTGTCACGGTGACACTCGCCAAGTGGAGGTGCTCCGTGACCAGATTCTCCATCTCCTTGCCGATGATCCGACCCTCAGCGAAGACGACATCATCGTTCTCAGCCCAGCCCTCGATGGTTTTGCTCCCCTCATCGAATCCGTGCTGGGTCCGGCCGCCGGGACCATGGATTCAGCCGATCAAGGTGAAGGTCCGCCGAGCCTCAGATACCGCGTGAGTGACCGGTCGCTTCGTTCCTCCTATCCCCTGCTCGCTGCCCTCGGTGCATTGGTGGAACTTCTGGCCAGCAGGTTCTCCGATGCGGCCGTCCTCGACTTCGCCAATCTGACGCCTGTCAGGCAACGGTTCGACCTCGATGACGAGGCGCTCGCCACCCTGGCCGACTGGGTGGACAAAGCCAACACCCGTTGGGGACTCGATGGAGTCCACCGCGAACAGTGGGGTATTCCGCCAGAGTACGAAGCGGGATCGTGGAGAAATGCTCTCGACCGCCTCCTGCTCGGCATCGCCGTCAGTGACGACATGACAGCCCTCGCGCCCACCGGGATCCTGCCGATTGCCGCCGAAGGAGATGATGTCCCCGTGGCCGGCCGGTTCGCCGAACTCCTTGGCCGATTGTCCCGGCTCTGCACAGAGGTGAGCAAAGCCCGTCCTGCAAACGAATGGATCACACTCCTGCAAACTGCCACCGAAGATCTCTTTGCCACCGATTCCCAGATGCAGTGGCAGGAACATCGGCTCTCCAATGTGCTCTCCACCATTGCCGAAAACGCGACACAGGATGGCCGACCAAGCGAGGTCAACCTCACCTTGTCCGACGTGCGACACCTACTCGGAGATCAGCTCGAAGGTTCGGCTGGGAGTGCCGACTTCTTCAGAGGCGGTGTCACGTTCTCCACACTTACCCCGCTCCGAGGTATACCTCATCGGGTCATATGTCTGCTCGGCATGGATGAGGCCGCATTTTCCGCGGCTGCGGCCGACGGCGATGACCTGTTGGCCATCGATCCCTTCGTTGGAGACCGCGACCGCCGGGCAGATGCTCGCCAAGCCCTGCTCGATACGATTCTGGCGGCGAAGGAACACCTCATTGTCCTGCGCAACGGGCACAGCGTGGTCACCAACCAGCCCGTGCCGGCTGCTGTGGCGTTGGCAGAACTGCGCGACGTCGTGGCCGGCACCGTCCACCCGGACTTCCGCAAGGCATTCCTCGATCGACTCACGATCGTCCATCCCCGCCAGCGCTTCGATGAACGCAACTTCCTCGACCGGAACTCGCCGTCCAAGGACTCCAACCGCACTGGACCCTGGAGCTTCGATCCCCTGGCCTGCGCAGGCGCAGCCGCCCGCAGGGCGAATGTGGAACCCGCACCGTTTCTTTCCGGCCGGTTGCCCGAACACGACGAGTCGGTGATTTCCCTGGCCGACCTTCGAGAGTTCCTGATCCATCCTACGAAGTACTTCCTTCGCCGGAACCTGGAGATCGCGGTGCCGAAAGCTCCGTCGCGCAGCGACGGCAAGCTTGTGGAACCAAGCCCGGGATCCAGCGGTATCCCGCGCTCTGCTGACGGCCGTGACCTTCTACTCGACCTCGGCAATCTGGAGAATTGGGGAGTGAAGAACCGGCTGCTCGAACACCTACGGGCCGGTGGAGACCGCGACTCCTTCCTCCGCCGGGAACGAGCCGGCGGCCTCCTTCCACCCGGCCGTCTGGCCCACGACAAACTCGACGCCGCTGCCGAAAAGGTGGAACCTCTCGTCACGGCACTTGAGAACCTCGGCGGCCTCCAATCCCCGTCCGACCATCTAGCTGTGGACATCACCCTGCCAAGTGGTACCCGACTGGTTGGAACCGTTCGCAATGACGGCGGGTTACGGCCGGGGCCGATCGAATTGTCAGTTTCCAAACGCAAGGATGCCCACAAGTTGATCGCCTGGCTGGACGTAATGGCCCTGACGGCCCAGGACCCGGTACCTGACTGGCAGGCAGTACACATCTGCCCTGCAACGAACAGGGCTGGCGCGAGTGGCAAGGAATTCAGCATCGACCTGCCCGAAGCAGCCCCGCGCCAGAAACGCGCCACTGAATCTCTGGAACTGGTGATCGACCTGTTCCGCCGAGGCCAACGCGAACCTCTCCCCATATTCGCGAACCTTTCGTGGGCCCTCTACAAGGGCAACAACCCTGCCGGCAAGTGGAACAACGACTTTGCTCCCGCCGACGGAACCGACGAGTGGAACCAATTGGCCTTCAACCACGCAACCCTCGAGGGAATCACCTCCATGGCCCTCCTCGATGATGATCCCGATGGGCCCGGCGACGACCGGGCCACTCGGTACGCCGATTACCTGTGGGGTGAAGTCGAGGCAACCGCACCCGGCGCGGGGATCAAGTTGTGATGGGCGACAAGACCCCAGCCTTTCGGCTCGACGGGCCACTGCCAAAGGGCCGCGCTGCAATCGAAGCCAGCGCCGGCACCGGCAAGACCCACACACTGTCCACTCTGGCTGCCCGTTATGTGGCCGAGTCCGACGTGCCGATCGCCAACCTACTCATCGTAACCTTCACCCGGGCGGCGGCGGCTGAACTCAGGGACCGCGTGCGAGCCCGCCTGGTCGAATTCGCCGACGTTCTGTCTTCCGACTCGCCACCCGAAGACCGCCTTCTCCTCAAGGTCTGGCAAACCGATAGGGAGACCAGACTGCTCAGAGTCTCCACGGCCATTTCGGACTTTGACTCCGCCACGATCACCACGATCCACGGGTTCGCCCAGCAGGTACTCGGCACCCTCGGGTCTGCCGTGCAAACCGATCCCGACGCCGTGCTGATCGATGACTCGGACACACTCACGATCCAGGTCGCCACGGATCTCCTGGTGGCGGAAGCAGTGCACGAAGCGCACCCTGCGAACGAAATCCCCGATCTCAAGACCCTGAAGGGATCAACAAGGCTGTCCCTCGACAATCCCGATGCCGCGCTGGTGCCGGGGAACGGATTCCAACCTGCGTCCGTCCCTGAACCAGGCGGAGTCCCAACCGACGGGAATGACCCGGCGATTGGGACTGATGACGCCAAGACCCCCGATGACGATGTCAGCGAAGACGGGGCCATCGAAGAACAGGCTCGTACTGACCGTGAGGCCGTGAGGCGACTGGCTCTGGTCAGGGATCTCGTCGAGACGATCGGCACACTCCGCCGAGATGCCGGGACAATCTCATTTGATGACCTTCTCGCAAGGCTGCATGATGCCGTGACCGACAAGGATTCTGGTCGTGTAGCCCGTCGAGTCCTGCAAGAGCGCTTCCAAGTGGCGCTGATAGACGAGTTCCAGGACACCGATCCCGTGCAATGGAAGATCTTCGATTCGGTGTTCGGCATTCGCTCGACCGAGATCGCGGGCAACGACATTGCCACCACCCTTGTGCTCGTGGGCGATCCGAAGCAGGCGATCTACGCCTTTCGGGGAGCCAACGTCCACACGTACCTGACAGCCGTGCGTGACGACGACGCACACCTGAGTGGCCTCGACCGGAACTGGCGTTCAGATCCCGCCGTGCTCAACGCCACGGGTGCCCTCCTGTCAGGCGTGACATTCGGTGCCACCAACATAGAGTTCCAACCGGTGGACGTGTCTCCCGATCACCAGGATCGTGCATTTCTCACTGCCGATGGAGACCCGATTCCGGCTCTGTCCATCAGGATCGCCGCCGGTGCAGGCGTTCCCCGGAACAAGAGCGGCGGATTCGTCAACGCTGGCGGAGGAGAATCCGCGATCTTTCGCGAAATGGCCGCACACATCCGCTATCTGCTGGAGTCGGCTGTCATCCCCGATGAGGATCACGACGATGGACGCACCCGGCGGCTCCGGCCCGACGATGTTGTCGTTCTGATCACAGCCAACCGTCAGGGTCCGAAAGTGCGCGACGCCCTCCTGGCTCTGGACATCCCGGCGGTGGTCTCCCGAGGCGACAACGTGCTCGAATCCGAAGCCGCCGGCCACTGGCACCGCCTGCTTCAAGCGTTGGCCCGGCCCGCCGATTCCCGCAGAGCGAGAGCTGCAACGACCTCCTGGTTCTTCGGCTGGGACGCCAACCGACTGGCAGCTGCCTCCGAGGAGGAGTTGAACGCCGTACAGGAACGACTCCATCACTGGGGCGAACACCTCTCATCCGCAGGAGTGGCCGCCTTCGTCGGGCGGGTCTGGGCAGAAACATCGGTGGCCGCCCGAGTACTCGCCCTCCATGACGGGGATCGGGCCATGACCGACCTTGATCACCTCGCCGAACTGTTGTCTCTGGCCGGTGACCGAAATGCCAGTCCTACCACCCTTCTCACCTCCTTCGAACAGCTCGCCGGCGGTAGCGACGACGGCAACCCCGAAGCCGACCTGGCCGCCCGACGCGTCGAATCCGAATCACGTGCCGTGCAGATCATGACCACCTTCGTGGCCAAGGGACTCGAGTTCCCGGTGGTGTGTTGCCCAACCCTGTGGAATCCGATGGGAGCAACAGCACGCGACAACATCTGGTGGGATTCCGAGATGGGCAAGCGCAGGATCGACGTGGCATCCGACCTCGAATGGGGATCGCCCACCATGCATGAAGATCGCAAGAGCCGCGCCGCCAGCGAAGCCGTCGGCTCCAACCTGCGGGTTCTCTATGTGGCCCTCACCCGCGCACGCCACCACACGGCACTGTGGTGGCTCCCCACGAAAAACGTCTGGAGCACAGGTCTGGCACGAGTGCTGTTCGCCCGCCACCATGAACAACAGACCGCGGCCCTCCCAACTGGTGGAAACGAAGGTGTGGACTCAACGCCTCCAACGGCCGGGAATTACGTCAAGGACGCAGACACCGGGCGCATCGACCCTGAGGACAACGACGTGGAGGACACCGACTCAGATGTTGGAAACCCAGACTCCGGGGACACTCAGCTCGGGGACATCGACCGCGAGCTTTTTTCTTCCGAACAGCTCGATCCCATTGATGAAGAAGAGTCTCTGCGGCGCCTGGCGCCGGTGATCGAACGCGCTGGTGGCGATCTTGAAGTTGTGATCGTCGGCGACGGAGATCGCCGAGTCTGGACTGGGGGCGAATCACCAGCGGATGCTGAACTGCGGGTTGCCACACTCGACCACGATCTCGATCGTGACCGAACACGCTGGTCCTTCACAGCCATCACCTCCCGGGCGAAAGGTGCGGACACCGATGGCTTCGATCCCGCAGACGAATCACTTGGTGACAGCGGCGACGCAGACGAAGGCCATCCCACAACCGATGAGGCGGCAATTGCCCCCAATGAGGCCGTTCCCGGTGAGGCAGATGTTGTCGCAGGCGAAGAAGCGATGGCCCGCGACGCGGCTTTCATCGTCGGCGGCGAAGATGCGTTCGCCACAGGCAAGGCAGGAATCACCCAATTGCCACTGGGCGAGATCGCGGGCGGAGCCGGATTCGGAACACTCGTCCATGAGGTGTTGGAACGGATTGACTTCGAAGCCGCCGACCTTGAGTCGGAATTGGTTGACCTGATCGACCAACGATTGGCCTGGAGCCCTTGGCCCGTCGATCGACAACGTCTCGCTGAGGGACTGGCAGCCGTAATCCGGACGCCCTTGGGTCCGCTGTTCGCCGGGCAGCCGCTGAATGACCTGGCCAGTGCGGACCGACTCGACGAACTCACATTTGACCTCACGCTGGGAGAAGCCGGTGCGCCGACCACCGACGCCGACGTCGGCAATCTCCTTGTCGATCACATGGACAACGACGATCCCCTGCGGGGATGGGCGCAAGCCCTGGCCACAGGATCATTCTCTGCCACCCTCGCCGGACACCTGACCGGTTCGATCGACCTGGTGGCCCGCGTGCGTCACCATGACGGCCCGGATCGATTCGTCGTGTGCGACTACAAGACCAATCGCCTCGCCCGCTGGGGCGTTGTGTCAACGCCTGATCTCTTCCGCCCCGATCAGCTGCCAACGGCGATGACCGAACACCACTATCCGCTTCAGGCACTCCTGTACAGCGTTGCCCTGCACCGTTACCTACGGTGGCGGCTGAACGACTACGACCCGAGTGTTCACCTCGGCGGCATCGGCTACATGTTCGTGCGGGGGATGGTCGGACCGGACACTCCTACAACCGAGGGTGTTCCCAATGGCCTCTTCGACTGGCGGCCCCCGGCCAATATGATCACCGATCTGTCGAACCTGCTGGACGGCTCAACCGCGAGCAGCCTGAACGGCTCGACCGCGAGCAGCCTGGACGGCTCGACCCCGAACGAGAGCGCGCACCGATGAGAAGCACCCGGCAGTCGATGCCACTGCTTCCGGAAGGCACAGAGATGCTGCGACCCTTCGCCGAAGCCGGTGTTCTTTCAGAGACAGAAGTACAGCTGGCAGGTGTATTGGTCCGCACCGTTCCGGGCGTGTCCCACGAAGTTCTGCTGGCATCCGCTCTGTGTGTCCGGGCTTTGCAGTTGGGTCATGTATGTGTGGACCTGGAAGAAGTGGCCAAGACAGTCATTGCCACAAATTTTCCCGAGGTCGCTGGTCATGTGATCAGCGAAGAAGACGAACCAGCGAGCACAAGCGGGTCAACCGCCATAGAGGCGCTTCCCTGGCCTGAACCTTCGAAATGGGCGACCGCCCTGGAGGCGTCGGATGCAGTCGCTGTGTGCGATCCGGCCGTTGCCGAAGTCAACAGTGGGGTCATCGACAGCATCACCAAGCCCCTCGTGTTCGATGGCACCCGGATCTACCTGGAGCGGTATTGGCGCTACGAGCGCCAGATCGGAACCGCACTGCTTCACCAGAGTGACGAAACCGGAACGGCTTGGTTCGAAGACGCTGCCATCGAATCTGCTCTCGATCACTACATCGGAACCGACGACGGCAATGAACCCGACCTTCAACGCGCGGGAGCGGAGCGCGCCCTGCGGCGACGCATAACGGTCCTGGCGGGCGGGCCGGGTACCGGCAAGACGCGTACCGTCGCCCGCCTGCTCGCGATCATGTACCAACTGACCCAAGATGCCGACCGGCAGCTCCAGGTGGCACTCGCTGCACCAACAGGCAAGGCCGCGGCCCGGATGACCGAGGCCGTTCATCAGGCGGTCGAAGAGGCCGAAATCCCCCAAGATGTGGCAGAGCCTCTGTTGGCCACGGAAGCCAGCACAATCCACAGGCTGCTCGGCTATCGCGACGGAATCTCGTTCCGCCACGACCAGGCCAATCCACTCCCGCACGATGTGGTGGTGATCGACGAGACCTCGATGGTGGCCCTGCCATTGATGGCTCGGCTGCTGGACGCCCTTCGACCGGCCGCACGACTCGTTCTGGTGGGCGATCCGTTCCAGTTGGCCAGCGTCGAAGCCGGGGCTGTCCTCGGAGATGTCGTCGGCCCCGCGGCGCGTAGCGATGAGCCGGTTCAAGGTCCATTGGCCGACGGCATCGTGGTGCTCCAGCGGATTCACCGCTTCGATGCCGACTCGGCAATCGCTGCATTGGCAGATGCCGTGCGCTCCGAGGACGCCGAGCGGGCAATGGAAATCCTGCGAGATCCCGGACAAACCCAGGTCACCTGGGTCAACCCGGCAGACACGGAACAGATGAACGACCTTCGAGTGATCGTGGCGGACAACGCGTCGAGGGTGATGAGCGCGGCCACCGATGGCAACGCCCAATCGGCTCTGGAACTGACTACCGAGACGAAGGTGCTGTGCGGCACACGTCACGGACCACTTGGTTCCTACGCGTGGAGCGATGACATCGAACGTCAACTGTCCAGAACTGTTTCGGGGATGTCGGCCGACCGGTGGTACGCGGGTCGGCCCATCATCATCACGAAGAACGACTACATCACCGGTGTGTTCAACGGTGACACCGGCCTCGTTGTGCGCCAAGGCGGTCGTCCGGTGATCGTCATGGAGGCCGCAGGTGGTCTTCGCACGCTCCAGCCGTCTCAAGTCGACGACGTGGAGACATGGTGGTCCATGACGATCCACAAGAGTCAGGGATCGGAATTCACCCATGCGGTGGTGTCCCTGCCGAATGCTGCGTCACGCGTGCTGACCAATGAACTCCTCTACACAGGCATTACCCGGGGGAAGGAGCAGGTCACGGTGGTGGCTTCCGAGGATTCCCTGCACTCTGCCATCACCCGACGCGTCCCACGCGCGTCCGGGCTGCAGTCCCGACTCTGGCCCTGAGCGGCCCTTGCCCTGGCCTTGGCCCTGAGCGACCCTGCCCCTGAGCGAGTCTGGCCCTGAGGCTGTCACTGCCCACCCCTACAATCGCTTGCCATGCGGATCCTTCACACATCTGACTGGCACCTCGGCCGAGCGTTTCACGGTGCTTCCCTGCTGGCCGAACAGGAGGCCGCAGTGGATCGCATCGTCGAACTGGCCGAAGAACGCAAAGTTGAGCTGGTGATAATCGCCGGCGACCTCTACGACAGGGCCATTCCCCCCGCCGACGCAGTTGCGCTGTTCGACGACGCCCTCCTTCGGCTGCAACGCACCGGCGCCTCGGTGGTTGCCATCGCCGGCAACCACGATTCAGCCACTCGTGTAAGCATCAACGACCAACTCCTTGCCCACGCCGGGGTGAGCGTCCGTGGAGACACATCCCGCATCACAGACCCGCTGATCCTCACCCCTGATGACGGAGGATCCGCCGTTGCGGTCTACCTGATTCCATTCCTTGAACCCTCGGTAAGCGGACCGATACTGAACCGTCTCGATGATCACCGTTCTGGCGAGCATCCGGGTGGTGACCACGGGGAACAACAAGAGCGCGGGGAGCACCAGGAAGTGGAACTCCCCAGAACTCCCGGCCGGTTGAGTCACCACGACGTCACAGCACATGCCACTGATCTGATTCGGACACACATGGACGCTTCGAATCCTCGCCGAGCCGTGCTGGTCGCACACACTTTCATCACAGGCGGAGCAACGTCCGATTCGGAACGGGAACTCAGGATTGGCCCGGTCGGCGATGTGGACATGGTCGGTCTGGATGCCTTCCGGGATTTCGACTATGTCGCCTTGGGCCATCTGCACGGAGACCAGTCGTGGGACAACGATCGGGTTGCCTACTCGGGTACTCCTCTGCCCTATTCCTTCTCCGAAGAAGGACACACCAAGTCGGTGCGGATCGTTGACCTTGCTGCCGACGGCTCGATTTCAGTGGATGTGATCCCGCTCGAGGTGGGGCGACAGCTCCGTACGATCACTGGCACCCTGGACGAACTCCTCGCAGACCCAGATCTGGCTGACGCCGAAGAAGCGCGAGTCCGGGTGGAGCTCACCGATTCGGATCTCCCGATGCAGGCAATGTCCAGGATCCAGATGCGATTCCCCCATGCGGTGGTACTTCACCATCAACCATCTGATCGAAAGGGACCCAGACACGGAGCGGCGCGCGGAGCGATCGCCGAGGAACCGTCTCCGATCGAGCTGGTCCGCCACTTCTGGGAGGATCAGCACGGTGCCGAAGCCAGCAATGATCACCTCAAGATCCTCGAACAGGCGCTCACCGCCGCCGGCAAGGGTGAGGTGAACCAATGAAACCCCACCGTCTGCAACTGGTCGCGTTGGGTCCCTACGCCGGCGAAGTCGACATCAACTTCGACCCGCTCGTGGAGGAGGGCCTCTTCCTTATTCATGGCGACACGGGAGCCGGCAAGACCTTCCTTCTCGATGCGCTCTGTTTTGCCCTGTACGGCAAGGTGCCGGGAGACCGGGCTCCCGACTCGCTCTATTCCGACCATGCGGACCAGAGCATCAAACCAAGGGCCGAACTCGAGTTCACCGCGCAGGAAACCCGCTGGCGCGTCACCCGCACGCCTGCACACTCGGTCCCCAAGAAGAATGGCATGGGGGTCACCAACCGGGGACACAAGGCGGAACTCCACCGACTGGATGGGAAAGACTGGGTGCCGATCAGCCACAAGGTCTCCGAGGTCACCGACACGATCACAGACAAGGTAGGGCTGACTGCCGAGCAGTTCCAGCAGGTGATACTGCTTCCCCAAGGCCAGTTTCAGAAGGTCCTGCGGGCAGGCTCGAACGACCGCGAAAAGCTGCTGCGCACTCTGTTCGACACGGCGCTGTACGAGCAGGCCACCTACTGGCTGGAGAGGCAGGCCAAGGAACGCCGCGCGGCAGTCTCGGATTCCGAACGAGATCTTGCCGGCCTGCGCAAGAAGGCAGCCGAACGCTGGTTCGACATCAAAGACGACTCGCCACCGGAGGACCTTCAAGCGGAAGACCCTCAAGCGGACGACATTGACGCGCAGGACCTGTCGGATGGCTAGAATGGCGAACAACTCCCCAAGGGCGAGGACTCCGATGGGGAGGAAGAGTCCCACGAGGACATGTGGCCGGCGGATCAGGTCGAATTCGACGAGTTGGAGGGACTCGCGACTGACTTGGTTCAACGCAGAGCAGACGCCGCCGATGCCACCGGCAAAGCCGCCGATGCCTGCGAAGAGCATCTCCGGGAAATCGAATCGGTCACGGGTCGTTGGGACCGCAGGGCCGGGCTCCGCGAGACCGAGGTGACACTCGCGAACCGGCAGTCTTCGATCGACACCGACGAAGTCGCTCTGAACGCCGCGGACCAGGCCGAAGGCCTCAGGAATCTGCTGGATGAGGAGTCAACAAGCCGAAGCTCACTCGAGGAGCGCACCGTTGCGGTTCGTTCGGCCGCTGAAGCCGGCAGGGCCGCTGCCAAGCACACACCCAGCCTTCCGGATGACTTCAAGATTCCGACTGCCGATCCTCTGCCGACCGCCGACCATGTCAACCTCGGCCGCAACTCCCTTGCCGAGCACCGCGGTGTCCTGAAGGGTTACGTCGATGACGCGAAACTGGCAACTGGACACGAGAGAGATGCCAAGAAGCAACGCGGAATTGAGGAAAGAAAACAGGAAGAAGACAACAAGGCGCAAGAGCTGACAGCCAGACACCACAAGCGTCTACAGGCAATCGAAGGTGAACTTGGCGGTGCTCGGAACGCTGCTGGTCGCGTCGCCGACCTGATGGCCGCAGCGGCTGGAGCTCTTGGGCGGGCGGACGCGTCCAAGGGCCTCGCCAAGCTCATTCCGGAGCTCCAGCGGGCCGAGACCAAGCTTCAGTCCGACACAACCAGTCACAACAAGGCGGAAAGAACCGAGTTGGACCTGCAACGCCGCTATCTCGACGGCATAGCGGCTGTGTTGGCCGGCGAGTTGACCGGCAATGAGTCCTGTCCCGTCTGTGGTTCAACGGATCATCCCCAGCCGGCCAGGCCAGCCGATGATGCTGTGTCCATCGACCAGGTGGAGAAAGCCCAAGCCGATACCGCGGAGGCCAAGAAGCAGGCCGAGACGGCCCGGACAGCCAAGGAACAACTTGGTAAAAAAGTGGCGACCCTGCGCGGGAAAGCAGGCAAACACGCCGACGACCCGGCGTTGGCCACCACTGAAGCAGAAATGGCCGGGAAGGCCGCCCAAGATGCCACCACCATGGCGGACCGTGCAGGTGACCTGGTGGAGGAGCAGAACAATCTGAAGGATCAGATAACCGACGCCGAGAAGGCTTCCGAAAGCGCCCGCACCGATGCCATGGAGGCCGGAGTACGAGCTGGCCAAGCCGAACAGGACGGTGTCGACAAACGGGCAATGATTTCCCGGGCACTCGGTGAGACTGATCCAGTCAAGGCCCTCCGGGCCCTCAACGACCTCGACCAGACTTGCGAAACACTGGCGAACACCCTCTCCGAACGCGACATCGTCGAAGCCAAGGCTCAGAACGCAACGCAGATATTCGAAAAGGCACTCCAATCCTCGCCGTTCGGCAATCGCGATGAAGTCCGCTCAGCGCTGAGCGACGAGGACGTGCGACAAGTTCTGCGAAAGCGCATCCAAGACCACCGGCAAGCTCTTCACGACCTCAGACGCGACTTGCAGGCAAAGGACCTGACCGAACTCCCCGATGACCGGCCCGACACCGCTCCCGCGAGAGACGCTGAGGCTGCTGCTAAGAGGGCCGACAAGGCCGCCCAGGAAGGCCGAGTCCTAGCGGTGAATGGGCACAATTCGATCAGGGAGTGGGGGAAGGAACACCGCGTCGGCGAGGCAGACCTGGCCGACGCTCGAACACAAGCACAGCTGTGGTACACGGTTTCCCAGCGCTGCCTGGGTCGCCAGGATCCCAAGGTCTCCCTCCAGCGCTGGGTGTTGTCCGCCTACCTTGAGCAGATCTGCGAATTCGCCAACCAACGACTTGAGGTGATGACCGGCGGACGGTATTCACTCGCTGTCTTCACCGAGCAGGAGGGCGGAGGGGCAAGCTCGGGTCTAGGTCTCAGAGTCAACGACACCTATACAGGCCGAGAAAGGGAAGTCTCGACACTCTCCGGTGGCGAGACGTTCCAGGCCAGCCTTGCACTTGCTCTGGGCGTCGCCGACGTGGTGGCCGCCCGCTCCGGCGGCATACGCCTCGAAACTCTGTTCATCGACGAGGGATTCGGCACCCTTGATTCTGATTCCCTTCAGTTGGCCATGGACGAACTCGATCGCCTGCGAGAGGGTGGGCGCACCGTCGGACTCATCTCACACATAGGCACTCTCCGCGAACGCATCCACACAGGCATCGAGGTCACTGCGTCGGAACGGGGATCGACAGTTCGAGTCGGCGAAATCGCACCCATCTGAAGCGCCCGGAGACCTCCGGCGCGAGAACCAACGGCGGCGCGAGAACCGACGGCGGCGCGAGAGCTACTGAACAGGCCCAGCCATCTGGCCATGTTCAAGGCACAAGAACTGGAAATGGGTCACACCCATATCAACCCCGCAGCACTCCCGCGGGCGGATATGAGGTTCCCACCAACCGGGTTCCTTCAGGAGCTTCTGCCCCAGGGGAAGTTTGCCGGATCAGGAAGAGCACCACCGTTTGGGAGTTCCTCGGCGATGCGCAGACCTTCGTTCCATTTCGCCGTGCGTTCGCCACGGGTGATCGAACCGACCTTGAGTTGCAACGCTCCCCACCCGACAGCCAGATCCACGATTGTCGTGTCCTCACTTTCTCCGGAGCGAGCCGAAACGATCGCACCGAATCCGGCGGCTCGAGCGGCCAGCAACGCATCGCGTGCCTCCGTGAGGGTCCCCGCCTGATTCGGTTTGACAAGAACGGCATTGCAAGCACCATCGGCAGCGGCGGTCTGCACTCGTGCCGCATTGGTAACCAGATAGTCATCGCCCACAATCTGGATCTTGTCGCCCACGGCCTTGGTGAAAGCGACGAACCCGTCGCGGTCGTGCTCAACCAGCGGATCCTCGATCATCACGATCGGATACAGATCGACCCAGTCGAGCAACATTTCACAGAGACCATCGGAGTCCAGCGAGCGATCCTCACTGGCGAGGTAGTAAAGCCCATCGCGGTAGAACTCGCTGGCCGCAACATCCAACGATATTCCCATATGAGTTCCAGGGATGAGTCCGGCCCCCTCGATGGCATTCACCAGCATCTGGACCGCTTGCTCATTGCCGGTGAAGGCCGGCCAGAACCCACCCTCGTCGGCGACACCTTGAAGGTCGCCACGCCCGGCGAGCAGTCGGCCGGCAGCAAGGTAGACCTCGGCGGTCCACTCCAGCGCTGTGCAGTAGTCAGGGGCCCCGATGGGCACCACCATGAAGT
>JAHRAZ010000063.1 GCA_020027475.1 Microthrixaceae bacterium
CCACGGAGTCGGTGTCGGAGGCCGTGGCGAAGTGGTCCGCAATCGAACTGGAGGACGCCATTGCGGAGGCGGACCTCTGTGCAGCAATGGTGCGGACCAAGACTGAGTGGGAGGAACATCCGCAGGGTCGGGCCCTGGCCTCCTTGCCAGTGGTGACCATTCGTCGAATTGGTGATGCGCCGCCGCGGGAGCGAGCGTCATGCACGCGGCCACTCGAGGGTGTGCGGGTCGCTGACCTGACCCGGGTGCTGGCCGGTCCGACTTGCGGACGGACGCTGGCTGCGCACGGCGCCGATGTGCTGCGAATCGGTTCGGAACAACTACCGAGCGTCGAAGCGTTCGTGGTGGAGACGGGACACGGCAAGCGCAGTGCTTTCGCCGAACTGGACACAACGACCGGTCGGCACCTACTGGAGGGACTGGTGTCCGGAGCCGACGTGTTCTGCCAGAGTTACCGACCTGGTTCTCTTGCCCGACGAGGTTTCACCGCCGAGGCGCTGGCCGAGATGTCGCCCGGGATCATCCACGTCTCGATCAGTTGCTACGGCAGCGTTGGTCCTTGGGCCGACCGAGGCGGATGGGAGCAGTTGGCGCAGTCCGCCAGTGGCATCGCCGCTGCCGAGGGAGACCGGGATCAGCCGCGGCTGATTCCCGCCGCGGTCACCGACTACACGACCGGCTACCTGGCTGCAGTCGGAGCGATGACAGCACTCGCCCGACAGATGGTCGAAGGTGGCTCATGGGCGGTAGAAGCCTCGTTGTGTCAGACGAGCAAATGGTTGCAATCCGGCGGAACCGGATGTGATCCGGAGATGGCGACCGGTCTCGGTGACGTCGGAGCACGCCAGAGCATCGTTGAAAGCGCTTGGGGTACCGTCCGCTATCTGCGGCCACCGGAGCAGATGGAAAAGACTCCGGCGCACTGGGAACGGCCACCGCCGGTGCTCGGGTCGGACGAACTGGCCTGGCAGTAGCAACCTATGATCCTGCGAGGACAACTGGCCCGACCCCTACGAAACGAGAAATGGAATCATGGAAGCACCCGGACTCGAGTATCTGTTCTCCTACACGGCTGAGCTGGAGGATCCCCAGCAAGTGGTCGGTGCAGGGCCGTATGGCCAGCGCATGATTGCCCATGTCACCGGGGGACAGGTAGACGGCCCGCGACTCAAGGGTGAGGTTCTCGACGGTGGTGGCGATTGGGCCCTCATTGACGAGCATTCCACGCTCCGCCTTGATGCTCGCATCACAGTACGAACCCATGATGGCGCACACATCTTCGTCAGCTACCGGGGAGTGATTGCCCATCTCGACGCGGACACCCTGACGAAGGTGTACACGTCCACGCTTGAACCGGGCGACATCTACTACCGCACGACACCCATCTTTGAAACAGGGGACGAGCGTTACGCCTGGTTGAACACGACCGTGGCCGTTGGTGTGGGACACCTCACTCCAGACAGCGTTTCCTATGACGTGTTCGGAGTCCTCTGACGTTCGGAGTGCTCGTACCTCACCGGTGGCCTTGTCTCAACTGAGGTTCATTCCTGTTGAGGTCTGCAGAGGTCGTCCGCCTCGATCAGGGCATCGGTCATCCGCTCGATGATTGCAATCCGGCGTTCGGGATCGCGGTCGGCTTTGGTGAGATCGACAAGCTCGTCGGGGTCTGCTGACAGGTCGAAGAGTTGTTCCTGGCCATCGGTGTCGCGTGTGTAGCGGCCGAGTTCCGAGATGATGGTCCGGGTTTTGAGTGGCGGACCCATACCCACAGCCCGAAAGGGGAAGTCCTCTTCAATCAGGACATGGTCACGAACCGAAGCAGTCGGATCCTCAAGCAGGGGGACTAGTGAGTGGCCCTGCATCCCTTGGTACTCCTCGATTCCGCAGAGGTCGAGAATGGTTTCGGGAAGATCAATGCTCGATGCGAGCGACTGCGTCCGGGCGGGAGCAAATCCGGGGGCATCGATTACGAGCGGTATCCGCAAGCAGCCTTGGAAGTGCATCGCGAGTTTCAGCATGAGTCCGTGGTCGCCCATCATGTCGCCGTGGTCGCTGGTGAATACAACGATTGTGTCCTCGGCGATTTCGAGACGGTCGAGTGTGGCGAGAACCGTTCCTATGCCCTCGTCGACGAACTCGATCATGCCGTAGGTGGCCGCGATGGCCGCTTGGGCCTGCTCCGGTGTCGGGCCGAACGGCATCACCCAGTTCTCCTCGCTGGGTTCCAATGCTCTGATGAGTTGCAGGTGAAGTGGCCAGTCGTCGCCGGGGTCATCGAATGTGGCCGGGAGTTCGATGTCTGCGGGGTCATGGCGATCGAGCCAAGGGTCTGGTGGTGAGAGGGGATGGTGGGGATCGGGGAATGAACACCAGGCCATCCACGGCTGGCCGGACTCGTGGCTCGATTCGATGAATTCCACGGTTCGTTCGGCGACGAAGGTGGTCGAGTACGCCTCCTGCGAATACGGTGCCTCATAGATCTGTGACCACAGGGGTGAGCGTTTGGGAACATCGCTGTCACCGTGGAACCCGGCGTCGAGTTGTGCGTGTGGGACACCTTGCTCGCGAGCCCAACGGTAGTGGTGTCCGGCAACCTGGGCTCCGTGGCCAAGGGTGAGTTCGATCTGGGAAAACCCGTAGAAGTCCTCGGGGTCGTCCAGTTGGTCGGCTTCATAACGTTGCGGATGTTCGATCGTGTCCCAGCCCTTGTCCCAGGGTTCGGTCAGCCCCGGCGGACCGGGAAACTCGGTAACTGCTTCACGGCTCATCCCGTGCTGCAGATGTGACTTTCCGATCAGGGCAGTCGAGTAGCCGTGTTTGCGGAGTTCACGGACGAACGTGTTGGCGTTGGGTTGCAACGATCGATCGTTGAACACCACACCGTGGGCGGAGGGCATGCGCCCGGTCATGATCGTGGAGCGGTTCGGCATGCACACCGGATTCGACACAAAGGCCCTTTCGAACACCGTGCCGCGTTGCGCCAACGCATCCAGGTTCGGAGTCCGCACCACAGTGTTTCCGTCAAATCCGACGTGGTCGGCGCGTTGTTGGTCCGTGATGATGAAGAGGACGTTCGGAGGACTCATGTCTCCTTGGAGTGTTCTTGAGGGTCAGAAAAAGGTGAATCCACTCTCGGCGTCCAACAGTATTCGACCGGCTGCGCCGTATGTCTTGCGTTGGTGAGCTATGTGGGAACTCGCAGCGATCATGTCCCGGCGCAGGCGTTCGAGGGGACTGCTGCGGAACAGAGCTGTGCTGCCGGCGATTTCACATGCCAGATCGATCACCCGTTGAGCACTTTGGCCGGCATGAACCAGAGAGAATCCGATCCTGGCGCGTTGATCCATCGAGAGCAGGTCGCCGGTTTGCAGCGTGTTCCAAGCTGACCCCATCACATCGAAGACCAGAGCGCGCGATGCGGCGAGGGTCGCTTCGGCCTCCCCGAACATGGTCTGCACGGTTGCGTCATCTTGCAATTTTGTGAGCGAGGGGAGACTGACCTTCGTCGCTGCGATCTTCTTTGCCTCATCGAGCGCCGCTCGGGCCATTCCGAATGGGATACCCGGGACATTGGCAAAGAAGAATCCGTGGTACCTGTAGAGCGGCTCGCTCCGTACTGGAGCGTCGAGAGCATTGAATGTGTGCTCAAAGGGCACGAACGCATCCGTGACCTGATAATCGTTGCTTCCGCTGCCCGCCAATCCGGTTGTGTACCAGGTGTCGAGGATCTCGACGTCGTCCGGGTCGAAGATCATCACCCGCCATTCGGGGATTCCATCATCACCGAAGGTCATTTCCCCATCGTTGAGGATCACGGCTCCACCGGTCATGTGGGTGGCATGGGAAGATCCGCTTCCGAATGACCACTTGCCGGTCACCCGGTATCCGCCCGGAACCACCTCTGCCCGCCCCACTGGAGCGAGCATTCCTGCGCATCGGGAGTCAAGGTCGCTGAAGACCTCGCGAGCAACCTTGTCCTCGAGGAATCCGGCGTAGTAGCCGCTGTCGGAGAGGATGCTGACGCACCATGCGGTGGATGCATCTGCGTGGGCGATGATCTCGATCAGCTCGATCTGTTCGAGGGGAGTCATTTCCGGTCCGCCCCATGCCCGTGGCATGGCGATGCGAAACACGCCGGCATCGGACAGATCGTCGATGAGGGAGTCGGGCAGGCGTCTGTCAGCTTCGATGGTGTCGCCCAGGTCGCGGATCTTGGGGGCGAGGGCCCGTGCGTTGTCGAGGATCGTGGCGCTGTCCAGCGTTGGCGTTTCGGTTGTGGTCATCGGGACTCCGATTGGGTTGATGATTCGATTGGGTACGTCGGGGTTGGGTCCGTCGCGTTTGGAACGGCGCGTCTGGAACGTCCAGTGCGTTTGGAGTGGGTCAGTGGATTCTCAGTGTCGGGATTGCTCGATTCGGTCAGAAGTCCGCGGCAGCGAGCCGGCTTTGTTCACAGCATCGATCCAGGAACTCCTCGCGTTCGGCAGAGGGGAGGGTTGTGCCTTCGAAGACCAGACTGTTCACGTCGTGAAGGCCCATGAAACCGAGGATGTGTATCAGGTACCGCAACTGGAAATCGTCGGGGCTTTCATCGGCGAACGCACTGGATCGGGTGAGGATCAGTTGCACAGGACGATCCTCGAGGAGTCCTACGTGTTCGAATTCATCGTTGAGGCCGAAGGTGACCCCTGGCTGCACGAGTAGGTCGATGTAGTGCTTCAGCTTGTATGGCAGCGCGAAGTTCCACATCGGTGTCGAGATGACGATCTTGGAATGGTTTGCGAAGGTCTCGATGACGCCGAGGACGCGGTCCCACGCGGCGACCTGGGCAGGCGTCAGCGGCTCACCGATGAGCGGAGCGAGCTTGGCGGCCGCAAGTTCTCCGTCGTACTCAGGCAAGTCTGCGGTCCAGACATCGAGAGTGGTCACGGAGTCCTCCGGGTTCTCTCGGCAGTACTGGTCGAGAAAGGCTCCGGCCACGCGTGTTGACGCTGACGCATCCCCTTTCGGGCTGCCGATGACGTGAAGTACCTGCATCAGCCAGCCTTCGTCCGAGTGGTGCTGAGGCACTCCTGGTGCACGGCAGCCTGCGGACACGATGGGGGGTCGGCGGCGTTGACACGTCCCGCTGGGATGGCTTCGGCCTCGATGGGGCCTGGGCGCAGGAATGCCACTTCGGGTTGGTTCATGGATGGACTCTCCTTGACAGTCCCGGCAGAGGTCACCGACCGCTGCGGTCATCGACATCACCTGTAAAGTGAATGAGCGTTCACTTTAGCTTGAATGAAGATTCATGTCACGCTAGCGTGATGCGACGGACTTCCGACCAGGAAAGAGGACACAAGTGACGGACACTCCCGGCTCGCCGCAGTCAAAGAGCCTGCACCATGTTGCGTACACCACGCGAGATGTGGAAGCGACCCATGACTTCTACTCCGAGAAGTTGGGCATGACACTTCTCCGCACCGAAAATCACCGCCACGGCGACGGTTGGTTCCGTCACTTCTTCTACGGCATGGGTTCCGGTGAGGCAATCGCCTTCTTCGCGCTCGAGGATGTGGATGAGGAACCCGACTACCGGACCGAAATATCGTCAGGTCTCGGTTTGCCCGTCTGGGCCAATCACATTGCCTTCCGCCTCGACACCCTCGATGAACTTGAGGCGATGACCCAGACTATGCACGACAACGGGATCCCCGACATCATGCGTATTGACCACGGCTGGTGTATATCCATCTACACGCTTGACCCCAACGGGATCATGGTCGAGTTCTGTGTCACCACCGACGCGGATCAGTTCAGCGAGCAGACCCCCGAGGAGGCGCTGGCAATGTTGCGGCAGCCGGTTTCGGAGTTTCCCGAGGAATCTCGCAAGGACGCCACCATCGGCGAACTCGTCTGAGCATCGCTGCCACCTCGGGAGGTTCAGTGAGCACCGAATCCGAGGATCTTCCCGAATACGGAACACTGTTGACCGCCCGCGGCGTTCGCTCGCGCGAAGCGTTGCTCTCGGCCGCCAGACGGCTGTTCGAAACCAAGGGTTACCACAACACGAAGATCGCGGATATCACCCACGAGGCCGGTCGGGCCCTGGGTTCCTTCTACACCTATTTCGAGAACAAGGAAGCTGTGCTCGAGCAGTTGGCCGAGGACTTCAAGACCGACACCGAGGGCCGCTTGGCAGATCTGGACCCGGCCAGCGCCGATCCCGCAGAGAACCTGCGGCATGTGTGCACTGTGTATTGGGAAAGTTGTCGCGATCACTCCGCCGAGCTCGCAGCGATTTTCCAGGCGTCGATGATCGATGAACGCTTCGCTCGTCGATGGCGGGAGATCCGCTCGGACGCGCGTCGCAGCATCGCGGAAGGCATACGAGCGGTCGACGAAGCCGGATTGACCAACCAGCCCGATCCCGACCCCGAAGCCACCGCGTCGGCGTTGGGTTCGATGATGGACTACTTCTGTTACGTATGGCTGATCGAGGGTGGAGAGTCCGGTCGCGAGTCCCTTCCCGACGACGTGGCCATCGACACGATGGTACGAATCGTGTACCGCACCGTGTTCGCAGCACCGGAACCCACGCCAGGCGCGTTACCTTCGGTTGCGAGTCGCAACGGAGAACAACCACAACGGAGAACAACACTGAAAGGCAAACCGTGACAACAATCGAGCGGCGCTTCGTGTCGCTACCTTCACCCACTGCTGACCGCAACGGGGCCGGCTACATGCCGACCCAGGGCCTCTACCATTTTGCAGAGGGAACCAAACCCCGAACGGCGATAATCGCTTCTCACTACAACGTTGATTTCGCTGAGCACTACATGGGTGAACTGATGGCCGAACGCGGCTACGGCTTCCTCGGTTGGAACACCCGATTCCGTGGGATAGAGCACTATTTCACGCTGGACCATGCACTCATGGACATCGGAGTGGGCGTTCGTTGGCTCCGCGAGGAAGCCGGAGTCGACAATGTTGTTCTCCTTGGGAATTCGGGGGGCGGCTCGCTCATGGCCGCCTACCAGTCGCAGGCAACGGATCCCAACCTGCGCCCACTTCCGGGCGAGGGGCTGCCCGATGGGCTGGATGATCTGCTTGCCGGTGATTTCTTCTTCACCACCAATGCCCACCCGGGGCGACCCGAGGTGCTGACAGACTGGTTCGACCCGTCGGTGACCGACGAGACCGATCCGACATCGGTCGATCCTGAGCTCAACATGTACAACCCGGAAAATGGTCCGCCCTTTTCGGCGGAGTTCGTCGAGCGTTATCGTGCCGCACAAGTAGCGCGCAACAACCGGATCACCGAGTGGGCACTCGAGGAACTCGAACGTATTCGAGGCAAGGGCTGCGTTGACCGGATCTTCAACGTCCACCGTGCCTGGGCCGATCTCAGATACCTCGATGCCAGCCTCGACCCCAGTGACCGCGAGATGGGCATGTGCTATCTGGGCCCACCGCAGTTCTTCAACTACAGCCCTTACGGCATCGCATGTTCCGCCACGATTCGGACCTGGCTCTCGATGTGGAGCCTGGAGTATTCGCAGTGCCGTGCCATTCCCCACCTCGAGCGGATCACCGTGCCGTCGCTCGTCGTGCAGGGCATGGCCGACACGGGGGTGTTCCCGGTGGACGCCCAGACGATCTACGACAACCTCGCGTCGGAAGACAAGACACTCGAGTTTCCCGCAGGTGACCATTACTTCACGACCCCCGACAATGCCCGCGACGTGGTCGCGGATCTTGTTGCTGCCTGGTTGGGGGACCGGGGTGTCTGAGACGAACCTCGGCGATGAAGCATCCGAGTTGGCCGAGCTCGAAGATGAGCTTCGTCAACTCGATGTGGCGGCTGGCGCGGCCGCAATCGAGTGGATACCCCTGACGGGCGGCGTGTCGTCCGAAATATGGAAGGTCGAGCTCGGGGATCGCACGGTCTGCGTGAAGCGGGCGCGCCCCAAGCTCGCTGTGGCGGCCGAATGGAACGCTCCGGTCGAGAGGAACGAATCAGAGGTTGCTTGGCTCGAGGTCGCCCGCGAGATCAGTGCGGATGCTGTCCCCCGCGTTCTGGGCCATCGGCCGGACCTGCACTTCTTCGTGATGGAGTTTTTCGATGCGGAGCGTTATCCGGTCTGGAAGGCCGAACTCGCCAAAGGAACGGTCGACGAAGACTTCGCCACCAAAGTAGGTGAGCGCTTGGGTGCGATTCATGCGAGTACGGCGCGCAACGCTGAACTGGCCGAGCGCTTTGCCACCGACGACCTGTTCCACTCGCTGCGGCTGGAGCCCTACCTTGCCGCCACCGCCGCTGTTCACCCTGACCTCGCAGACCGACTCGGTGAGCTGTCGGAGCGAACCGCCGACACTCGTCTGGCGTTGGTGCACGGAGATGTGAGTCCCAAGAACATTCTCATGGGGCCGAACGGTCCGGTCTTTCTCGATGCGGAATGCGCATGGTACGGGGATCCGGCGTTCGACGTTGCGTTCTGCGGTACCCACTTACTGCTCAAGTGCTTTCAGGCACCGGCAAGCCGTGAGGCGTTACTCAACAGTTTCGACGCGTTTGTGAAAGCGTATTCGTCACTGGTGGACTGGGAACCGGTCGCCAACCTGCAGGCCAGGGTCGCGTCACTCATACCGGCTCTCCTTCTGGCACGAGTCGACGGAAAATCACCGGTGGAATACCTGACTGCCGAATCCGACAAGGACGCCGTTCGTGGTGCGGCTCGCGAGATGTTCTCCGCCGGTGCAAGCACCGCAGTCGAGGTTCGCGATCTATGGGAGAGGAGCCTTCCAACATGAATAGTCACACAATTACCTCAGTACACGGCCGACGGGTATGGGACTCACGCGGCCGCCCGACAGTCGAGGTTGACATCACGCTCGACGACGGGAGCAAGGGACGCGCAATTGCCCCGGCCGGTGCATCCACCGGAAGCGGGGAAGCCACCGATCGTCGTGACGGCGGGACCCGTCTGGGCGGGTTGGATGTCTTGGGTGTTGTGGCCTCCATTGACGGGGAGATCGCCGAGCTGTTGCAGGGGATGGATCCTGATGATCAGGCGGCAGTGGATCGCGCTCTCATCGAACTCGATGGGAGCGCTGACAAGTCACGACTCGGTGGAAACGCGTTGGTCGCCACCTCGATGGCAGTCGCCCATGCGGCCGCCGGCGCGGATCCATTGTGGCGTCATCTCGGCGGAACCGATCAGCTGGCGATGCCATTACCAGAGATCCAGATCTTCGGTGGCGGTGCCCATGCAAGTCGGCGAGTCGATCTCCAGGACTTCATGGTGGTGCCCATCGGGGCCCCTGACTACTGCACAGCGCTGGAGTGGACCGCCGAGGTCTACCTTGCTGCCGGCCGACTGCTCGCCGGGCGTGGCGACCTTCAAGGTGTCGCCGACGAGGG
>JAHRAZ010000079.1 GCA_020027475.1 Microthrixaceae bacterium
CAGGCTGCGGACATTCTCCTGTACGACACGGACCAGGTTCCGGTGGGCGATGACCAGCGTCAGCACATTGAACTCACGAGAGACATCGCTGTTCGCTTCAACTCCCGGTACGGCGAAACCTTCGTTCTGCCCGAGGCCGTGAGCCCCGCTGCCGGCGCAAGGGTGATGGACCTCCAGAACCCGAGCGACAAGATGTCGAAGTCCGCAGCCACGGACGCGGGCACGATCTTCCTGGGCGAGGATCTGTCAAAGACAGCCAAGAAGATCAAAAGGGCCGTGACCGACAGCGAGATGGAGGTGCGCTATGACCCGCAGGCCAAACCTGGCGTGGCAAACCTGTTGGGAATCCTCGCTGCCGCCACCGACCGGGATCCGGCGTCACTCGCCGACGAATACTCCCAATACGGTCCACTCAAGTCCGACGCCGCAGACGCCGTGATCACCCTGCTCGAACCGATTCAGGAGAAGTTGTCAGAACTCCACCAGGATCCGGATTCGGTGACGGTCGCTCTGAACGCCGGGGCGAACAAAGCCTCTGCAACAGCGCACAACACCTACCACCGGGCGGTGGAGAACATCGGGCTGACTCCACCGGGTTAGGTCAATTCAGTCGAGCAGCCTCAGTCGAGCATGCCGTCGTCTGCGGCAGCCAGGACACGGCCCTGCGCCACGGGCACCGTCCAGAGAGACTCCGGCGAATGATGCTCCAGGGCCCACGCCACCACCCGCGGATCACTTCCTGCTTCTTCCAGCAGCTCGGCGCCGATTTCCTGATAACGAAGATACAAGCCGATGGTTTTCACGATGCCCGAGGATTCGCTCCATCTGCCGGCCTGAGAGCCGAAACCGAACCAGTCCAGGATCGTGGCCACCACTCGGGTCAGCGTGGCGGGGTCGGACACGGTTTTGCCGATGTCGTGTAGCAGCGCCGCTCTCGGAACCCAGTCCGCAGAGGCGCCGGGGCCATGTCGATGCACCGCTGCGGCAACCTCGAGGGCGTGGCGTCGATCGTAGGGGGAATACCGGTCGAAGAGTTCGCGCTCGGAGGCAGTCAATGGGGCCAGCAGAGGGGCCTCTGATGCTGGGTTTGTGCGATGACGCCTGAAGGTCGCGAAGAACCGCCGGGCCCGGTGCACGGGCTGCAGTTTCATGCCGAACCCAATCCCGATGGGCCTGCGGATGCCCGGGCGCGCGGGTGAGCACCCGCGTAGGCCTCGAACAGTCTCCTGGTTGCAACCCGGGTGTAGATCTGGGTTGTACTCACCGAGGCGTGCCCGAGCATCTCTGCAACCGTACGGATGTCCGCCCCGTTGTCGAGCAGATGTGTTGCACAGGAGTGCCTCATCACATGCGGGCTGACGTCCTGGGCAAGCCCCGCGGCGGAGGACCATTCACGGATCGCCCTCCACACCGCCTGGCGCGAGATACGCCCACCGCGAACTCCCAGAAACACCGCAACGGCATCATTGCGGCTCTGTTGTGAGGCACCGATCATCTGTTCACGACCCACGTCAAGATAGGTCCGGATCGCCCGCAGGGCGGGCCGCCCCACCGGTATCACCCTTTCCTTCGAGCGTTTTCCCATAAGTCGGGCCAGCCCGGCGTCGAGATCCAGTCCGGCAAAGTTCAGTCCACATACTTCGCTGACTCTGGCTCCGGTGGCATACAGGAACTCCAGCAGCGCTGAGTCGCGAACGGCAAGTGGATCACCTGTGCTTGCTGCGGATTCCACCGCATCCAGGATCGCCATCACATCCTCCTCGCTCAGTGCTTTCGGCAGAGCGTCGGGGCGGGCCGGCAACTCGACTTCCACGGTGGGATCGGAATCAACCACACCCTCTGCCGCCAGATGTCGATAAGCCCCCCGCACGGTTACAAGCATTCTGGTGACCGAGGTGTCAGCCAGGCCGGAGTCACTGAGCATCATTCCGTAGGCGACCACGTCGTCGACCGTTACCAACAGCGGATCCGTCTGTCGTTCCCGGAGCCATGTCAGCCATCGGCTGAGATCAGCGCGATAAGCCTTGAGGGTGGCCGTGGAGCGACCCCGCTCCACCACCAAGTGGGTTAGGTAGCCCTCCATCTCGATCGGGAGTTCAGAGCCGCTCAAGTACCGCCCTCCGTGTGAGGGGAACCCATGAACCCGATTCCTTCGAAGCTCAGGGTGGCCATCAAGCCGATCATCGTCTTGGCGTCAGTGATCTCGGCTCGCTGAAGCATTCCGGGGATCTCTTCGAGTGGAACCCGGATCACATCCATGTGTTCTTCCTCGGCACCTTGGCGGTCGGCCTCGACAGCCTTGAGGTCGGTGGCGAGGTACACATGGCTTTCCTCGTCACTGAAGCCCACGGAGTTGTGGAACACCGCGAGTTTCGCCAACTTTCCCGGCGAAAGGCCCACTTCTTCGATGAGCTCACGTTCAGCGGTCACCTCCGGGGCTTCTCCCAGCACATCACGTTTTCCGGCGGGGATCTCCAGGATGTTGCGGCGAAATGGTGCGCGGAACTGCGACACAAGCACAACTTCTCCGGTGTCGAGCAGTGGCACCACGGACACCGCTCCCGGGTGGTGCACCACATCGCGTTCGATCAGGTCCCCGCCGGGAGCGCGGAACACCGACTTGTGGAGGTCGATCACATGGCCGCTGTGGATCAACTCATCGGAGATGTGTTCGAAATCTGCCATCAGTTTCCGGGGTTGGATCCAACCTGTTCGGGATCCGGCAAGACCAGCAGGTGCGGGTTGCGACCTTCGGCACGATCCCTCGACGCCCCCATGAACGCATTGAACAACGGTGCCGGCTTTGTGGGTCGGCTCTTGAACTCCGGGTGGGCCTGGGTGCCCACCCAGAAAGGATGGTCCTCCAGCTCCACGAACTCCACCAGACGGCCATCCGGAGATGTTCCCGAGCAATGCAGACTCGAAGCGTCGAAGCGTTTCCTGTACGCAGGGTTGAACTCGTAACGGTGCCGGTGACGTTCCGACACCACGGTCGTGCCGTATGCCTTGGCGACCATCGAACCCTCGGCGAGCTGGGCTATGTAGGCACCGAGTCGCATGGTTCCGCCCTTTTCGATGATGTCTCTTTGGGAATCCATGAGGTCGATCACCGGGTAGGGGGTCTGGGGATCGAACTCCGTGGAGTTCGCCCCTTCGAGTCCGAGACCACTTCGAGCCCACTCGATCGTCATCACCTGCATGCCCAGACACAGACCCAGGCAGGGAATGTCGTTCTCGCGGGCGTACCTGGCGGCAGCGATCTTGCCCTCCACTCCGCGCTCACCGAACCCTCCGGGAATCACGATGCCGTCGAGATCCGAAAGGCGACCGGCGGCCAGGAGTCCTTCTGATTCCTCGGCCTGGATCCAGTCGATCTGCACATCACAGCCGTGGTAGAACCCCGCATGATTCAAGGCCTCCACGACCGACAGGTAGGCATCGGGCAGGGCAACGTACTTGCCCACAACCCCGATGCGGGTCGGGAAGGTGGCGGCTGACACCTTGCGAACCAGTTCGTGCCAGTCGCTCAGGTCGGGTTCGACGTCTGGCAGGTCGAGGATTTCCACAACAACCTCGTCGAGGCCTTCATCGCGGATCACCAGGGGAATGTCGTAAAGGCTGTCGGCATCGGCGGCATTGACGACTGCCCTGGGTTCCACGTCACACAGGGAAGAAATCTTCCGCTTCAGGTCGGTGGAGATGGCGTCGTCGGAGCGGCAGACAATGGCGTCGGGCTGGATTCCGCGACTCCGCAACTCGGTAACCGAGTGCTGTGTGGGTTTGGTCTTCTGTTCGCCGGAAGGTCCGATGTAGGGAATCAACGTGACATGCACATAACAGACATTCGACCGGCCGACATCGAGCCGGAACTGCCTGATGGCTTCGAGGAACGGCAGGATCTCGATGTCGCCAACAGTGCCACCGATCTCGGTTATGACAACGTCGGTGCCTTCCACCGCCAATCGAGAAATGCGCCGTTTGATCTCCTCGGTGATGTGCGGAATGACCTGAACCGTCTTGCCGAGGTATTCGCCGCGCCGCTCCGCATCGAGCACAGCCCTGTATATCGATCCGGTGGTGGCGTTGGAGTCAACGGTGAGGTTCTCATCGATGAACCTCTCGTAATGACCCAGGTCGAGATCGGTCTCCCCACCGTCCTCGGTGACATAGACCTCACCGTGTTCGAACGGATTCATCGTGCCCGGATCCAGATTCAGATACGGATCCAGTTTCTGCAGTGTCACCTGGAGGCCCCGGGCCTTGAGGAGTCTCCCGAGCGACGATGCCGTAAGCCCCTTGCCAAGACCTGAAACAACGCCACCTGTGACAAAGATGTGCTTGACCAACACCACTCCTCTTGGTCGGTTCGGCCAAGAATAGCGCGCTCAGCGAAACCAACGGGCAACACGACCTCAATGGCCGACTGACCTGTTGCCTCAGGCTTCCAGACCGTAGGATCGCCCCAGTGACCACCAGTCCCGGGTCGGCAGAAGTCCGAGCCGTCCCCAACAGATCACGGTCCTGGTACCCGATTGACCTTCTTGGTCTGGCTGCCCTGACCACTCTTTTTCGCTTGCCGGCGTTCTTCTCCGCCAGGCACCTCACCTTCGACGACGGAGTGTTCGCCAGCTCGATCCTCGCGATGCGTGAGGGCGGAGTTCCCTTTGACACGGTGTTCTCGAGCCAGGGACCCCTGTTCCTGCCGTTGGCTTACCTCGGAGACCTGCTGGCAGGCCATTCGATCAACGGACCACGGGTTTTGGCAGTTGCCTCGGGAGTTGGCGTCGTGCTGGCCGTCTATTGGTGCGCTACCTACGTCACCGATCGATACGGAGCCTTGGTCGCGGGCATTCTCACCGCCACCTCCGGTGCCTTGATGTGGGTCACGGGCCCATTGGCGGCTGACGGCCCGGCGCTGGCCTTTGCTGCTCTCACCATGGGCCTCGCATTGCGACACCGCGACAATCCCCGAATCTCCTCGGCCATCGCCCTCGGACTCGCCGTGGGGGCAACGTTGTCCACCAAGGCAGTGGAGGCCCCGATCCTGATACCTGTGGGTCTTGTTCTGATGGCACCGCTGGTCGGGTCCCGTGGCGCAGGTAGATGGAGAATCCCGGCCATCCAAGGCATCCTCGCCGCGATCTCGGCGGCAGCAGTTTTCCTCTCACTGTCGCTGGCCTTCGGATTCTCCGATGTGTGGGATCAGTCGTTCACCTACCGGACTGAAGCTGCGGTCGACCGGGATCCCCTGGGCAACGCAGCGAAGATCTTCTCCACTTTGTGGGATCGCGATCTGGTGTTGCTGTTGTTCTCCGCTGTGACTTTGGTGGCTGCAGTCGTGTCGTACCGACGAAAGGGTGCCGCGGCAACGATTTCGGAACCCTCTGACTCGGGTGCCTCGGGATGGCGGCCCTCGTCCCAACTGCTCATCTGGTCATGGGTTGTATTCACTTATGTGTGGCTCGTGTTCATGGTGAGCCCGTTGTGGAGGCCGCACGTCTCGGCCATCGTGCCGCCTCTCGCGCTGCTGATCGGCATCTACCGACCACCCTGGCGAGTCGCCGCGGTCGCTGCTGTGGTTTCGGTTCCACTGCTGTGGATTCAGCTGGATGGCATCCGCAATCCCGGTGACTATCGCGGTGGCGAAGCCGAAGTGGTGGCGGCATTGCGCGAACTGCCGGATGGTGCATGGGGCCTGAGCGACGAACCCGGCCTCCTCTGGCGCAGCGACATCCGCACCACCGATGACATGGTCGATCCCTCCATGCTGAGGGTCCAGCAGGGCCGTTACGACGAGGACACCCTCATCCTGGCCGCAACGGATCAGCGCGTCTGTGCGGTGGTGGTTCGCTCCGATCAGCGCTTCGGCAGCTTCGGGGGACTCGGCGAGCGCCTACGCGATCTGGGGTACGAAGCCACCATGACCGATGCCACGGCTGGCGGCGTCGGCCCGGAAGTGCTCTACACCCGCACGGCCTGTTCACCGGTGTCTCCCGACTGATTCCCGGAGGCTTCTCCGCCACCAGAAACGCTGGCTGCATCAGACTCGGTTGCATCGGAGCCGTCCGGACCCACGATCCGGTCGATTCTCAGCATCAGGTACACCAGCGAGGCGCTGATCACTCCCCCCATCATTCCGGGCACCGCGATGCCCGAGTCATTGAGGGCGAATCCGAGCACCATCGCGGTTATCAAGCCGCCCACGGCCGCACGCTCCTCGGGAATCTCCTCTTCGATCGTCTTGAGTCGCCAGGGCGCCTTCCAGAACAGGAAGCCGATTAACAGGAACACAGCAGGAAGCATCAACGTCCACACGGAACTGACGAGCACGGACAGGTTCGCGTCGATCTTGCGTAGGACGACGGTGGTGAGCGCAGTCGGGCCGTTGTTGGCGATGTCGGCGAGCAGTCGGCCCAGATGTGTCCTCGATGACGGCGGCCTGAGCAGATCGACAAATCCGAGACCGACCACGACTGCCACAGCCGCTCCGCCCCACAGAACCACGGTCCCGGCCTTGATCTTGCGCCCGAGCAACAACCAGGCGGTCACCGCACAAGCAGGAACCAGGGCGAGCGCTCCTCCGACGTCGGCACCGAACCAGGGAGCACCGTCGAGCAGGATCGTCCAGCCCAGCAGGGCAATGCCGAGCCACACCCCGCGTTTGCCACCCACCCTGTGTGCGATGAGAGCCGAAAGCATGATGGCGGCAGCGGAGAACATCGAGAATGCCGGGTTGCCCATGCCATCGAATCGTCCGGCGACAGTCGGGGTGTATCCGAACACCGTGTTCATCTGAAGCGGTCCACCGATCGCGATGTCGATGCTGAGGAACACCACGATCAGTCCGAGCGCGGCCATGAGAGGGTCCACGTAGTTGGCACGGAAGCCGAAATAGGCAATGAGGCCTCCCAGGGCCGAACCGATCACCAGGAAAGCCCAGTAAGCAGCACTACCCCAGGCATGGAAAGGGAGGGCTCCCGCGAAATAGGTGAGGGGCAGGTACACGAGCACGGCGAGACTCGCCACCTCAGTCGCGGTCTGCCAGCGCGAGCCTCGCCGCATTGACAGTACCCATATGGCAAGCAACCACAGGATGATCTGGGCGACAACAAACACGGTGGTGGCCATGCCGACCGTTCGATCACGGAACTCGGCGCCGTCACTGACATCCACCAAGGTTGTCACCCGCTCGTCGTAATCACCTCCGGAACCCTTGCGTTCAGCAGCCGTGCCTTCCATCGAGGAAGGCACATCAACATCCAGCAGCGACAGGATCGTGGGTGCCACGTCGACGGTCTGAGCAAAACCGGCACGGCGGGTGGTGCCCGTGGAAAGCAGACCGCCCTTCACCCCGGGTGAGTGGACGCCGAAGACCGTGACGGAGTTGGAAAACCCTGCCGCCCATGGGGCCACGACGACCACGGAGTCCTTGCTCAGGTCGATGCTCTCCAGCATCTGCCCGAGTAGTGCATCAGAGTCCTTGAGGGCTTGCGTGCGCATGCGCTCGTACTGCCCTTTGCTCGAGATTTCCGCCGAATCCTCGGCCCGCACCACATCCGAGGCTTCAAGGAGGACCACGCTGCTGTCGGGCCAGAATTCGTTGAATGCCGACATCACCTGCAGAGGGTCATACCTCGTTCCGAAGGGTGATGTGGGCGCCTCCTCGAGCAGGCTCCGGCCAACTCGACCACCGTCGATGAGACCCTCGCGGTCCATCAGTCCGGCGGAGGCTTCACGTCGGAAGCTGAGGGACTCAAGGCCACGCTCGTGATCTGCATTCGCGATCACTGCCCGGGCGCGGCCGGCGTCGGACAGTGCCTCGCCGAGGGATCCGACCTCGGCATCGAACAGCAGTCGGTCATTCGCCCGGTTCATTGCCACCAGACCGAGGTTGAAGACCTCGCCCACATCCGGATGCACACCAGTGCGGCGGGCAAACTCCTCGGTGAGCGGAGTGCCGGCGAACAGGTCAAATGAAGGTGTCTGGACCGTCTGGTCCTCCACCGGGGATGGAGCAATGATCACTCCGCCACCTTCAGGTTGTTCTTCCACGAATGCTTCCTGGGGGACGTCAACGGGATCACCGTCGGGATCGGCATCGACCAAACGCGTGACCCGCGCCACGAAAGCCAGTTCGGAGGTGTCCGTGCCGTCGGCTCGGGTTCCTGCACCGAGGGTCGCGTAGCCGTCGGCGGGTCTGACCCGGCGCCGGACCGACCGCACCGACAGGTTCGAAATGACCGAATCCTCGAGAACCGATTCCAGGTTCGGAAGGTCGATTGTCTCCATGTCTTCCCAGGTGAGGGTCGGCACCGAGAACACCAGCACGCGATCTGCGGGACCCAGCGGTGCAGAGGAATCCCCTCCGCCGCATGCCGACCCCAACAACGAGAATCCCAGCGCGACAATCAGCACCAACAGCGCTGTTCGGCCCAGTCTCACAAGGCTTCCTTGTGCACGAACGCGCCATACCTAGTCACGCGGCTGCACCTTCGGTCGGGCGACTGCCCGGGAGACGTTTCGTGATGGAGATGCCGAACACATTCAAGGCTGCAGCGTAGACAGCGAGGCCGCCGCCACAAAGGACCAGCAGTGCCACAAGGTTCATCAACCGACCTTCGGGCGACCAACCTCTATATATGAACCACACGATCAGGCCCATCACCGCGGCAACTGTCGCCGACGCCGGGAACAGCCGCGGAACGGCCCAATACGATGTGCGCATCCGCAGCGTGATCGCGAGCACGGTTGCCGCCACCAAGAACGCCACCGAGTGGGCGACGCCAAGCAACAGAACCAGAACCGTGCCGCTCGTGTTGAACGCCGCGAGCGCCATGATCGCTATTCCAACCACCGCACCACATGCCCCGGCCAACGCCGGTGTCCTGCTGTTGTCCAGCGTGTACCAAGCCCTCGTGAGGAGAAAGAACACGCCGTAGGGCAGGAAACCCAGAGCCAAACCGACCAAGGCAGAAGCAAGCAGGTGCACACTCTCGGCATTCGCAGCCTCGCCGAATGCCAGCACGGACATGGCGGGAACCGAAAGCGCCACCACGAGCGCCGTCAAGGGCAGGAGAAGAACGGTCATCGAATCCATTGCCCAGGCGATGGAGGCGTGGAAGGCCGATTCGCGGCCGGCGCCATGTTCATCGACCAACTCGGGCAGGATCGTCGTGTGTATCGGCTGGGCGATGATTCCGTACGGTGCCAGAAAGAAGAACCAAGCGACCTGAAAGGCCACCACTCCACCTTCCACCTTGCCGCCGGCGATGATCGCAGCACCCGCCAGCACCGCTATCACCCCATGTTGGACCGTGGCCCATCCGGAGAGTCGGATCACCGCCCCAAGTTCTTCATGGACACGACTCCAGCGAGGCCACAAGCGGAAGCCCGAGCGCCACACAGCAATCGTGGGAACCGCCACGAATCCGACAACACCGAGGGTTCCCGCCGCAGCGAGCAGCAGCTTCTGGCCCGACGTGAGATCGAATCCCGGATCGGCGCCGGCACTTGCCCGGAATGCGAAGAGGCAGGTCACCATGATGACGGTGTTCGCGATCGGCGCCAAAGCCGGGATTATGAAGCTGCGCTTGGAATGCAATACGGCAGTGGCGATCGCGCCCAGGCCATAGAGCACGATCTGGGGCATGAACCAGCGGAGCAGGAATGTGGACAGTTCCTGCTGTTGGGAGGCAATCGCGGGATCTTCCACCGCGACCGTGAGGAGATCGGCGATCCACGGCGCTGCGATGATCCCGACGATGGCGATCGCACCCAACACCACAAACGTGAGGGTCAGTAGCTCCCCTGCCAGGAGTTGTGCGTCGTCGAGGGACTTCTCGAGCCTGCGAACAAAAGTTGGTACCAGCACCGCCGACAGTGCTCCAGCGGCAAGCAGCTCGAAGGCGACATTCGAGACTGTGTTCGAGCCCTGGAATGTGTTGCCCAGATAGGTGGTGCCGAGCACTGCCGCAACGACGAGAACCCGGACAGCACCGAAGCTGCGCGAAACCGCCGCCGCCACGCCCATTCCCGCCGCTGAGCGCGCAACCGAGTTTTCGGCGGGCTCAGCCCTCGTCACTGGATCGGCCACCGCGGCAGCACCGAAGCGGTCCCCGGCCCGAAGCCGTAGTTACCCGTCCCACCGGCCATCGATTCGGCCAGGGCAAGCACTGTGGCGACCCGACCCGCGACACGATCCAGATTGTCCACCGAGGAAAATTCGGCTTCCGAATTCTCCCGGATCAACTCAATGGTGGCGCCTCGTTCGGGCGCGCCGTCGGCGGTTGATGTGATCTCGGCAAGCACGAAAGGTTGGGTTTCGGGGGCCAACGCGGTGACGGCCAACGCCGAACCCTTGCCATCGGCGGCAAGTGCGGAATCGTGTCCGGTGACTGCCACCACGGCCACGGTCTCTCCGGCGGCCAGTTCATTGCCGAACCCGACAAGTTCAACAAACCCGGCTGACTCGAGTGCGGCGAGCAACTCGACATCAACCGTTGCCGAAGAATCCGAAAGTACCTGAGTACCTTCGTCCGAGCCGTCAGAACCGTCTGGGGGAACAACGCCGAAGACCTCAGCCCAGATGGCTGCGCCCAGATCGTCATTGGATCCATCGAACTCGATCAAGGCAGCCAGATCCTCGGCATCCGTGTCGCCTCCAAGTGCCCAGCGGTCACTCAGAACCACGTAGCCCAGGGTGTTCGCACCCGCCTCACCCAGGCGCACGTTCAGATCCTCGACCACACCGGTGTCGAGTCCGGGTTCCACCACGATGACTGAAGCGGTCTCCTCCAGGGTCGCGTCCCCGGCGAAGGGAGCCGACTCATTCTCGTATCGCTCGAGTTCCTTGATCTGGTCGTTCTTCTCATCGATCAATGACACGGTCTCATCCAGTTTTGCCTCCATGTCATTGAGGCCCTCCTCGATCCGAGTGGCATCACCAACACCGAGGGCTGAGCCCACCACGACTCCGACGGCCAGCGCCAGGAAGAAGACCACTGCAGAAACGACGTAGAACCTGAAGGTAACCATCTATGAGAAACGACCTGTGAGTGAGTACCAGAACTCCCGGAGATCCAGCCAGAAGCTGCGCATCACCACTTGGAAGGAGTCGGAAACGAATGCAATGACAAGCATCACGATGACAGCCGCCGCGATGAGCATGAGAATGTCACGGCGGCGAACACGCCCGGCGTACAACTGGCTGACGCCTTTGGCATCAATGAGCATCGGCCCGAGCCGAAGGCGCGTGAGGAACGTCGAGGACATACCCGCGCGCCCCTTGTCCAGAAACTCCACCATGGTTGCGTGAGTGCCCACTGCCACGATCAGGCTGGCCCGACACTCGTACGCCAACCGCATTGCGGCGTCTTCAGAAGTGCCCGCCACCACGAACTCCTCATACGGCAGACCCTTTTCCTGAAGCTCCTCCCGGCCGGGAGCGCGCCCATCCGGATGAACGTGATGCACGAGGTCAGCACCGCAGTTCCAGGCTTTTTCCGACAGTGAATCGAAGTCCCCGATGATCATGTCGGGTTTGAGGCCCAGATCGAGCAAAGCGTCCGCTCCACCGTCCACCCCGACAAGAACCGGATGGAATTCCCCGATGTAGTTCTTGAGGGATCGCAGATCCTCCTGGTAGTCGTGGCCGCGAACCACGATCAGGACGTGTCTCCCCGTGAAGTCGGTCAACAGGTCCGGAACCACCACAGGCGCGAACAAATGATGGGCCTCAACCTCGATGTAATCGAGGGTGTTCACCGCGAATCGCTCGAGTTCGTCGTCGATGGAGTCCCGAGCGGCCTCCATCATCTCGGAGATGACTTCCAGGCCGAGAATCCTCCCGGTGGCCACCTCGGCGTCGTCGATGGTCAGAACCCCATCGGTGATCGTCAGGATGTCGCCGTCGCTGATCTGATCCATCAACGCCTTGCCCGCGTTGTCGACCACGGCGATCCCCTCCGTGGCAACACACATGGGTCCGCTGTTGGGGTATCTCCCGGATATGCATTCCGAGGCGTTCACCACAGCCACGATTCCTGACGCTGCAAGGCCTTCGCCGGCAACTCGATCCAGATCCTTGTGGTCGATCACCGCAATCTCGCCCGGTATCAGGACCTTGACCAGATCCTTTGTCCGTCGATTCACCCGGGCCTTGCCCGTAATCACGACCTCCGGCTTTGATTGGCTCCTACCGGTATCGACCTCGCTGTCATCAGCCTCTGCGACATCCGGGGTTTGTGACGCATCCGAGGTTTGGTGATCGCCTTGAGGATCAACCGTCTCACCGCGTTGGCGCGATGACGAGCTCTGGGATGTTGAAGGGGTCTGTGACATTGGAAAGGCACGGCGAAACAGGGTTCAAGCCGTTGTCACAGACTACTCCCAAGCGTCTGCAGCCAAGCAGTCATCCATGTGTCCGCATGTACCTGGGCTTCAGTCGTTGTCCACCGCGGGGCGACCAAGCTGATCGAACCACCGCAGCGGGCCGACGGAGTTGATGACCTTCTTGAAAGAGAATCGTTCACTCAGGAGATTGAGCAAGAGCACCACCACAAGCAGGACGATGCGGCCCACTTCTGTGAAAGTGAGGACCGCGGCCAATCCGAGCACTGCACCCATCGGGTTGGCGCCGGTGTCACCGAGCATCAACTTCTCACGGAGTTCGTCCACCAACAGGGCCGAACCCGCACCGACAGTCACAGCCGCTCCCACGAGCAGAGCCAGTCTGTCGGTATCGACGAATGCCACCCCGATCATCAGGGCGACAAAAACAAGGAGCGCGGTCTTGGTCACCCGGGCGGGGCCGGTGTCGAGAAGGTTCGCGAAATTGGCGCACAACGCCACGATTGCACCGTCGAGGAGAAGCCAACCGAACCGGTCTCCTGATATCGGCTGAACCGCAAGGATCGCCACCGCAGGTCCGGCCAGCA
>JAHRAZ010000119.1 GCA_020027475.1 Microthrixaceae bacterium
TGGTGTTGCCATTGCCGACTTTCAGGAATGGGACTCCAAGGTTCCTGACGACGTCAAGGACAAGATTGACGAGTACAAGTCCGCGATCATCGATGGTTCGCAGTCGGTGGAACCGACCTGAACCCGGGTACCAGAATTGCCGCGATCTTGATCTGGCGCGGCCTATCCTGACAACTGATGAAGGTCGAACTCCGGGGAATCACGAAGCGGTTTCCCGGGGTGATAGCCAATGAAGACGTGAACCTCTCCCTGAACAGCGGAGAGGTTCTCGCTTTGTTGGGCGAGAACGGCGCCGGCAAATCCACCCTCATGAACTGCCTGTACGGGCTCTACCGCCCTGATGAGGGCGAGATCCTCATCAATGATCAAGTAGTGGATTTCGAAACCCCCGGAGATGCCATGGTGGCCGGGATCGGCATGGTGCACCAGCACTTCATGCTCGTTCCGGTGTTCACGGTTGCGGAGAATCTGATGCTCGGCAACGAGAGCGTCAGCGGTCCCCTCGGGGTCCTCAACCTCGACGACGCCAGAAAACGGATCAACGACCTTTCCGACAAGTACAACCTGCCGGTCGACCCCGACGCTTTGGTGCGGGATTTGCCTGTCGGTGTGGAACAGCGCGCCGAGATCCTCAAGGCCCTGTACCGGGATGCAGATTGCCTGATTCTGGATGAACCCACTGCTGTCCTCACCCCAGACGAGATCGCAGAACTCGAAAAGGTCATCCGGGAACTCGCAGACTCCGGCAAGTCGATCATCTTCATCACCCACAAACTGGGTGAGGTGATGCGCATCGCAGATCAGATAGTGGTGCTTCGCCACGGCAAGGTGGTGGGTCGCACAACTCCTGAGGACACTACTGAGCTGGGGCTGGCCTCGATGATGGTTGGCCGCGACATCCAACTCGTGGTTGACAAGCCTGAGGCCGAGCCCGGGGCGCCGATGCTCGAGGTTCGTGACCTTTCCGTACTCGATGATCGCGATGCGGTGGCCGTGGAATCCCTCGATTTCGAGATTCGGGCCGGCGAAATACTCGCTGTTGCCGGGGTGCAGGGTAATGGTCAGACCGAATTGGTCGAGGCAATCACGGGTATGCGCCCGGCCCTGACCGGCAGCATTCATCTCGATGGCGAGGACATCACCTCAGCCACCCCGAGGGAACTCTGGACCCGTGATCTGGGCCACATTCCAGAAGACCGGCAGGCCGACGGCCTGGTCGAGCCGTTCTCGGTGGCCGACAACCTGGTCCTGAACACCTACAACTGGAAACCGTTTGCCAAAGGCATCCTCCGGGATTCGCCCGAAGTTCGTTCCCACGCCAACCAACTCGTGGAGGATTTCGACGTGAGGACGGCCTCGATCGACACACATGCGGGCACTCTCTCCGGTGGCAACCAGCAGAAGGTCATCGTGGCACGGGAGTTCACCCACTCGAGCCGGCTTCTGGTGGCAGCGCAGCCCACCCGTGGTCTGGATGTCGGCTCGATCCAGTACATCCACGGTCGCATCGTGGCAGAACGCGATTCCGGGGCAGCCGTGCTCATCGTTTCCTCCGAACTCGACGAAGTGCTGGCACTCGCCGACCGGGTCGCTGTGATGTACGAAGGCAGATTCTCGGGGGTGCTGGAGGGTGACGAGATCACCAGGACCCGGATCGGTCTCTTGATGGCGGGTCGCACGGTCGACTCCGGAGACTCTTCCGAAACCGACACCCCGGAACCTCCAACTCAGGACCCATCGGCCGACGGGAATGCCCGGTGATCGACGAGGACTCCCCGGGAATGAACCCCGGACTCGCCGAAGCAGCCTCCGGTGAGTTTCCGGGAGAGATCGAGAACGGCAACAGCCGGACTCCGCGATGGCGCAAGTTTCTCCGCAGCCTGAAAGTTCCGGCCTTGGCGATCTTCTCGGCGCTGTTCCTGGGTGGGATTCTCATCATTCTCACCGACACTGACGTCCTGTGGGCCTGGGCGAGATTCTTCAATGACCCCATGCGGGCATTGAGCCGTTCCTGGGAAGCCGTCTGGGATGCCTATTCGGCGCTGTTCGTCGGAGCTTTCGGGTCGCTGTCCGCCTGGTCGGAGACATTGCTGCGGGCCACTCCACTCACCCTCGCCGGGCTGGCCGTGGCATTTGCGTTCAAGGCTTCCCTGTTCAACATCGGTGCCAACGGTCAGATGATCCTGGGCGCGATCTTCTCCGCCTACATCGGATTCACGTTCGACATCACCGGTTGGATCCTGGTTCCCCTGGCACTGGCCGGAGGTGTGCTCGGAGGATTCCTCTGGGGCGGGATAGCTGGTGTCCTCAAGGCAACCACTGGCGCACATGAAGTGATCACCACGATCATGTTGAACTTCATCGCCGCGTTCCTGCTGGCCTACTTCCTGACCACGGACACGTTCCTCCCGAGCGGTTCTGCCAACCCCATCTCCAAGAACATGCTCGAACAGGCCCGCCTGCATCGTTTCATCAGCGGCGAACGAGTCGATATCGGCATATTCATCGCGATCGCTGCAGTGGCGCTGGTGTGGTGGGTTCTGGAGAAGTCCACCCTGGGATTTCAGGTGAAAGCGGTGGGACTGAGTCCCGACGCTGCCAAGTACTCCGGCATGAAAGTCGCACTGATCATTGCCCTGACCCTTGCCGCGGCTGGTGGGCTTGCCGGATTGGCTGGTGCCACCGTGGTGCTCGGTGCAACCGGAGTACTCACCGGAGGTGTGATCGGCAACCTCGGCTTCGACGCAATCGCCGTGGCGCTCCTGGGGCGCTCCAATCCCTGGGGTGTGCTTGCAGCAGCGATTCTGTTCGGCGGACTCAATGCCGGAGCGGTGAACATGCAGGCTGAGACACAGATCCCGGTGGACATAGTGATCGTCATCCAGGCCCTGATCATCCTCTTCGTGGCAGCGCCGGATCTCGTGAGGGCCATTTACCGAATCAAGAAGGTGGACACCGAAGAGGCCCAGTCATTCACAAGCTCGTGGGGTAGCTCATGACCAACATTGGAGCAAACCTCCCTGCTGACGAAATCCAGGCCCCAGCCGACGGAGAAATCGCACTCGAAGCCGAAGAGCTTCACAAGGCCAAACGAGTGGGCTGGATCTGGATCTTCGTCGGCGTTGCGATCGTCTGGCTGTTCGGGTTCGGTTCGGAGGCCGGGGTGGAGACAACGTTCAACCTGTCTCTCGAATCCGACCTGTCGATCACCCTGCCGAGCCGCATCTCCTGCCTGGCAATCGGAGCGATCATCGTGCTCCTGGGCATCGTCCAATCGATCAGACCGCTGCCCAAACGCACCATCTTCACGGTGCTGATTGTGTTGATGGCCGTGTTCGCATTCCTGATCTGGGCAACCAGAGACTCCTCCTTCTCCATGGTCGGCATGTTGCAGTCCACCCTGATCAGGGCAACACCATTGGCCCTCGGGGCGCTGGCCGGTGTGCTCTGTGAACGATCCGGTGTGGTCAACATCGCAATCGAGGGCATGATGCTCTTCGCTGCGTTCCTCGGCAGTTTCGCCGCGGCGGCCACGGGGAGTCTATGGATCGGTTTCGTGGTCGGCGTTGCGGGTGGCGCGATCCTTGCCTACGGCCACGCCGGGTTGAGCGTTACCTACAAGGTCGACCAAATCATCTCCGGTACGGTCATCAACTTCTTCGCACTTGGGATAACCAGCTATCTCGCCGCCCAGATACTCACGAAGTATCCGGACCTGAATCGTGCGGGCACGTTCGCCAGGATCAAGATTCCGGTCCTCGGCGACATTCCGTTCATCGGCGAGATCCTCTTCGACAACAACATCTACGTGTACACCGCGTACTTCCTGTTGCCATTCGTGACATTCATGTTGTTCAAGAGTCGCTGGGGCCTACGGGTTCGTTCGGTCGGTGAACTCCCAAAGGCTGCGGACACCGTGGGCATCAACGTGTACCGCACGAGATACATATCGGTGATCCTGGGTGGCGGCGCGGCAGGCCTTGCCGGTTCATTCCTGTCTCTCGGATCCGTGGGATCATTCCAGCAGAACATGACTGCGGGACGCGGTTTCATCGCCCTGGCGGCCATGATCCTGGGCCGCTGGAACCCGATGGGAGCCCTCGGGGCTGCCCTTCTGTTCGGCTTCGCCGAGTCCCTGCAGAGCAAGTTGGCGATCATCGGCACCCCGATCCCGTCGGAGTTCCTCCTGATGGCGCCCTACATCGTCACCCTGTTCTTCGTGGCAGGGTTCGGCGGACGGGCACGGCCGCCGGCGGCCGACGGCGTACCTTACGAACAGGGCTGACGTGGCAAACGACTCATTTGATTCCCCAGAAACGGCACCCGCGGATCACACCGAGGATGCTGAGATCGATTGGGAAGCCCTGCGGGCGGAAGCCTGGGCCATGACCGAACGCTCCTACGCTCCCTACTCGGGCGTGAGAGTAGGTGCGGCAGCACTCACCGACACCGGTGAGATCGTTCGCGGCTGCAACGTGGAGAACGCTTCCACCGGTATCGGGATCTGCGCCGAAGTCACCCTCGGCGGCCAGTTCATCGCTTCGGATGCCGGGACACGATTGGTCGCCCTGGCCGTTGTGGCGGGCGATGGAGAAACCCTCTCGCCGTGCGGTCGTTGCCGGCAATTCCTCTATGAATTCGGGGGAACGGACCTTGCCGTCGACTGGCACGGCACTCCCCGCACGCTCGGTGAACTACTGCCGGACGCGTTCGGACCCGGTGACGTCAAGGGGCGAGCAGGATGAGCCGACCAAGATGACCACCGCGCACACAGTTGATCCGCAGCAACACAACAAACCCGGGAGACACACATGGCCGCACTGACAATCCTGGATGTCATCCGAACAAAGCGTGACGGAGGCGAACTGTCGGACGAGGCGATTGTCTGATTCATCAACAACTACACATCCGGGGTGATCGCCGATGAACAAGCCTCCGCACTTCTGATGGCGATCCTGTTCAGGGGACTCAATCCCCGTGAACTCGGCACCTGGACCCGGGCGATGATCAACACCGGCATCCGCATGGACCTCTCGAGTGTCGACAGACCAACAGTAGACAAACACTCCACCGGCGGAGTTGGCGACAAGATCACCCTTCCACTCTGCCCGCTGGTGGCGGCATGCGGGCCGGCGGTTTCACAGTTGTCGGGTCGCGGACTTGGCCACACCGGAGGGACGCTCGACAAGATGGAGTCCATCCCCGGCTGGCGGGCAAACGTTGCCGAGGCGGAGTACATCGAACAACTGAAAACCGTGGGAGCGGTCATGTGTGCGGCCGGCGCCGACCTCGCTCCCGCAGATCGGAAGATGTATTCCCTCCGCGACGTCACAGCCACCGTGGAGGCAATCCCGCTCATTGCCAGCTCGATCATGGCCAAAAAGATCGCCGGTGGAGCCGACGCCCTGGTTCTTGACGTGAAGTTCGGCTCCGGCGCCTTCGTGCCGGAAATCGAGCGGGGACGAGAACTGGCAGAAATCATGGTCGGCTTGGGCGAGGCGGCAGGTGTGCGGACCGCTGCGCTGTTGACCAACATGAACACTCCGCTGGGCCGCACGGCCGGCAACGGACTTGAAGTGACCGAATCGGTAGAGGTGCTCGAAGGGGGCGGTCCCGCCGATGTGGTGGAACTCACCATCGCCTTGGCTGAGGTGATGTGCGAACTGGCAGGGGTCGACGCAGATCCGGGGAAGAAACTGCGTGACGGTTCGGCAATGGATTCCTGGCGGCTGATGGTGGCCGCCCAAGGCGGAGACCCCAATGCCGTGATGCGGAGGGCGCCGCATGTGGAAACGGTCACGGCGGGCGAATCCGCCATGCTGAGTTCACTGGACGCCCGCAAAGTGGGAGAAGCCGCCTGGCGCCTCGGCGCCGGCCGGTCACGCAAGGAAGACGCCGTGTCCGAAGCCGCCGGTGTCGTCTGGCACGCCGTGCCGGGTGACACCGTGGAGGCCGGGCAGGTCCTGTTCGAACTGCACGCCGATGATCCGCAGAGAATCCCGGACGCACTCGAGGCGCTGGAAGGCGCCGCTGAGTTCGGCGATTCCGTGGTCGGCGAACTCCCGCTGATCCTCGAGCGCATCGGTTGACTCCGTCAGCGGGCTTCCACAGGGCGGCGGACTCACTCCGGTCACTTCAGCAAGTATTCGATTGTGGAACTCGTGGTGTGGGTTGACCGCGACATGTCGGTCATCTACCTGTGGCAATCTCCCACAACCTCGGAACGCTGCTGCGAATTGTGCTGATCGGACTCACTCGCGGGCCGTAGGGAGTTCCCTGCGGAACGGCGACAGCAAACGCAGCGGAATGGATCTCGAAGCGCAGCGGTGGTTCCATGCTGAGGGTCTCCCCGTCGATTCCCATCGGCACCGAGTCCCCGGAATCGACGTCGAATGCCAACTCCTCCCATTGATTCCAACCGACGTTCCTGTCCAGCGCGCCGGGCACACGCAGGGTCGATGCTTCGAGGGCTGCCGCGGGATCGGGTGCAGTCAGCGTCAGTATCCCGAGTTGCCCCGAGTCCAGGCGAACCCGCTTGCCCATGTCGGCCGGTGCTCCCCTGATCTCATAGCGACCGCTGCTCACCATGATGAGATCGGCCGAGCCCCGGTGGCGGCCACTCTGGTCGGAGAATCGCAGATCGAACCGGTCTCCGGCTGCTACGACCGCTCGCACGGTCTTCCTGGCAGTGTTGATCTTCGCGTCTCGATATTCGGGATCGCTCACAGTCTCGGCGTAGACACCTAACGATGCCACGTTGAGATACACCCTGCCGTTGACGGTCGCGTAGTCAATCATGCGGATCTCCCCGTGGAAGGCGTCAAGAGCCCCGACGATGTCGGTGCGGTCCAGACCCAGGTCACGGGCGAAGTGGTTCCGGGTTCCGGCGGGGATGCAGACGAACGGGATCTCCGCATCGATGGTTGCCGCCGCCACATATCCGAGTGAGCCGTCACCACCGGCCATTCCGATCGCATCCGCTCCTTCGGCGATCGCGTCGCGGGCCAGTTGGGTAAGATCATCGCCGCGTTCGAGAATCCGTACCTGGATGCCTCGACCCGCGGCGATGACAGCGATGTCCGCGTCGGTTGCCTTTCCGCCACCAGACTTCGGATTCACCAGGAGCACCGGCCGTGAGGCGGACAGACGACCAACCGTCGGAGCGTGCCCCCTGAGGGCATGGGAACCAAAGGACCCGATGGCCAAGGCCGTGACCGCAGCCGCGAGCAGTCCCCACGGAGACGACAGCGCGAGCCAGAGGAGCGAGCCGACAACAACCACAACCGCGACACTTGTGATAACTATCCAGAGCACGCGCTTCGGCCCTGACGACCGCAATCCGAACGAGAGTCCGATCACCATGACGACCACACCGGCCAACGCACCGAGGAGCGACGGAAGATTCAGCAACGCAAGAAGGATGGCAA
>JAHRAZ010000121.1 GCA_020027475.1 Microthrixaceae bacterium
TCACATACGAAAACATGACCACCAGCCGCCAGGCGAAAGCCGTCTGACGGAAACCTTCCACGATCGAGGGGAAGCCCAAACAGTGTTATTGGGGAAGAGTTCGCGTCGGAGCACAACAGCGGCTGCAGCCGTGTTAGCGGTCGCAGTAAGCCTGTCGGCCTGCACAACAGCTCAAGGCGGCAACTCTGAACCATGGGTCAAGGTCCCACCGGACGCGCCAATGGAAGATGTTCTCGCGGAAACCATCGACGAGTATCGCCCGCCTGGGGTCGCGTTTGACGGCGTCACCGATATTCCAGCCGACGAAGTGGTCCGTTTCAATGATCAGAGGTGGGAGTTCATTGCACCTGACGAGCCAGCCCTTGTCGCTGCTGCTCAGGAGCTGCACGACCAGGCTGTGAGCGAAGGTTGGGTCAGTAGGGGTCCATTCGAAGATCGTGGGGGTGTCGGGATCTTCGTGTCTGTTCTCGACAAGGGGCCCATGAAGTTGACCTTGCGGTACACGACTGCGGCGAGCTTCGCGAATCACACGTTCGACGTCGACGAACTCGGACTTGTGGCGCGGATTCGGTATGACCCATCCCAGGAAGTGAACTGATGCGGCCCCCGAGAAAGCACCGGTTCACACTTGCCGGAGTCCTCGTGGTGACCAATCGTGCGTGCAGTGGTGGTGTTACGGATAGGTGACACCCGACCTGGCTGGTCCGATGGGCCGGCTGGAAGGGTGGTCATGTTCCTGCCTCACCCCGAAGGAGCAATCGAGTCGCACAACAGTCTGACTCACGCGAATTCGCCACCGGGTACTCGTAGCCGCGACTGATTCGGCACACCCGGCGTGCATCCCCTCACTCAGAGTGCGTATTTGCGCGCCCGGAGAGAGAATTACATACGTGTAACTCTTCACATGGGGTTCGCAGTGGCTTATGGTGGGACTCAGTGGAGCAAAGGAACATCAAAATGGAAGCCAAGGGAGTAACCTGTGGCCGCAAGGGAACAACTTGTGGTTGTGGGGGAACATCTGGCAGCCAAGACGAAACATTGCTCCACGGATACTTCTGACTGAGGCGAACCAACAGTGGACTTCTGGGAATTCAATGAGCACAACCTGGACGACAAGGGGCGGCTGGTTCTCCCTGCATCGTTCCGGGATGCATTTGAAGACGGGGGAATCCTGGCCTTCCAGGGCCAATGCGCAGTGATTCACACCCCGGCGGGCTGGGAAAACACCATCCGCAAGATCGAAGGCAGTGGCGACTACAGCAAGCGTGAGCTTGCCGTGATCAAGAGTTACGTCACCCATTTCAAACCGGATGCCCAGAGTCGAGTCAAGATTCCGGAACGGCTTCGCGAGGCCACCAACCTGAAGTCGAAGGTGTCCCTCATCGGCATGGGTCGATACATAGCTCTCTACCCGAAAGACCTTTGGGACCAGATCCAGGAAGAGACCATGCGCGGGCCGGGTGGAACCTCCTCGCTCGCAGACCGACTGTCGGAGGAATTCTGATGGAGCACATCGCCCGGCCTCCGCTGAGCCGAAGGGGGATCGGTGCCTGATGGCGATCCCGCACGAGCGCATGCAGATCCTCGCTTCGTCCACGTCCCTGTTCTGGTCGAACGAGTCGTATCGGTATTTGCCGAACTCCCGGAAGGTCTCTTTGTTGACGCCACCGTGGGTGGAGGCGGGCATGCCGAGGCTGTCCTCGAGGCAAATCCAGGGCTTCGTCTTCTCGGAATCGACCGGGACGAACTGGCGATCGAGGCCGCAGGCCGACGGCTTGCCCGGTTCTCCGATCGCATCGAAATCGTCAGAGGTGGATTCGATCGACTCGCAGAGCTGGTCGATGAACGTACCGAACAAGGAGCAATTGCCGTGTTGATGGACCTTGGAGTCAGTTCACCCCAGATCGACGTGGAGGAGCGCGGGTTCTCATATCGCGGGTCAGGCCCACTGGACATGCGCATGGATCGTCGTCAGGACTCGACCGCAAATGACGTGATAAACGAGTACAGCTTTCCGGCGCTTCGCCGGGTACTCGGGGAATACGGAGATGAGCGTTTTGCCGATCGTATTGCGCGGGCGATCGTTGATTCACGCCCGGTGGCGGACACGGCGGAACTCGCAGAAATCGTTCGAGATGCCATCCCTGCTCCGGCACGGCGCACAGGCGGTCATCCGGCGAAGCGGACCTTCCAGGCGGTGCGGATCGAGGTCAACCGCGAGCTTGATCAACTGGCGGATGCTCTTGATGCTGCCTTGACCCGCCTCGCTCCCGGAGGTCGACTCGCGGTTCTCAGTTATCACTCGGGCGAGGACCGCATGGTGAAGGCCACTCTGCGGGAGGCGGAGACCGGCGGATGTGTATGTCCCCCCGGCCTTGATTGTGTCTGTGGTGCGGAACCCACCGTGAAGCTGTTGAAACGTGGCGCCTGGAAGGCCGACGCTGATGAGGTCGCGGTCAACCGCAGAGCCCAGAGTGTCCGGATGCGCGCGGCAGAAGCGTTGCCCCGCGACACTGAGAGGGCATCATGACTGCCACGCTCAGGCGTGCGCCGGGTCGGGTCGCCGAGCCGGAGCGTGACCGCCGTCGACGACCCATTGGTTCACGATCGGTCAGGAGCAGCACACCTTCCGGATCGCGCGCCGGTGGGCAACATCCGGTCACGACCGTGAAGCAAACGGCAGGTAAGACGAAGCCCAAGACCCCGAGAGCGAAGACCCGCAAGGCGACCCGACGTACCCGGAGTGCGCGAGCCGCCGGCAACGGCGGTGAGCCCACGGCGCCGCGGAGGCGATTGCGGCTTCTGTCGGGGTTGCGTCCACGCGTCCCGATGCCGGCCGTTGTCTGTGGAGCCATATTCATCCTGTTGGCAACCGCCATTTCATTCGAGGCCGTCCAGATCAGTTCCCAAGCCCAACTCGACGAGGTTCGCGGCCGCACAGAACGTGCCGCTGATGTGCAGCGAGAGCTTCGTGCTCAGGTGTCCGCAGCCGAATCTCCGGCCGAGACGCTCGAAGGCGCGGCGGATCTGGGCCTGATCGAACCCGCCGGGGTAGTCGCCCTCACATCGCCTGCGATGATCAGTGAGGCTGAGCGGGGTTGAGTACCCGCAAGCCGCCACGCCGCCCGCGCGGATCCGGTCCTGAGCCGCGTCGGAGCGCGAAGGCCGCCACCTCCCGACCTGCCGCGAGCCGGGGTGCGGGAGGCGCTGCGCGCCGTCGGAGAAAGAGGACCAAAGGGGAACTCCATGCAATCGGCGTAACCCGGTTCCGAATATTCTTCGTCCTCATCCTCGTGGTTGCCGCGTGGCCGATGAGCAAACTGGGAGCCGTGGTCATCGGCGACCGTGACATGGCCGCCGAAGCAGCGAAGGATCGGATCCGATACCGACCGATCAAGGCACCCCGGGGCGCGATCGTGGATCGAAACCACTCGGACATGGCGATTTCGCTGGCGCGCGTTGACTTGGCAGTGGACATGTCGGCGCTGGGGGAATTGGCGGATGAGAATCCCCAGGCGTACGAGAAATTCGGGTCCTTGACGGCGGATGCAATCGGACAACCGGAACAGTGGGTCCTTGATGAGATGCACGCGGCGGACATGGACGATCCGTATGTCCCCCTGGCCAAGAAGTTGGATCTCGATGCCGCAGATGAGCTCAGGGAAGAGTTGCTCAAAGAGGGACTGCTGCCTGCGCTCAACTTCGAGAGTTCGTCTGAACGGGCTCACCCGTCCGGGGAATCAGGGTTGCGGGTGCTGGGCACCATTTCCGATGATGGTCCGGGACCCAACGCCGGTGTGGAACGCC
>JAHRAZ010000128.1 GCA_020027475.1 Microthrixaceae bacterium
CGCACGCAACAGCGGCCTCGTATTTGCCGCGGTGATACTCGTCGGCGCAACCCTGGTGATCGTTGTGGCCCTCTGGTGGTGGCGCCGCCGGACCCGGACCTGACCGGTCCCGGGGTTCAAGCCGATCCTGCGGACCTCGGCGCCGCGTCATGGGGCGCCCGACCCAGATGCGTACTCCTCCACCACCTGCTCGATCTCCTCGACAAGCATGTGCGCGAACTCGGCATCGGAGAGAGGTGAGATGAAGTTCGTCTCCTTTTCGAGCACCGCCACGACCTCGGGGAGCTCCGCACCGAGAGTGCGGAGAAGGTCCCGTTCACCCGCTGTCAGGCGAGCCAGCGCCTCCCTCACGATGTCTTCGCGTCCTCTCTGGGCGAACCCACCCACCACCTGAAGGATCGTCACACCGGCGAGGAAGGTCATCCCGCCTTCGCTGGACAGGAGCCTGATCGATTCGAGCGCACTTTCCCATCGGGCCTGCTGATCACCCAATCCATCGTGCAGGGCAACCTGGAGTTGTCGGGCCACCCCACGGGCCACCTTGTTGGCGGTGGGACTCGACTTCGCTGAAGATTCCCGCGTGATTCGGAGTGCTCCCTGCAGGTCCCCTTCATGCAGGAACACCTGGGCCTGATACCAGTAGACGAGCGCGATGGTCGACGGGCTGCGCGTACGGGCAGCCGCCAGCATCGCCTCCTCAGCCAGCGGACGGGCTTGGGAAGGATCGTGGATCGATGTGGCCCACGCACCGTGGCCGAGCGCTCTGGCCAGTTCCCAGTCCGAACCGCTTCGACGGGCTTCCACGATCATGGCGGCCGACCAATCGTGCGCTTCCAGGAGGCGACCGGACCACAACGCGATCTGTGTTCGTGCGTAATGCGGGAGGATGCTCAGGTCGACCTTCGGGCCTTCCGCGGCCATGATGCCCCGATTGGCAAGAGCAATTCCGCCCTCCCAATCACGGCTCTGCGCCCGACCCATGGCCGCGAGACCGGCCACCGCAGCCGCCTTCGGATGTTCCCACGCGCCTTTCATGTTGATTGTGCGCTCACAACGCGAAAATACCTCCAGCCGTTGGAGTTCGTAAGCAAGGTGGAACATCGTGGCCACGATTCGCATGGCCGAATCCAGATCCTCGTGAAGGATGCTTCGGGCACTGGCCGTGGCCAGATTGTCGTACTCCGAAACCAGCCGCGCACTGGCTTCAATCTCGCGAGGACCCTGAACCCATTCCAACATCTGTTCTGAGAAGGACACGTAGTAGTCGGTGTGGTTCTGCGTGTACAGATCCTTCAGTCCGGCCCGGCGCAAACGGGCGGAGCCGTAGGCCCGCAAGATCTCCAACAGGTGGTACCTGGTCTTCTCTGATCCCGTGTCCACGACCACCAGAGAACGATCAACCAGAGAGTTCACGAGGTCAAAGACCGACTCCCGCCCAACGCCATCCCCCGCGCAGACCTCTTCCACCGCCTCCAGGGTGAATCCGCCCGCAAAGACGGAAAGCCTGTCAAAGAGAACCTGCTCTTGCAGATCGCAAAGGTGATATGACCAGTCCACCGCCGACTCAAGCGTCCGCTGCCTCCCTGTGGCGCCGACTCGACCTCCGGTCAGCAATCGAAACCGCTCGCCCAACCGATCATCGATCTCCGCAGGTGACATCGACCGGGTGCGGGCCGCGGCCAGTTCGATGGCGAGTGGCAAACCATCGAGGTGCGTACAGATCGACTCGATCGAATCCATCGATTCGGAGCCGAACTCTGCTCCGTTGCGGGCGGCGTGAGCTCGGTCCAGAAACAACTTCACGGCCGGCGAATTGTTCCCGCCGCTGGTCAAAGGCTCAACACGAACGGCTCGTTCCCCATGTACACCCAAGGGAGTTCGGCTCGTGGCGATGATGGAGGTCATCGGACAATTCCGACTAATCCGGTCGACCAGGGCGGAAACTGCTGACAGCAAGTGCTCACAATTGTCGAGAACGATCAAGCAGCGTTTGTGCAGCAGTCTCTCCAGAAGGAGGTCCTCGGGCGCATTCTCACCTTGCCCCAGTCCGAGGTCGGCCGCCAGCACTGCCGCAACTGAGCCTGGGTCGTTGGCCGGCGCCAGCTCACAGAACCAGACACCGTCCGGATACTTGTGGAGAAGCTGCGAACCGACAAAGAGCGCCAGTCGCGTCTTGCCGACACCTCCGGTTCCAATGAGGGTGACCAGCCGGTGTTCACGCAGCACAGTCGAGATCTGCTGGACGTCCCCGTCGCGGCCTACAAAGCTCGACGCGTTCGTGGGCAGGTTGGTCCGGAGATAATCGAGCGCACGCAACGACCGTCGATCAGCGGGTAGATCGGGATGGCGGATCCGGAACACACGCATGCTCCCCCGAACATCCCTCAGATGCAGTCCACCCATGTCCTCGGCCTCGACATCATCCGGAAGTTCTGGAGGACAATCCTCGTCGGCGGACAGGAGAATCTGCCCGCCGACACATGCCGCCAACAGTCGGGCGGCGCGATTGTGGGACCCGCCGAAGTAGTCACCATCTCGGGATTCAACACGTCCCGTGTAGACCGCCACTCGAATCTTCAGGCCGTCAAAGGATTCCGACACGATCCTCTGGGTGTTCACAGCAGCCTGCACTGCAACGGCAGGTTCATCGAAAACCGAGGCAAACCCATCCCCAGTGTGTTTGAACACACTGCCGCCGGCCTCAGAAATCGCCTCCTGCACGACCAAATCGTGGCGTTCCAGAAGGGCTGACATCGACTCGGCATCAGCTTCCCAAGCGCGCGTCGAACCCTCGATATCCGTAACCAGAAGAGTCGTCTCAACCCAATTTCGACCACTCACCGCGAGCACTCCGCTGAAATCATCGTGGATCTGCGGGAGCTGCGGCCCGATACCGGACTCGCTCCCCGGAAACCCTGTCTCAGGGCAAGGCTAAGAGCACCAACCCAAAAGCGGTCAGAATCACCGGCGGACGTCCACGCGCGCCGATGGACCGGATTGTCCCCGACCCATCACTGCAACTTCCGGGTCAGCCAGTCGGCCGCAGCGCTACTTCGCCGCAGCGAAGCCGAGTTCCAGGTCGGCGATGATGTCATCGATGGTCTCGAGACCAACGGACAAACGCACCATTCCAGGTTCGACTCCGGTGGAGGACTGCTCTTCCTCGGTCAATTGGCTGTGGGTGGTGGATGCCGGGTGGATCACGAGGCTTCGGACATCTCCGATATTGGCGACGTGGCTGTGAAGGACCAAGGCCTCCACGAACTTCGTTCCCGCTTCCTTGCCACCCTTGATGTTGAACGCCGGCACGGAACCGAAACCAACTCCGCCGGTCAGTTCCAGGGCCCGGGAGTTCCACTCGGAACTCGCCAGGGAGGAGTGCGCCACCGACTCGACCTGGTCATGACCTTCGAGATACTCGGCCACCACGTTTGCGTTGGCGTTGTGGCGTTCCATGCGCAGGCTCAGAGTCTCCAGGCCCTGCAGGAGCAGGAAGGAGTTGAACGGGCTTATCGCGGGTCCGAGATCGCGAAGCAGTTGCACTCGGGCCTTGATGATGTACGAACCAGCACCCAGTGCGGGCCAGTAGGACAGGCCGTGATAACTCGGGTCGGGCTCGGTGAACATCGGGTGTTTGCCGGAAGCTCCGAAATCGAAGTTGCCGGAGTCGACGATCACTCCACCGATACTCGTGCCGTGACCTCCGATGAACTTGGTGGCCGAGTGAACAATGATGTCTGCGCCGTGCTCAAAGGGACGCAGGACATATGGCGTAGCCACGGTGTTGTCCACGATCAACGGCACGCCCGCCTCATGTGCAACCCCGGCAACTCCTGCGATGTCCATCACGTCGTTCTTGGGATTGCCAATCGTCTCTCCGTAGAACGCCTTGGTGTTCTCACGGACGGCACCGCGCCACTCCTCGAGGTTGTCCGGGTCCTGGATGAAAGTGGTCTCGATTCCCATCTTCGGCAGCGTGTGGTGCAGCAGGTTGTACGTGCCGCCATAAAGCGCGGCAGAGGAAACAATGTGGTCACCCGCCTCGGCAAGGTTCAGAATCGCGATGGTTTCTGCGGCCTGTCCGGAGGCCACTACCAGGGCTCCGGGGAGACCAACAGCAGTGGTGACGCCTCCCTCAAGGCTCGACATGCGAGCTTCCACGACTCCCTGAGTCGGATTCATGATGCGGGTGTAGATGTTCCCCATCTCGGACAACCCGAACAGGTTCGCTGCATGTTCGGTATCGCGGAAGCTGTACGAGGTTGTCTGATAGATCGGCACAGCGCGGGCGCTGGTTTCCTCATCCGGCTCATGACCCTCATGGATCTGGCGGGTCTCGAATCCCCAATCGGTACTCATCTGTGTCTCTCCTCATCGGCACGCGGAACACGCAGTCTGGCACGCGACAATCGCGACGGTGACCACGAACGCGGGATTCAATAGGTTTCACGCGGCTGACATCTTGGACATCGGATCACCGCGCTCACCACCAGCGTGCAGGCGGCCACCAACAGCAACATCTCCACTCTGAGTCCGGGCACGAACGCTGGGCCGACTGCTTCGCGGGGCCGCTGCCTGTCAAGGCCGCTGCCTGTCAAGGCCGCTGCCCATCAGGTCAGGGAATATCCGCCGTCCACACAGAGGTTCTGGCCCGTGATGAACCGGGCACCCGGGCCGGCAAGGAACAAAACGGCACCACTGACGTCATCGGGTTGACCCCAACGAGCCATCGGGACCTTTGCCAGCTCCGGCCCCTCGATCTCTTCCATCCCCTTCATCGGAGCCGTGAGATTTGTTTCCACCAGCCCCGGCGCCACGGAATTCACCCGAATCCCGTCACCTGCCCATGTGAGCGCGAGCTGTCTCGTGAGGTGCAACAGAGCTGCCTTGGCAGTCGCATAACCCGGCACGATTTTCGCCGGACGAAAAGCCGACATGCTGATCACATTGATCACGTTGCCTCCGCCAAGCATCCCGCTGGACTTCAGCCGGGGAAACAGACCACGAGTCAGTCGGTGTGCTCCCATGAGGTTCATCTCAAGCGATGCATCAAAACCCTCGGGCGTAGCCTCGTCGAGACCATCCGGGAAGTTTCCGCCGGCGTTGTTGATCAGCACATCAAGCGAATCCAGCGACTCCACAAGTGTTTCGATGCCGTCGGAATCCCTCATCTCCAGCGACTCATACCGGAATGCAGCCAGGCGATCCGCATCCTCATAGTCGGTTGAGGAAACACGACGTCCGGTGATCATGACCTCTGCCCCGGCCCCGCAAAACGCCTCTGCAATCCCCAACCCGATCCCGCTGGTTCCTCCGGTCACCAATACCTTGGTGTCGCTGAAGTCGAACACTGGCTCGCTGGCACTCATTCGCCCATCCCTTCTGCCAACACATCGAAGCGCGACATGTAGTCGCCGTATCGCGACCGCAATTCGTCCCGGTCGATTCCGAAGTCCTCTTTCAAGTCCGTGACCACCCGACCATGTTTGCCCCGGCGGTTGGCGTTGAGATACGCCTCCAGTTGGCCCCTTGCGTCCGCAGTCATTTCGATGTCGGCCACCTCGTACAACCTCTCCACTGTTGCCAGATCGTCGGCCATGAATTCGTGGAACAGTACGTCCACTGATTGATCGGCCGGCACTGAATCTCGATCCCGGACGCAGGCGCGGAGGAGCACCTGCACGCGGTCAGCCCAGTATTGCGCCACAGCGGGTGGATTCGGCCGGGTTCGCCGCAATCGATCACCGTAGGTGCTCATCGTGGCTGACGAGGCGACCACCGAAGTTGGATCTCGGTGTGTCAGCGCCACCGTTGCATCAGGAAACGTGTTGATCAGCACGGGTAGCTGTTCGAGATGTTGAGGGCATTTGAGTACCCATCGACGAGGTTCTCCAAGGCTGGGCGCACGATGTGGATTCGGATTCACGCGGTCCTGCCACTGGAGGATCTTGAGGACGTCCCGCATGTACTCGTAGTGCGGTTTCTGATCGGTACAGAGGTAGTAATCGCGCCACAGGGGTGCATGGAACAGCCACTCGAACACATAACCGGCAATGTCGTTGGCCATGAGTTCGACCTCTTCGTGGATGTGCTCCGGAGTCATTGCGTGCATGGCTTTGAGCAGCGGCAACAACGAATCCGTCTTCTCCCAGTCCTTCCGAGCCCGGGTGAAGCGCGGATCTTCGGAATCAACCACCGACTCTTCGCCTGAAAAAGGAACTGGCTCCCGACTCTCCCAATACGACAACGAGCGAAATCGCGAGTCGGCGGCCATGAGATTCAGCAGATGGGTCGTGCCCGAGCGCGGGAGACCCGCCACGATCAGAGGAGCCCTGATCACCTCGTCGGAAATCTCGGGATGACGTTGCAGCAGATCTTCGATGAGCGCCCGATTGGACATGTACCGAACCAGATCGAGCCACACGGCAACACGACCTGCAGCGTGCATGCCAGTGTCGGCCTCCGCCGCGGAACAAACCACCGCCAGTCGCTCGATCGCATCCTCATTTCCGAAGAGGCCCGACCGATTGACGTCAAAGGTGGGGTCGTGCCTGCCCATCCGCTCCTTGGCGGCCCGGGTTATGGCACCGGTTGTGAACTCAACCGGGAAACCGGTGGCAGCTTTGCGCAGCGAGATCAACTCGGGGCTGAGTTGAGGATCACCAAGGTCAGTGATCCGGATGATCTCGGGGTCAGGCATCGGAGGCCCCTGTATTCAGATCAGCGTCTGTGTCCGGACCAGCAGCCGTGTCCAGGCGAGCAGTGAGTTCCGTCACCTGGTTGTCCAGCCAGCTGGACAACCAGAAATTCGCACTGTCTTCGGACAACCTCCGGTGTGCTTCGGAAGAAACGGCGACGGCCCCGCGATGTCCGGACTCACCCGACAGAATCACATCGCAGAGGTGTATCGCGGCAACCGGATCGCCCTGAGCCAACAACTCATCGGCTCGCGCTACCACCGGATCGGGTCCGCCCACCAGCGCAACGATCTCGGAATCGACACTCTGGCGAGGGGACCCGTAAAGCTCGGTGGTGGACTCATGCTTGAACCAACCGGCATATGTTTCCCAGATCGCCCGGACGTCCCAGGAGACCTTGCCGTAACCTTCGCCCACCTTCAGCTCGGGAGGCAGCTCCAGCGAATTCATTGTTTCCCACAGGGTGCGGCCGCTGTTCATGGCTTCCACCGTCTGGTCATGCACCCACAAAGTCGCGTCGCGCACACGCTGCAACTCGCCGGCGATGTAGTCCGCACCTTCAATGGGGCCATGGTGGCCCGGCAGGAGCACCGCTGGACGAAGTGCCTTGAGGCGATCAACGGAGTCGACGAACTTGAGGGCATCACGATGCCGGTCGCCGCGCAACGTGACCAGGTTCGGAATATGACCCGGAAGCGCCGACAGAAGGTTACCCACCAGAGCGATACGTTCATCCGGAAGCCACACCACAAGCGAATCGGTTGTCTCGCCGCCAGGTGTGGAGATCAACTCGAGGCTCAGGTCGCCGATGGTGAGTTCAAGGCTGTCCTCAAAAGTGAGGGTCGGTTGCGCAATGGCCTGATCGGGCAGCGAACCGAACTCGTCCAGGATTCGAAGAGCCCCATCTCGAACCGTCCTCTGGAAGGCGAAGTTCGATCGATCTATTCGGTAGCTGTAGATGCGCTCGTCGTCTCGTTGGTGAGCAGCGTTACCCGCCTGGGCGATCACCATGGTGTCGGGATCCTTCAGATGATCCACTCCACCGACGTGATCGACGTGCCCTTGGGTGAAGATGACCGCCGCCACCGGTGAGTCGTCGACCGAGTCGAAGTTGCGCTTGTGAACCGGCGCCTCGAAGCCCATTCCAGTATTGATGATCACCCGCCCTTCAGACGTGGTGATCAGATACGAATGCGACAATCCTGTGGAAACCCAGATCCGATCGTGGACCTGATGTGCCTGTTCCATGTCTGCCGGCAGCATCTCGAAAGCACTCGGTCGCCATTGATGCAGTGGCGCATCCGTGCGCGGATCCCACCAGTTGTCATCATCCACGTCAGCCCCCAGTCGGAATTCGTTGCCGCGTTGTTCAACGAATCGAACCTTAGAGCCTTCCCGGTTCCTCCAGCGGAGACGGCTCGGGCGCGCCACCATGGTGACCATGAAGCAGGTTCGAATCCATGACTCCAACGACGTCCGCCTGGATGACATCGCTGAGCCGAAACCCGGAGACGACGACGTGGTCGTGCGGGTGTCATCGTGCGGGATCTGCGGAACCGACCTCAAGTACATAGCCGCGGGAGGACTCGTTGGCCCCACCGCAATTCCGATGCCGCTCGGCCATGAACTCTCGGGCGAGGTCGAATTCGTGGGTGACAACGTGGAGGACGTGAGTCTCGGCGATCGTATGATCGTGCATCCCGGCGATGACGAAGTTGGACGCATCGGCAATGGCGGACCAGAAGGTGCGCTCACCACTCACCTGCTCGTCAGGGATGCTGCTCGTGGTGGACGACTCATGGCGATCCCTGAGCAGATGCCGATGGAAGTGGCTGCTCTCGCGGAGCCGATGGCAGTCGGATTGAACGCCGCCAACCAAGCCGAGGTTCGTGAGGGTGGAACGGTCGCGGTGTTCGGAGCCGGACCGATCGGCCTGTCGGCCATCGCCGCCTCCAGCGTGCGCGGGGCCCGAGACATCGTGGCAATCGACATGGCACCGGAACGCCTCGAGGTCGCCAGCAAGATGGGCGCGCACGAGACGGTCCTGGCAGATGAAGATGTGTGGAATGTGCTGCGGGAACGCCACGGTTCGCAAGGCCACGTGATGGGTCCGACGGCGGAAACCAACTCATTCATCGAAGCCACAGGTTCGCCATCGGTCATCAGGTCGGTGATCGATCACTCGGCACCGGGTGGAATCCTCGCGGTGGTCGCCCTTCATTTCGAGGAAATCCCCACGTCGTTCCTTTCGATCATGATGAAGGAACTCACCATCCGCGGGGCCATGGAATACCCGAAACGATTCGAGGATGCGATCGACCTGTTGTCGCAGGTGGATGTTTCGGCAATGATCACCCATCGATTCGATCTGCAGGATTGGCCGAAAGTGCTCGAAACGGTCCTGGGGCCACGCACCTATGCCAAGGTGATGGTCAACTGCCAGTAGGCGCCGGCTCGCGCTGAACCCCGAGTGCAGCGCCCGGCACAGGATCCGAGTACCAACCCTCCAGTAGCTCCGTGTCGTCGATGTCCCATGGATGGAAACCTGGCCTCAGGTAGGCAATCAGCAACTTGATCTGACGTTTCATGATCTTGGCCTGCACGGCCCTCGCCTCGTCACGATCGGCCTTTGTGATCGGCAGCGGATCTTCCTTCATCATGCGCCTGACGATCTTCACCATCGGGATCCCCAGAGTGGCAACTGCTGTGGCCATGGCCACCATTCGTGTCACGTACCCACCGCCGACCCTGTGGAACAGATCAAAGGCCACGGACTTGTGCTCGAGTTCCTCCGCCGCGTGCCAGCGCCAGAACTCGAGCATCTGTGGATCCATCTCATGGATGGCCTCCGGATCATCGAGAAGCGTGTGCGCCCCCACCGCTGTGAGGTGCTCGGAGAACACAGTGACACCCAGCTGGATCTTGCGGGGAAGCCGACGCTGCAACTTGGCGAACACCGAAGCTGCGTATGACTCCTCCCGGGCAACATCGATTCCGAAATTCGCAATCGTGGCGTTGTAGACGTGGTGGGCCCGGCCGTGCAAATCTTCCTGCTGGACGAACGCCTTGATCAGTCCCAGTACTTCGGGATCCGTGACGCGGTCCCGGTAGTACCGGACCGACTGAATGAAGAACTGTTCACCGGGCGGAATCAGAATCGAGAAGGCATTCTCGATATGGGTGAGGACGGGATTGGACAGGTTCCAGTACTGCGGAATGCTCTCCACATCGGTGAAGTCGAATTCCCGAGGTTGCATCGCAACCCCGTCTGGCATCTCCCTTGAACTCACCGGTTCGTGAACTTCTCTGAAACTCATCTTCTGGTCTCCCTCCGGCACCACACCTATCTGCCTGAATCAGATCCGGCCTGAATCAAGTCTGGACGGAACCCGATCTCCGGATCACCCCGAACGCCACCCATCAAACTTCCGACAGCATACGTCGGCATCTGATGGGTGGCGGGAGCGCGTAGCCCTCCGGCTCCACCGGCGCGAAGGACCCGCCGATTCAGTGCGATCGGTCCGCCGTTGCAACACTGCACCGGCGGACCGATCGTCACCATGGCTGCCGTGGCGGCGCCCACGGTGACAGAAGCCGTGGCCATCCACAATGGGCGCATTGTTGCGGTCGGCGATGCCCGAGATGTTCTCGACAAGCGCAGAAGCGCCGATGAGGTGACCGACCTTGCGGGCAAGACCCTCACCCCGGGTCTCATCGAACCGCACACACATCCCGACCTGTCTGCACAACTCTATTCATGGGTGGATATTTCGGGGTTCACGCATTCGTCGGTCAGTGGGGTCCAGGCAGCGCTGTCGGAAGCCGCCGCCGACCGAGCCCCGGGGGAATGGATCTTCGGATTCGGTCTGGATCCGATGCTCACACCGGATCTCGGGATCTGGGATCGCCACCGACTCGACGCCATCAGCACCGAACACCCGATCGTGGTGATGCTCCAGTCGATGCACACGATGTACGCAAACTCAGCCGCCCTCGCAGCGGCTGGCATCGACGAGAACACACCGGACCCTCCTGGTGGAGGTCGCTACGCAAGGGACGCCGCTGGATACCCAACCGGTCGGATCGCCGAGCAATCAGCAATGCTGCCATTGGTCATCTTCGACATGCCCACGCGGGAGAAGATGCTGGAAAGACTCGCCAATCAGTCCAACCTTTATCGCGAGGTCGGCATCACAACAGTGGGCGTGGCCGGCTCAGTCTTCCCCACCGACGTGTTTCGTGAAACCTTCGAGCGGCCGGACTCGCCCCTGCGGTCGGTGCTGTATCTGCAGCACAGCTCCCCCGACTTGTCGGGGACCTCTCCTGGCGACCAGCGGGCAAACGGATCCGATCGATTTCGAGTTCACGGTGTGAAACTCTGGTACGACGGCTCCCCGTACACCGGAACGATGCTCATGGAGGAGCCTTATCTGGCTTCTGATCTCTGCTGTTGCACTCTGGGAATCCCGGAGGGAACAGTTGGTCAGGCAAACTTCGAACCAGCAGAGATGACCGAGCTCTTGCGCTCGTTCGCTGAAGATGGCTGGCAGGTATTGACTCATTCCCAGGGAGACAGAAGCTCCCGGGAGATGCTCGACTTCTACGAACAAGTACTCACCGATGTTTCGCCCACCGATCATCGTTGGAGGCTCGAGCACTGTGCCCTCACCACAACGGATGACCTGGCCAGAGCCAAGCGCCTTGGCGTCTCTCCAAGCTTTCACGTGGACCACATCCGTCACTATGGACCCGAGCTCGAAGCGGAGATCATCGGCAAACAGCGCTCCGACAAGCTCATGCCGATCGGAACCGCTGTCGAACAGGGTCACCGGATCAGCCTGCACGCGGATTCACCGATGTATCCACCATCGCCACTCAAGCTGATGGAGACCGCCGTAACACGCCGCACGAGGCTCGGAACCCGAATCGCACCCGAGCAGGCCATTTCGGCGGAACGGGCGTTGTCAGCGGTGACTTCCGAAGCCGCTTGGCAACTTCAGCTGGACGATGAGGTCGGATCGATCCAGGTTGGCAAACGGGCAGACTTCACGGTTCTGGAACGCAACCCGCTCGACGCACCCGGAGCCGAGCTGGGCAACATCGAAGTCATCGAGACCTGGCTCGACGGAGAACCGACCGCGCCGCTGTAGTACTGCCGATGTAGTACTGCCGGCATTTCTTGGGGCACTGAACGCGTCAGGCGTCCAGCGTCGCTGCCGTCACCGCACCCAGTTCCCAACAGGCGCCCAGATCATCCTTGCCTGGATCACCAACTATCTGCAGGACTTCGGCCACCAACTTCCAGCGGAGTCCGGTCACGATCTTCTCGATCCCGAGTCGGGCACCATCGGTGTCGCTGTTGCCATGGATGTACACAGAGAGGGGTTTCCCGACCGTTGCATCCAGACACGGATAGTAGATCGTGTCGAAGAAATGCTTCAACGCACCCGACATGTACCCGAGGTTCGCCGGCGTACCGAGTACATAGCCGTCGGAGTCGAGGACATCAGAAGCCGTCGCAGCGAGGGCCGGCCTCACCAGTACATCCAGATCTTCCACCCCGGACTCCCTCGCACCCGCGGTAGCCGAATCGAGCAGCGCGTGCATCGCTGGAGAGGGAGTGTGGTGCACGATCAGAATGCGCGGCATCTGAACAGTCTGACGGCAAGCACCGAGTATTCACCTTCACATGCACCTGGTGGGTCATTACCAGTTGAGCCCGAGACCACGTTGACAGGGTCGAAAGAGGCCCCGATCCCATTAGGGTCAATGTGGGAAAGACCCGAACTGAGGACCAACCATGACCCGCAAGACTCTCCTGCTGCTGATCGCCGCTGTGGCCCTGACGGCTGCATCCTGCAGTTCTGATGACTCGGAGACAACGACCAGCACGACCGCAAGCTCGGCCGAGAGTTCCCCATCGGACGAAGGAACCGATGGTTCCGAGATGGATGAATCGAACGAAATGGCCGAACTCGCCGTGAGCAGCACCGCATTCTCAGATGGCGCTGCGATCCCACCCGAATTCACCTGCGACGGAGCCGGCACCCAGCCGGGCCTCACCTGGGATCACGTGCCGGAAGGAACCGAGGAAATCGTGGTGATCGTGGATGATCCCGATGCTCCCGGAGGCAGCTTTGTCCACTGGGTCCTGTGGGGCCTGGATCCCGACGAATCCATCGAAGAAGGTGTCGAGCCCACAAACGCGACCAACGGCGTCAACGGGATTGGTCAACCCGGTTGGTTCGGGCCCTGCCCACCACCCGGCGGACCCCACAACTATGAGTTCCAGGCGATCGCAGTTTCGGAATCGCCGGATGTCGCCGAGGGAGCCGGCGCCGACGAGGTAAGGGCTGCCATAGCGGACACGACCCTGGGGGAGTCGGCTCTTGTCGGAACATACGAGCGCTTCTGACGACCGGCACTCAGGGCGACCTGACCTGCCCGAGATCGCTGCCTGCACGCGAGGCAGCATCTACCCCGGGCAACCGCAGCAGTGTCAGGATCCATCGCAGAGACGTTCAAGGATCATGTGGAGACTCGTGACTGGGTGACAATCCAGTACGAAACGCCGTAGGTTTCTCCCATGGCCCGATTCGATTTCGACCAGCGGACCCGAACGCCTTCGCAGATACGCGAAACCACAATCGAGCAGTTCCATCTCGATGATGTGCCAACTCTGATCATCGATCGTGGGGATCTGGCAACCAGGGCGTTCGTGGCGTCCGGACTCGATCAGTTCGGAGTGAGCGTTGATGGCCGGGCTTTCACCTGGCAGCTGGACGACAACGGGGACCTCGAGGTTGTAGAGGGGGACACCGGTTCGGGGCCCCTGGTTTCGCTGAGCACCGTATGGTTCAGCGATCTGGTCAACGATGTCCGCAGTGCCGTCGCCCTCATGATCAGCGAGGACTTCGAGATGTTGCGCGGAAACATCGTGCAGGTCATCAACTGGGAACCCGTGCTGCGGGCACTGGTTGACGGACGTGCGGCCAATGAACCCGGTTTGATCACATTCAAGGACCGCCAGGGCGCTGAGCTCGACTTGAATCAGGAGTTCGCGATTGATGATGATCCTGTCGACATCGTGAACTTCCTGGCGGAAACTGGATTCCTGCATTTCAAGGGTGTCTTCAGCCAAGACGAAATGGCCCATCTGAGTGAGCTGATGGACGTATGGCGCGCCCGCATGACGCCCGGGGACCGCCGTGCCTGGTATGCCAAACGGGGCGAGGAGGAGATCTGCGTGCGGGTCACCGATCTGACCGGCGATGAGCTCGATTTCCCGTTTGAGGACCGTCTGAGTCCGATCGCTGCTGTGACGGGCAAGGATCACCAGTTCGTTGGAAGTGACCTTCTCGTGAAGCCGGTGGGTATCTCCGAGGGCATCTCCGATCTCCCATGGCACAAGGACTGCGCCTTGGGTCTCCACAGCTATTCCTGCGCCAGCCTGACATTTGGTGTGTCCGTGACCGGATCGGACGAAACCAACGGACAGCTCGGGATTGTGGCCGGATCGCACCGCGTGAACACTCCACTGTTCGATGTTTCCGACGAACTGGATCTACCGCAGTTGTTCCTGAACACTGACGTTGGCGATGTAACCGTTCACCTGAGCTGTGCAATGCACTGCGCCACTCCACCTCAACACAGCGAACGCCGGGTGACCTACACATCATTCAAACTGCCGGGATCCATCGACGAACTGGCGGACAAGATCCGCCACGTACGGGATCAGGCTGGTCGGGAAACTTACGCCCCGACCTGATCGGCATGCATCCGAAGACTCGACAAGTTCACGATGGATCCGGCGAAGGTATCCACGAAGAAGTCGCATGTGGCCCACGAACGCAGGGCGGATCCCATCACCACTCAGGTTGGCGAAGGTGCCAGCCGTTTCCAACCAACCATCCGTTCCGAAACGGTTCACTCCGCATCACAGCAGCGCGCTGGTTGCCCGCCGTCAACCGACACAGCCGTACCGGTGATGAACTTCGCCTGCTGGCTGCACAGGAAGGCCACGACCTCGGCCCGCGGAGGAAGCCGCGACCGCAGCCCGTTTGCCCCTGATACCCAGATCCATGGCCGCGCAACGTGCCAGACCCCGCGCATGGGTAGCTTGTGATCCATGATCCGACACGTCGTGATGCTCCGGTGGTCCGAAGCCGTAACCGCAGAAGATGTAGAGGCGGTCAGCACCGCCCTCTCTGGGCTCCCCGCGCAGATCGGCACACTGAAGAACTACAGCTTCGGCTCAGACGCCGGCATCTCGACAGACAACTGGGACTTCGCAATAGTCGCCGACTTCGATGATGAGGCCGGTTACGCCCACTACCGGGATCACGAAGCACACCATCGCGCCATCGCGGACCACATCAAACCGATTCTGGCCGACCGCTCCGCGGTTCAATTCCGACTCTGAATCCCGACTCTGACCGCCGATCCAGTCTGAGCGGCCCCGCTGGATTCTGGTTCGACCGCGATGATGGGCCACTAGGGATTCGCCCGCTTCCAAGGTCGGGATTCGAGGGCCGGAATCAAATCGGGTCGGTGTACTCGGGATCACGACCTTCCAGGCGGCTCATCACAGCTTCCATCTGATTGGCGGTCCCGATCAGATCCACGGAAGCCTTCATCTCGAGCGCCAGTCCTTCGGCGACCGGCAACAACGCCGAGGAATTGATCACGCGTTTCGCCGCACGGATCGCATCTGGGCTCTTGGCCGCGAGAAGCTGCGCCGTCGCCATGGCTTCCGCGAACGGATCTTCCACGCATCGGGTTGCCAATCCAAGCTGCACTGCTTCCTCGCCGCGAACTCTCCGACTGGTCATCACCAGCTCCTTGATCACATCCAGAGAGGCGAGGCGCCGCAGGGACTGGATCGGCGACAAGTCCGGCAGCAGGCCAAACTCCGTTTCCACGAACGCCATCTTCACATCCGGGTGTACGTATCTGATGTCTGCGCCGAGCGCTATGTGCATTCCGGCTCCGAACATCGCACCGTGGGCCGCCACGATCACTGGTTGAGGCAGTTCATACCAACCCCAGCCGATCAGCTGCGGACGCGCTGCACCCGTAGGGCTCAAATCCGCGGCGGCCGCCTCGATCTCATCGGAGTCGCTGCTGAGGTCGCCTCCGGCCATGTCGGCAAACACCGACATGTCCAGACCCGAGCAGAAACCCCGACCCTCGGCTGACAACACGACCGCCCGAACCGATCGGTCCGCCGCGATTCGCTGCTGGGTTTCTATGATCGCGTCGATCATCGCCCCATCGACAGCGTTGAGTTTGTCGGGTCGGGCAAGGCGGACATCCGCCACTCCCCCATTCACTTCGAGCGTGACCCTGATGTCGTCGGGGGCGGCCACCGTTGCACTTCTGCTGTCAGTTTTACCGCTGTCAGTCATTTCGGTGATGCATCCTTGTCTGCTTGGGCGCGGCCCCGCGCCTTTATCGTCTCGAAGCGCCGGCCGATCCCGGCAGCGTCAAAGCCTTCACCGTGCCATTCGGTGGACCGTTCGATTTCCAGTGCTGCGGCCTCCGATACGGGCAATCCGGCACCGTCGCGATAGAGCCGCAACATCGCCCGGACCCCGGGCTGATCATTGTTGGCAATATCAGCCGCCAACTGGCGCGCACGGTTGATCAGATCCTTGTCAGCGACGATCTCCGACACCAGTCCCCACTGCAGGGCGTCTCCAGCGGAGATGAAGTTCCCGGTGAGGCTCATCAGTGCCGCGTTGCGCGGGCCAACCGCTCTCGGAAGAAGCACACTCATGCCCCAGAACGGGAGGATCCCTACCCGGGTATGGGTGTCGGCGAACTTGGCTTGCGGAGTGGCGATTGCCAGATCACAGTTCAGCACGAGCTCGAGACCGCCGGTGATTGCCGGGCCGTTGACGGCCGCAATCATGGGTTTGGTCCGATCCGTCCACGGATTTCCGCGAACGGTGTGCTCCAGAACGTCGATCTCGCCCGCGCTCAGCGACTTCAGATCAAGGCCGGCCGAAAAGACGGAGCCGGTGGCCGTCAGAATCGAGACGTCCACGGCCGCGTCCACGTCTGCCTTCCCGATTGCGGAAACAAGCGCCGTCAACGCTTCCAGATTCAACGAGTTGCGGGCCTCGGCACGGTCGATCGTGATGATTGCGATTCGATCTGCAACTTCATACTTGATCGATCCGGTCACTGGTTTCCTTCCGGTTCATACCTGAGCACTCCGAATGGTGTTGTGTGGATGACCCGACCGTCTTCATCAAGGTTCATTCCCGAGAAGAGTGTGTTGTAACGGTTCGACCCGGTGGTCCAGTGGAACGCCGATTCTCCCGTGGTCCAGTCCAAAGCCTCGAGACCCCACTCACCCTCTCGCGCACCCACCGTGTAGACGATGTCCGAACCGAGTGAGACCACCGGAACCGAGTTCGCCGAGGAAACCTCGGTGTTCACCCACTGCTCGGCGAACTCCCGGGAATCAGGATCCCAGGCGAACTTCTGGATTCCATGGGGGGCGAACGCCGGATCGGCTCCGCCGTATCCCGACAGCAGACGATGACCGATCTCGGGATAACCCTCGGGTACCGAGGCCGGATCGTTGTTCACCACCATTGCCCCCCACCCACCGACGACCACTGACTGTTCCGTCTGGATCGCCTCGATGTCGGGATCGCCGACGTTGGCCGGCTGTTGACCGGCTATGCGTTGATCGGGCGCATCCTCGGGCGCTGTCCAGTCCTCGGGTATCTCGTCGCGCCACATCAAAACCACGTTCATCACTTCGTCACCGTCGGTCAACACCACGAATTTGTCATCATTTTCACCGAATCCCATGAGGGATGGTGTGGCCCCGGAACCCACGCCGGTGGAGTTGCTGTACTCCGCTGTCCAGGCGCCGTCCGCCGCTTCGATTGACAACTCCTCACCCGTCCAGATCACCTTGTGCACATGATCGAGGGAAACCGCATAGATTCCTCCCTCTTCATCAACCGCAAGGCTGTTGCGGACCCAGTCGGCACTTCCCTTGCGTTGTCCAGCCTCCGCCATCGCGGTGTTGTGAGCCGACGCAGCCTCGGCTCCGATCAACTGGATGGCATCGAACTCTGTGAAGTCCCGCGTCACCGCCACGATCCATCCTTCGTCGGTCACCAGGACCAGGCGCCCGTCCTGAGTGATGTTCGCTCCCGCGAACACTCCCCCGATCTCAGGCGGTTTGCTCCATTCCCGAACAACTTCAATGTCCGAGTCGGGGTCATCCGGATCAACGTCACCGTACGCAATCACCGACTCCGGTCCACCGACGAACAACGTGTTGGTGTCGTCAAGCAGGTAATACACACCCGCCAGACCCCGTAGGTAGTTGGCAGCCAATTGGATGCTGATGTCGGCCAGCTCTTCGCCCGAGGCCGCATCAAGGTCAGAAATGTGTCCATCAGCCGTGGCCGCATCCACACTGCCCTTATCAGGCAGCGGGAGTTCCGCCAGAACTTCCAGGGTTTCGTAATCCAGTTTGGCGATGCGATCTCCCCCATTGCTCCAGATCACCCGCCGTCCATCGGAGTATTCGGGCGAAATGGCGATCCCGAAATGCGCCGGACCCAGATGCTGATAGGTCAGATCGTCGTCGGTGAGCGCAAGCGTCGGACCATCGGGTCCGCTGACCGCAACACTGTCAGTCTGCGCAGCGTCGAAATGCGCAATCGGAACAACAGAATCCGCCAGATTCGGATTCCTCGACGGAAGCGGTTGCTCCGGCACTTCACCACGGGGGGAATCCGCTGGGTCAATTCCCCCAGAGTCACTCCCCGACTCATCGGAGTCACTGGTGCATGCACTGGAAAGAAGGGAGCCCACAACCAGCGCCATTGCGAATCGACTCGCTCGGGTTCTGGATTTCATCTCCGGGACTCCTGGATCTGCCTCGTTGGGTAGCTGGTCGGTTCGCGATCTCCACGCACTGGCACTTTCCAGCTGCCGCTGGCGGCCCTTGACATGGCCGTTTCAAACCCCTCGATGAGGGAGCGAACCACCGAGAGTGCGAGATCCGGGTCAACAGCACCGAGCACCGGTTCATAGTTCCCGAGTAGTTCGGCAAAGAGCTGATCGTGAAGCGTCCGACCGTCGGGAGTTATCTGTACGAGCAGAGATCGACCGTCAGCAGGATCCTCCAACCGGTCCACCAGCCCTCGCTCCTGAAGGCGCCCCAGAGTGGCACTCAGCCCACCCGAGGTCTGCACGATCCACTCCGAGATCGTCGTGGGGCTGATCGGCCCCTCAAGGTCTGTGTGGCAAAGCATCGACAGAACCCGGAACTCAGCGGCTGTGGTCCCGGTGGCAAAGCAGTGTTTGTGAAGAAACTCCTCGTTGAGGCGCGTCAGGCGCGTCAGCATCAGAGTCAGGGTTGGCAGATTTTCCGCGGATTCGCTCATGCCCCACCTCAGGGATCATCCAGGCAAACTAGCTTGCTAGCAAGGTAACTCGGAGGTGACCGGAACACAAGGGGGCACCTGCACAAGAACACCCGGAGCCGCGGAGCTCAGCTCCGGTCAGAACTGGTCATCCGGGGAACTGTCGAAGGCATGGACCTCCGGGAGGCTCCCGCCGGCGAGCTGGGATCCGAATTCGGCCAGGCGGTGAATCGCCTCGCGAGACTCCTGATCAACCACGCCGTTCTGCAGGGAGCCAAGCAGCGCTTCGTAGGTGTCTGCCTCCAGTCCGCACTTGCGACACTCCTCCAGATGCCCTGAAACCAACAGGGCGGTTTCAGAGTCGAGTTCCCCATCGAGATAGGTCTGAAGAACCTTGCCGAGACGACGACAGGACATCTTGCGGTTGCGTCCGAAGACAGTTGTGGTCTTCATGGGGCATCACGTCCCGAAGTGGTTTTCAGGGTTTCGCGAATTCGTTTCCGACCTCGATGCAAACGGCTCATGACTGTGCCTTTGGGGACACCGATCATCTCGGCCGCCTCCACATAGGACAGTTGGCCCAGGTCGACAAGGTCGATCACTTCCCGAAACTTCTCGGGGAGTTCCTGATAGGCCGCTTCCACATCCCAGTCGAATCCCCTTTCGATCACCTGATCCTCTGGACCCGGGGTGTTCCCGCTGAGGACCGGAGCGTGTTCGATCTCGGAGTCGGGATCCCGAAGGAGTCCCGGGCGGCGGCGCCTCACCCGGTTTATCTGGGCATTGCGCATGATGGTGAGCAGCCATGCCCTCGCATGTCCCCCATCGAAGCGGTCGATCCCCTTGTAGGCACGCAGCAGGGTGTCCTGCACAAGATCTTCGGCATCCGAATGATTGCGGGTGATCGACATCGCGACGCGGTACATGACCTCCATCTCGGGGATCACGTATTCGTTGAACGCCGCCTCGGTTCCGGCATCAGCCCGCGTTCTCGATTCGGTCATTTCCGGCACGGAATCGGGAACCCGACCTGACCCGGGATCATTCCCGTGGCTGGATGCTGACCCGTCAGGAGACATGGGTTCTCAGCGCATCCCTCTGATCAGTTCTCCCGGGAGATCCCCTGTGGTCTCGCCGTTCCGCAATATCTCGCGACCTGATTTGATCGTGGAGACGTAGCCGTCGCAACGCTGGATCAAACGCGATGCACCACCCGGAAGGCCCGCCACCAACTCCGGACGGCGCAGATCGAGCGACTCAAAGTCGATCAGGTTCACGTCCGCGACCATACCCGGAGCCAAACGGCCGCGATCACCAAGGCCATATAGTGCTGCCGTGACACCGGTCATCTTGTGAGCTGCCGTCTCCAGGCTCAGTCGGTCGCCATCACGGTCCCTCGCCCAGTGGGTGAGCGGGAACGTGGTGGTGGAAGCATCACAGGTTTGCCCGGCATGGGCACCTCCATCCCCGAGTCCAAAAGCGGTGTTCGGATCCACAAGCATCTCGTGATCCGCATCCAGGTTGCCGTCGGAGAAGTTGAGTACGGGTGAGTTCAGGAGCTCGCGTCCATTGTCATCCAGCAATGCGTCGTAGAGCACTTCCCATTTGGACAGGCCCGCGCGCCGCGCTTGCGCTGCGAGAGAGGTACCGGGACCGGGTTCATACTGGGGCGGATCACCGAGCTGGAACGTAGAAGCCGGATCCATGAATCCGGACACGATGGGATCATCGGCCAAGGCCTCCCGTTCGGAAACCAGCCTGGCTCGCAAACCCGGGTCCCGCATGTGCTCGGCCTGTTCCTGCCAAGTCAGCAATCCAAGCCCCTTGTCACCCCAGGTGATGCCCGCGGACAGGGCCGCCCCGGGAATGTCCTACACACCCTCCATCAATCCGATCAGCCATTCGTGGCGGTTGGGATGAACAGGTGCAAAACCCACGCCGCAGTTCCCCATGACCACGGTGGTCACCCCATGCCAGCACGAACGAGACAGCATCGGATCCCAACTGGCCTGACCGTCGTAGTGGGTATGAATATCCACTACAGCCAGGCGTGACCAGCAGGCCATTGGCATCGATGGTGCGCTTGGCGCGATCGAGGCGGCGGCCCACTCCCATCACCCGGCCGGCCGTGATCCCGACATCGGCGACAACGGCCGGCGCGCCGGTGCCGTCCACCTCTCTCCCGCCCCTGATCAACAGATGCGAACACCTTGTACTTCCCCTGTACAGCACCTCGAGCAAGAACTCCGGATGGAGTCCCTGCATCGCGCATGATACGCGTGCAGGCGCCACGGATTGCTCGCGCGGTTCTCCTGCGGGCAGTTCAGCCCTGTCGAGGTTCCCGGTTGTCCCGCAGGACGATCTCCTGAGCGACCGTGGCGATGTGCTGGTCATCCACTGAGTGCACATGTCCCAACGCCAGTCCTCGGCCTCCAACGAAGGTGTGACAACTGAAATCGTGCATGTTCCACTCGTCGGCCCGACCGGGCCTGTGGAACCAGATCGTGTGATCGAGACTGGAATTCACCATGACCTTTTCGATCACCCCGAATGATTCGGTTCCGATCGGATGGGCTCGAATCACCGAGTCAGTTGGCAGGTCATCCGATACGAAGGCGAGCGCTGCAGCGTGCACCAGTGGATCCTCGGGCAAACCACCCAGCGTGCGTATCCAAGCAGTGGCGCGGCCCTCACCCAACCGGTTGGACTCCGTGGGCGCTTCGGAAAATGCCCTTTCGAATTGAGGAGTCCAGGAATCGATCTTGAGAGATCCCGGATCGCTGAGTTGTGGATCCAACTGAATCGTACCCAGATCCACCGACGATTCTTCAGCCTGAAACGATGCCTCCAGGTTGAGGATCACCGCACCGTTTTGGAGCGCGACCACTCGCCTTGTACTGAACGACCGGCCATTGCGTAGTCTCTCCACCTCGTAGCGCACCGGCTCAGCCTGCTCACCACGACGGATGAAGTAGGCCCGCAGGCTGTGAGGAAGCTTCTCCGCCTCCACTGTTCTGCCCGCCGCCATGAGGGCCTGCGCAACTATCTGGCCGCCGTAGAGTGCTCCCCAGGGATACGTGGGACCGGATCCCACCATCACGTCCGCACCATGGCTTGAGAGATCAAGAATCTCCGCCAGGGTCATGTCATCCATCAATCCTTCGACCCGTCGGTCAGATTGGCGACCTGCGTGGCAACCTCACCGAATCTCTCCATTGATTCCGAATCCGCCATCAGCGGATTCGCGAAGTAGAGGATCACGCGGTCTGCGAATGCCGCATACCGGGCCACCAGACTGGGGGCCAGGGAATCCCACTCGGCCTCCACCACGAAGTTCGACAGAATCTCGTCGGTTACGATCTCGGATTGTGCGGCCCGATCACCTTTCCGACCGGCCTCATTGAGCCGCATCCCGACACCCTCGTGGCCGAGCTGGTCAAAGATGAACGAGTAGTTGGGAGTGGACCCGTAGAAGCCAACCTGCATTCTCGCGAGTTCGCGCCACTTCGCCTGCTCCTCATCGGTATCGCCGACCACCGTGAAGCAGGGAACCAGCAGATTGATCCCGTCCACATCGCGGTCTGCCTCGAGCGCGCCGGCACCGACGTTCTCAAGAACCGTGCCCAGGTAGGGCAGCGTGTTGAGGGGATGTACGTGCACTCCATCGGCGCAACGACCCGCCATCCGGAGCATCCATGGGTTCACCGCAGCCACGTCTATCGGCGGTGGCTCCACTGACTCCCCACCCGGCGCCCAGGCCCGCGGCAAGAGATCAAAGTCCCAGAAGTCCCCGTGAAAATCAAGCTTCTCCTCCTGGGCAAACGCCGAAAAGATCGCTCGCAGTGCGCCAACATATTCCTCCAGACGCGGCCCTGGAGGATCGAAGGTCGCGCTGTAGCGTCTGACCACATGGGCCCGGACCTGAGCACCAAGACCCAGCCTGAATCGACCACCGGTGGCTTCGGCCAATTCCCACGCTGCTCCGGCGGTGACCATGGGGCTTCGCGGAAAGGCCACTGCCACACCGGTGCTGATGTGTAGATTTGGTTGCGCCAGAGCGATGGCCGCAGAGGCCAGGAAGGTGCTGCGCGAGGTCTCGGTGACCGTCACGCCACCGAAGCCGTTGCGAGCCACTCCATCGGCAATGGGTGCCATTGTCTGGAGCGGGCTTGGCATGATCATTGCATCGAGATCCACGCCTGAGCTTCTACCAGCAATCGGCCACACCCGCATCCCAGAGGACCACAGAAATCATCACAACCATGAAAAACATCGATCCAGACCTGGTTACAGCGGCCGTTCAATGGGCCAGGGAAGCGGGTGCCGTCACGCTGAAGTACTTCCGCTCCACCGAGCTGGCGGTGCAACACAAAGAGGACGGTTCGCCCGTGACCGAAGCCGATCTGGCGGCAGAACTGCTGCTTCGGAATCGAGTGCAGGCGCACTGCCCTGATGACTCGATCGTGGGCGAGGAAGGCGAGAACGTCGTTGGATCCAGTGGTCGAACCTGGGTGATGGATCCCATCGACGGGACCTTGGCGTTCACCGCGGGGGTCAGCACCTATTCGAATCTGCTCTACCTGCAGGATGAGGACGGCCCGGCAATCGGTGTGATCAATCTTCCAGCACTCGGCGAGACCGTCTGGGCCGTACGAGGCGGAGGTTGCCTCGTCAACGGCGAGCCCTGCCGCGTTCGGTCCCCGAACATCGCGCCGCACGACGCCGCGAACGCTGCCGACCTGACTGGTTCGACACTTTGCATCTCCGGATTTCAAACATGGAATGCGGACCGATTCGGCCGGGTGAACGACTCCGGTGTATTGCTGCGAACATGGGGAGACGCCTACGGGTACGCACTGGTGGCCACCGGACGCGTTGATGCCATGTATGACCCCCTCCTTGAGTGGTGGGATCTGGCGGCGGTGAACCTGGTGGTGAAGGAAGCGGGCGGAACTGTCACCCGGGCGGATGGCAACCCGAACGTCGAGGAACCGACCCGCGAGGGTGCCTACCCCTACTCGGCCATCGCCACCGGAGACGGCCATCACCAGAGCTGGGTGAGTCTTCTGACGGACTGAGCTCTACAGACCGTCCACCAGCCGGCCGACTTCGGCAAGAAAAGCGCCATCCGAATCCGGATCGGAGACTTCGCTGATTCGATGCGACCAAGTTTCAGACCTGCGAATCCGGGCGGCGTAGACAGCGCGGCGGCGCTCGACCAAACCAGACGGATTCGAGGTCCCGGAACTCCGGTACTGAGTCTCAATCCCCCTGCGAAGGCTCTCAAGAGCTTCGGTTCGCATCTGGGAAACCCTGGATTCGGTTACTCCGAGGAACCTGGCCAGGTCTTCGCTGGTTCGTCCCTCGATGAAGTATCCGAGGATGATCAGACGTTGACGCTCGGGGAGACACGCCACTGCCTCACGAAGGTAAGCCTTCAGTTCTCGGTCCTCGAGTTCAACAGCCGGTTCGGGGCCGGCATCTGCAAGCAGGTCAGCGACTGTCATGTCATCGTCGGTGCCGTTGGAGATCGTGTGCTCGAACGCCAGCACCACCGACCGGAAGATCCGGTCACGCAAATTGTGCAACTCATGCGTATCCATTCCCAGAACCTCAGCTGTCTCGTCCAGGCTGGGTATCCGCCCGAGCCTTCCCGTCAGTTGCTGCTCTGCAGAATCGAGGCGGCGCGCAAGGCTGCGCACGGATCTGGGAGCCCAATCCGCGGCGCGCACTGCATCTATGATCGCTCCCCTGATGCGTTGTGCCGCAAAACGGTTGAACGGCACGCCCCGACTACCTTCGTAACGTTGCGCCGCCTCAACCAGACCCAGGGCGCCGGCATCGATCAGTTCGTCACGATCCACGTGACGAGGAAAGTGTCCGGCGACCTGAAAGACCACATGGTTGACCAGCGGAAGGTGCGCTTCCACCAATCGCGAGATTGCTTCCGGTGACACGACCTCGGGCGACGCGGCCTCTGGCGATTGTGCTTGGCCGGGCTCGATCGACCAAGGGGGGTCAGACCGCGATGATAAGGATTTCCTGTCGGTCTTGTGCCTCACGGTCGTTCCGGGTCCCTGCTCGTGTGCCCCAGTACATCGACGCGCGCGACCCAACTCCTTTAGGGAAATTTCGCAGACATCCCCGATTCCCCGTCAATCCGTATTGGGTAGCCCCGAAATGTGGCGAAACAACTGTTCAGGCGCGCGGTTCCAGCACGTTTCAGGCGGCTGATCCGAGAAATTCGGCCACGCGAATTCCCCTCTGACGTAGTCGGCTGAGAACTTCTTCCGGCGAATCCCAGGCTGCGAGACCATGCGCACCCAACGGTGCTTCACCGCGTTCGATTCCCACAACCACTTCGGCCAGAACAGCAGCCGCAACCTGCGCCGGCCGATCCAGAGCACCGAATACGCAAGTGGCGCTCACACCGCGTCGGAAGCCTCGGAGTTCGACGCGAGAGGCACCCACTCGGCCATCACCGGGTGCGACCACCAGATGTGGCAGAGGCAAGGTCAGTCGGTCCTTACGACTCATCGCCATCTTCACCGATACCCGATTCAAGGTAGGAAATTCCCGTACGATCAGTTGCGGTTCGGCTGAGGCAACCCGGTAACAATCCTTGGCTCCCATCGGGTCGGGAAACCAGCAGAGCTGGCGACCCGAGCCAGATGCCGCTGCGACCCAGCGGCCATCCCGCCATTCTTCGGTGGTCAATCTGGTCGAGCGCGAACGTTGCCTCGCACATTGCGGCCCACCCGTACCGATCCGCGCCACATGAACTTCGTCCAACAAATCGAACCTTTTGGATCCGAGTGAGATCAACAGGCAGGTGAGTCCTGGCGAAAATGCCGCCCCCACAACGAGGGACAGCCGACGGCCTTCGGCCAGCTCGTGAAGCTCCAGCAGGTCCCTTACCTCGTCAGGATCATCACTGGGTGAAACCACGTTCATTCCGCTCGACAGCGCTGCCCGAGCCAGATCCACTTGTCCGCCGGCTTCGCCGGCAAGCACAAGCGTGGCAATTGAGTCGTCCATCTCATTGATTGCGTGCATGAAGGTGTCACAGCCCATGCGGGACACGCCAGGCGCTGCGGACGATCTCCCCAGACCTTCTCCGCGGCGGGAATACACCAAGACCTCGCGGTCATCCCCGATTGCGAGTTCGCGACCCAATCGACCTCCCACCGACCCCGCACCCAGGATCGCCGTGCGCGACTCGCCAACCTGACTCATGAGGACCTCGTTTCATGGGCCAGACCAGTAGTTGAATCCCGGCTCCCGAACTGGGACAGCAGGGAATCGTCCAATTCTTCCCAACCACCGGATTGTGGCGTGATGCTCCCGTGGCCTCGTACCCGCACCACTGCGGCGGCAACAGCCCCGATGCCGATCGCAATGGCGAGCCGCCTCAACACGAGGGATACCTCAACGGGTCGGGATTATCCGGACAGGGACACTCTCGGAGCATCTTGGGGAGAATACTCGGCAACGGTCGCTGGAACGACCGGGAATGAACCGTGGGCAGTGGGGCTAGCTGGACTCGAACCAGCGACCTCACCCTTATCAGGGGTGCGCTCTAACCAACTGAGCTATAGCCCCGCGGCTGCTCCGAATCGCAGCGAGTCGACAGAATAGTTGAGGTTCACTCCCGGGGCGAAAGTGGCTCCAGGACCGGGCGCGCAGTCTCTTCCTCGATCACGGAGATCCATACTCCACCGATGATGTCGCTGATCAGATTGAACACCAGGCAGAACACCACAGACATTGCCGCGAACCCCAATGAGCCGAGCAGCGAGAGCAACGCAAACTGTCGAAACAGAATCTCCCCATCAAGGGACCAGTCTTCGAGATCAAGCGTTTGATTGATGAAATCCTCGAGGCTGACGAGGGCTCCTGTGTTGTTGGCAACCGACCAGATGATCACCGAGGCCACGACCAGGATGATCCACAGGCACAGGCTCAGTAGAACCGCCAGCTTCAATACCGACCATGGGTCGATGTGCCGTACGAGTCGGCGAACCTTGCGGGCCTCGAAGCGTTGCCGTCGATAGCCCAGCAACCGTCGGGACGACCGGTTCCTGCTCCCCGACCTACCGCTGCCCGACCTGGAGCTCTCCGACTCCCTGCTCGTTGACTCGCCGCTGGCCGATTTCGGGCTCGCCGGCTGGTCGCCGGCCGGACTGGCCGATGATTCCGACAGCGTCGATTCGGCCGCGGTCGCAGACGAGTCGTCGGCCACGGTCGTCGACTCGTCATCGGATGCGGACTCGGGATCGTCTGTCACGGAGGAGGTCATGGCACTGTCGGCTACACGGAGGATGAGCCTTCGCGGCTCTGACCGGAAAACCTACCACCGCGCCGGGTTCCATCCGGAAGTCTTGGAATGGTGACCGCTCGATGGAAGGGCCGAAATTGTCTCACCCCGATTCGAGCCTCGCAGCAGCCCCCGCGATGATCCTGTCCTGAACGATGCTCACCAACCAGGCTCCTCCGACCTGCTCCACCACAATGAGATCCGCCCGGTTGGCCTCCGCAACAGTGTTCGCCGCGTCCGGACCACCGGTGGCGGCGGCCAGAGCAGTCACGTCGGCCACCGCCGAGGCGTGTCGGTGCGAGACAAGGGCCCCACCGATGCGCGTAGTGGCCACACAAGTCACAACAGCAAACGCAATCACCACCAGCGTGACCACGGTGACGGAACCACCCTGACCGTGGATTCTCTGATCGTGGATCGGAGCTTGGTTGTGGATCGGAATTCGAGTCAACTTGGCGATGCGGTCTCTGCCTCCGGCCCGCTGTTCTCGGCGGACTCCACTCGATCGGCCTGATCCACTTGCTCCGGATCCTCAGATTCCGGATCCTCAGATTCCGAGGTGAGAATCCGGGCGACCGCAGCCACCTTCGTTCCTTCGTCAAGGTTCATCACCCGCACGCCGGAGGCGGCCCGACCCTGGGACGTGATCGTATTCACGTCGGTCCGTATGACCACTCCCGCATCATTGATCAGCAGGACGTCGTCCGTGGAGTCCACAAGGAATCCACTCACGACACGCCCGCGGTCGTCTTTGATCGTGTGGGCCCGGACTCCCTGGCCACCGCGACGCTTCACCGTGAAGTGACGCATCGCCGTGCGTTTGCCGTAACCCTCATTGGTCACCGAAAGCAGTTCCGCGGAATCGCCGACCAAGGAACCTGCACCAACCACCCGGTCGGTTCCCACCAATCGTATCCCTCGCACTCCACCGGCTACACGGCCTTGGGGCCGTACGTCGGATTCCGCGAATCGTATCGCTCGTCCGCCCTCGGTCAACACGAAGATGTCGTCCTCTCCCGATGTGACCATCACACGGACCAATTCATCACCATCGCGTAGGCGGATCGCAATCAGACCGTCCTGACGAGGACTGTCATAGGCCTCGAACCGCGTCTTCTTGACCACTCCGTTGCGCGTTGCGAAGAACAGGAACTTGTGGGTCTCATAGTCACGCGTGTCGATGATCGCCTCGACACGTTCCTCAGGATCCAGACGCAGGAGGTTCACCAACGCCATACCCTGAGCGGTGCGTTCCCTCATGGGGATCCGGTACACCTTCTGGCGGTACACCTTGCCCAGATTGGTGAAGAACAGCAGGTACGAATGAGTCGTGGTGTGAATCACGTCCACCACATGATCCTCATCGCGGAGTTTGGCTCCGGCAAGGCCACGGCCACCGCGCCCTTGGACCCTGAAGGCATCAGCGGCCACGGTCTTGATGTATCCCCGATGGGTCATCACCACCACAACGGGTTCGTCATCGATCAGATCCTCGACGTCAAGATCACCCTCGTCCAGTTCGAGGGAAGAGCGGCGGTCCGTGGCGAATTCGTCGCGTACCTGTTGCATCTCGTCACGAATCACTCCGCGGAGCACGGACTCGTCGCCAAGGATCTCCTCGAGTCCGGCGATTGTCTTTCGTAGCTCAGCAATTTCGGACTCGAGTCGCTCACGGCCCAGGCGAGTCAGGGCGGCGAGCCGCATGTCCACGATCTCGGTTGCCTGAATCTCAGAGAATTCAAAGGCCTCACCCTGCAACGCATCGATCGCCGCAGAGCGATCCGCCGAGGCCCGGATGGCTGCGATGATCTGATCAATCAGGTCCAGCGCCCTGAGGAACCCTTCCACGATGTGTTCTCGGCGTTGAGCCTTCCTGAGACGGAATTCCGAACGGCGGGTGATCACGTCAACCTGATGGGCGATGTAGTGAACCAGCGCCTCTCGCAAATTCAGTGTCCGCGGCACCCCGTCGACCAGCGCGACCATGTTCACCGCGAAGGTGGTCTGCAGGGGCGTGTGCTTGAACAGGTTGTTCAGAATCACACTTGACGGGGCATCCCGTTTCAGCTCGATCACAAAGCGGGTAGCACCCTTTGAGCGCTCATTTCGAATCTCGCGAATCCCTTCCAGCACCTTTGAGTTGACCAGCTCGGCGATCTTCTCCTCAATGGCCTCGACAGATGTCTGATAGGGAATCTCGGTCACAACGATTTGCTCGCCGCGGCCATTCTCCTCAATCTCGGCTCGAGCGCGGAGCTTTATGGAGCCCCGACCTGTTCGAAACGCTGAGACCAATCCGGCCCGACCCATGATCTGGCCTCCGGTGGGGAAATCCGGGCCTTTGACGAACTCCATGAGATCGTCGGGAGTCGCTTCGGGATTCTGCAACAGGTGCTGTGTGGCATCGATCACTTCGCCGAGATTGTGCGGTGGAATGTTGGTGGCCATCCCCACCGCAATTCCCTGACTCCCATTGACGAGCAGATTGGGGAAACGACCCGGGAGAACCTTCGGTTCCTCGTTCGAACCATCGAAGTTCGCCTGGAAATCGACAGTGTCCTCGTCGATCCCGGCCAGCATGTGCATCGACAGATCGGTAAGGCGACACTCGGTGTAGCGATAGGCAGCCGGCGGATCCGAGGGTGACCCGAAGTTCCCGTGGGGATCGATCAGCGGATGGCGGAGGGAAAAGCTCTGTCCCATGCGCACAAGGGCGTCGTAGACCGACTGATCTCCGTGAGGATGGTATTTCCCGAGAACATCTCCGACCACAGTGGCGCACTTCCTGTGGTTGCGGTCCGGACGCAACCCGGCTTCATTCATCGCCCAGAGAATCCGGCGATGCACAGGCTTCAGGCCGTCACGCACCTCCGGCAGCGCGCGTGCGACGATCACGGACATGGCGTAGTCGAGGAAGGACTGCTCCATCTCCTGTTGGATCTCTATCGCCTCGATCGACCCGGTCTGCGGATCCGCGTCGGGGTCGATGGCGGGTCCGGTCGGCTCTTCGGGCGGGTTCTCGTCGGTCATCTCGCGTTGGTCTCAGTCGCTGGGTTCAGATATCGAGGAATCGGACATCGGAGGCGTTGGTCTGAATGAACTGCTTGCGGGATTCCACGTTGTCACCCATCAGGATCGAGAACACCTCGTCCGCGATGATCGCCTCTTCCACCGACACCTGCAGCAGCGTGCGCGTGGCGGGGTTCATGGTGGTTTCCCAAAGCTCCTCGGAGTCCATCTCGCCGAGGCCCTTCAGTCTCTGGAATTCATTCTTGGGTTTGGGATTTTCCGCCAGGAACCGTTCCTTGGCTAGCTCGTCCTTGAGGTAGATCTTGTTCCTCCCAACCTCGATGGAATACAAGGGCGGTTGCGCGATGAACACATGCCCGCCCTCCACCAGTGGGCGCATCTGCCGGAAGAAGAACGTGAGGAGCAGTGTACGAATGTGGGAACCGTCGACATCGGCGTCACACATGATCACGACCTTGCCGTAGCGGGCGTTCATGATGTCGAACTCATCACCCACACCGCCACCGACGGCCGAAATCAGGGCCAGGATCTCGGTGTTGTTGAGCATCTTGTCGATTCGTGCCCGCTCGACGTTGAGGATCTTGCCCCTGATCGGCAGGATCGCCATGGTTCTCGGATCCCGGGCGTCCTTGGCGGAGCCCCCTGCACTATTGCCTTCAACAACGTAGATCTCGGCTTCACGGGGATCTTTGGAAGTACAATCGGCCAGCTTCCCCGGAAGGCCTGCACCGTCGAGGGCGGACTTCCGCCGCGCAGCATCCCTGGCACTTCTCGCTGATTCGCGGGCACGGGCGGCTTGAATCGCCTTCTGGAGGATTCTCTTGGCTTCGGAAGGATGCTCCTCGAGCCACTCGGCCATTTTCTCGTTGGTCGCCCTCTCCATGAGAGACCGCATCGCAACGTTGCCCAGCTTGGCCTTGGTCTGTCCTTCGAACTGTGGCTCGGAAAGCTTCACCGAGACAATCGCCGTAAGCCCCTCACGGATGTCCTCGCCCTGAAGGTTGGAGTCCTTCTCCTTTAGCAATCCCATCTCCCGGCCGTACCGGTTGACCGAGTTGGTGATGGCCTTGCGGAATCCCTCTTCGTGCATTCCGCCCTCATTCGTGGAGATGCCGTTGGCAAACGAATGAAGGCCATCTGAGTTGAATCCGGTGTTCCACTGGAACGCGACTTCGACCTCCATCGTGAGGTCGTTGGTCACCTCCGATTGTTGGTAGTAGCCGACGTCGCTGAACAGAGCTTCCCGGGCGGCGTTCAAGTGGCTCACGAAGTCACGAATTCCACCCTGGTACATGAATACGCTCGTGGAACTGGACTCCCCGGGAACTCCGGTATCTCCTGGTGTGGCCGACTTCCGGTCGTCGGTGAAGGTGATCCTCAGGCCGGCATTCAAAAACGCCATCATCTGGAAGCGCTCGGTGAGCGTGGTGGCGCGGAAAACTGTTTCGTCGAAGATCCCCGGGTCAGGCCAAAAACGAACTGTGGTGCCCGTGCGCGGCTCTCCGTGCTCGTCGAGTGGGGAGTCTCCGATCTCGTGCAGATGATCGACCATTTCGCCACCATCACAGAAGCTCATGGCGTGGCGGCGACCATCACGATCGATCTCCACCTCGACTCTCTCGGATAGAGCGTTGACCACTGAGATGCCAACGCCGTGCAGGCCTCCCGCCATCTTGTATCCGCTGCCGCCGAACTTGCCACCGGCGTGTAGAACGGTGAGTACAACCTCGGCAGCGCTGCGGTCCGGCATCTGCGCCGACGCACCAACCGGAATACCGCGACCATCGTCGCGAACCTCACAAGCTCCGTCGCGGAGCAGCGTCACTTCGATCGCAGTTGCGTACCCGGCCATGGCTTCATCGACAGAATTGTCAACGACTTCGTAGACCAGGTGATGAAGGCCTGCCGGCCCGGTGGAGCCGATGTACATTCCGGGGCGTTTTCTGACCGCCTCAAGGCCTTCCAGAACCTGGATGTCATCGGCACCGTATGTTGATTCTTCTTGCGACAAGCGGGACTCCGGACTCCGACTGGTGAATTCTCGGGCTACGTTCTCGGGCTATGAAAAGCCTGTGGATTTCCTGTGGATCAGGAGCGGAACAAACCCTTCGGGACCGCACCGAATCGTACCACCTCAGCCGCTTGGAAATGACTCACCACGGGGGCACCCTTACCCGTTGTCCACGCTGATCGACAGGGACTCGACGAGGTCCTCCCCGAGGACCTGATTGGTCGCCCTGATCAGATCATTTCGGGCCCAGTTGAACTGCTCGGCCAGCGCAGGTTCCCGAACCGAAATCCGAAGTACCCTCCTGCTGATCGCCAACGGTTCACTGTGTTCGGCCCAAGACGAACCAACGATCACAGGCCACCGCGAAACCAGGGCCGAAAAGCGGTCGGAGTCGGCTGTGCCGAGCCGCCGCCGAATCACCGATAGAGCGTCCGCAACCGAAGCGGGCTCATCACCCGTTGATGATCGGCGGCGGCTCATGTGTCAACGGTATCGGAACCCGGTGTCCCGGATTTCAGTGTCCCACAATTGGGTTCCCTCGAACCCAACGTCAGGGAACCGGGTGTCAGGGAACCCATTCCCGCACCTGCGCGCCTCCGTTGGTGACGCGCAGGTCGAGATCCGGTTCACAGCCATCGGGGAGCATGGTTGCCGTACTCAGGAATGTCTGGCCCTGAGGGAGGGAGTCCAGAAGTGCCCGTGAGCGACGCGGATCCAGTTCACTGAACACATCATCAAGCAACAGAACAGGAGGCGAACCGCGGCTCCCAGTCAACTCCCGATGAGCCGCCAACCTCAATGCCAGAGACAAACAGCGCTGTTCTCCCTGAGAGGCGTGGGTGCGCGCCGGCAGACCATTCAGGCGGATCTCCAGCTCATCTCGATGAGGACCTCTCAGGGTTACACCCCTTCTGATGTCGTCGCCCGTCCCCTCCGCAAGGGCGTCACCCAGCGGACCTTTCCACGACCTTTGATATCGGATTTCCACTAAATCACTGCCGCCGCCCAGATCGCGATAGGCCTCGGCCACCGCGGGTGTAATCCTGGCCACCAGGGATTCCCTCAGTGAGACCAGTATGTCGCCCGCTTCGGACAGTTTCTGATCCCAGACGGCGAGGGTTGTGGCCTCGGGCTCGGGCAGTGACGCTCTGGCCGAGGACCGAAGCTGTTTGAGAAAGGCATTGCGTTGTCGGAGTGCCTTCTCCCAGTCGGCGCGGACCAGATCGTTGGCGGGCCTGATCGCCACCAGAACATCGTCGCAGTAGTCGCGCCTGAGTGACGGTCCTTGCTTCAACAACTTCAGGTCATCCGGCGAGAACACACTCACCACAAACGTCTCGAGCACGTCTCGAGCACGTCTCGATCGCACACGGTTGACCTGAGTTCTGGCCCTCCCATTGCACGTGATTTCGGTTTCTATCAAGGCCGCCCGCCCATCCGCATCAACAACATCGGCGCGCAACACCGCGCTGCTGGTGTCACGCGCCACCATCGCCTCACCCGGTACCCCGCGAAACGACTTGAGGGTGCTCAGATACCCGATGGCTTCCAGCAGGTTTGACTTCCCAATGCCGTTGGGACCGCGCAGGGCGGTGAGGCCAGAAGGAAACTCCAGCTCAAGCTCGGCGTATGAACGAAAATTGTGAAGCGAGAGCCTGTTCAGCTCCACAGCTCACGAAACCTGGACGGGCATGAGTACGTAGAGGAACTCGCTGGAACTAGTGGAACGAAGCACCGCTGCAGTCTTCTCGTTGACGACGTCAAGTGTGATTTCATCGCCGGTTGTCGCGTCGAGACCATCCAGTAGGAAGTTGCCGTTGAAAGCAAGCGTGATCTCATCCGCCTCACCCTCAAATTTCGCGTCCACAACCTCGGCCGCCTCGCCGACGTCGCGGTTGATGGTATGAATCTTCAATCCATCGGCATCCATTGACAACCTCACCGGGCTGTTCTCACCAGCCATCAACTTCACCCTGTCAACCGCACGGGAAAGTGTCTCGCGGCCGGTAGTGAGTCGATTGGGGGTGTCCTTTGGAATCACGGACTGATAGGGCGGATACGCCTCGACCATGAGTCCGGTGGTGAGGCTCACAACTCCAGTGTGGAACGTGACGTCACTGGCTCCGAGGATGAGAGTGGTTTCCTCATCGGAGTCGAGCATTCTCCCCAATTCATTCAGTGCCCTCGATGGGACCAGGACCTTCTGGCCTTCATCGAGAACAGTTGTTCCGGGCAGGTCCCGCACGGCGAGCCGGTAGGAATCGGTGGAGACCAGCCTCAAGCCAGTCTCCTCAGCCGACATCAAAACGCCCGTCAGCGCACCCCGCGCGTCATCAGTGGATGCTGCGCGGACCACTTGTTTGAGAGCATCACTCAGTTGCTGAGTGGACACGACCACTGATTCACCTTCGGCAGTTGACGGGACTGCGTACTCGTGGCTCGGCATCGACCTCATCGAGAACTCCGAACGGCCACCAGAGATCTTCGGATCGCCATCAGAGGCGTCAACCTCAACCGCTCCGCTGGGAAGTTTGCGAACAATGTCCAGAGCCAGCTTCGCCGGCAAGATCACTACGCCATCTGATTCACCGGCAACCTGGATGTCACTCGAGATCGTGAGGTGTTCATCGCGACCCGTCACCTGCAATGAGTTGCCTGACAGCTCGAGGCGCAGCCCGGACATCATTGCGTTGCTGGCTCGACCTGTGGCCGCCCTGCCTGAATTGGCCAGCGCCTCGACAAGTACGTCCTTTTCACACCTGAATTTCACCGTGATTCACTTTCCCCTTCTACTGATACTCAACTGGGTACAAATCTTCAGTAGTAGTAGTTGGCCCTGTGGATTGTGGAGAACTTAGCGCGCGCCAAGTGTCCGTAGGGCCGCGGTGTCCCCAAGTTGTCCACTGTTTCCCGTCTCATGTCTGTAATTACATGAATGTCTGTGCACAAGTGGCTGCTGCAATCCGGAGATCAACATCGCGACCTCGCTCCCCTCAACATCGCGATCCACCTCCCAGGGACGCTCTGGGCGTCTTTGTCCACAGCCGACGCGGATTGACCCATGGCGGCGGGTAATCATTGGTTGGTGCGAATTCGTTGCATGAGCGAAGTTACGTCCTCATAGGTTTCGCGCCGATCCTTGATCTGCTCGGTAATCTTGTCGTATGCGTGGATCACTGTGGTGTGGTCCCGACCACCGAACTCCCTGCCGATCTGGGGATAGGAAAGATCTGTGAGTTCGCGGCAGACGTACATACAAACCTGTCTGGCATGCACGAGATCACGTGTCCGGCTCTTGCTCTGGAGTCGATCGAGGGGAATTGCGAACATCTCCGATGTGGCCTCGAGGATTATTGCCGCAGTGATCGGACGGTCTTTGGTGGAGCTGAGCATGTCACCCAGGACCTTCTGGGCGAGATCCACGGTGAGTTCGGTGTCGTACAGGCCGGCGTATGCCTCCACGCGAATGAGTGCACCCTCGAGTTCGCGGATGTTGAAAGTGACGTTCGTTGCAATGAATTCGAGAACTTCAGGAGGCACTTTGGATCCGCTGCGTTCCATTTTCTTCTGAAGTATCGCCAGGCGCGTCTCGAAGTCGGGTGGCTGAATGTCGGTGATCAGGCCCATCTTGAATCTGCTCCGGAGACGATCCTCCAGTGTCGCAATCGCGTCCGGAGGACGGTCCGAGGACAACACGATCTGTCGTTGTGCATCGTGGAGGGTGTTGAAGGTGTGGAAGAATTCCTCCTGGAGCTGTTCCTTGCCCTCCATGAACTGAATGTCATCCACCAGAAGGACATCCGTGTCACGGTATCGCCGTTTGAATTCGGGCTGTGTGTTCTTGCGAATCGATTCCACGAATTCATTCATCATGGTTTCCGCAGAGATGTACCGAACCTGGTAGCTGGGATAGTTTTCCGCCACGTAGCTGGCGATGGACTGAAGGAGATGGGTCTTGCCAAGTCCCGCATCGCCGTAGACAAACAGCGGGTTGTAGCTGCGCGCCGGTGTTTCGGCAACCCGTAGTGCTGCCGCGTGCGCGAAGCGGTTGGAGGGGCCTATCACGAATGATTCGAATGTGTAGCGTCTCGTGCCCTGCAGCGTTGAGTCGCCTCTTGTCCGGTCCTGGTTGGATACTCGTCGCGATGCGTCGACCGGCGACGTTTGATCAGCTGACTGGTCTGGGTCTGTCTCGGTCTGAACCTCGCTATATGAAGTCGCGGCCGTCTGGGTCTGGGTTGGGGAAGATTCCCGGGGCGCAGGCGCCGATACCTCGAACAGCGCTGTTATCTCGGCGTGCCCTGCGTCTTCGAGTACCGCATCGAGCAGACCGAGGTAACGCTGTTCGATGCGCTGGCGAAGGAGTTGACTGGGTACGGCCAACACCAGCGAACCGTCGTCAACTCCGACTACCCGGACGTCCTGGAAGGTGGAATTCCAAACGGCGTCGCTAACCTGTTCGCGCAGATTGTTGGAGACCATGCTCCAGATCGCTTCGCCGTCTTCCACTCGTTCATCCTCCGGATTTCCTCGGGTACCCGCCGGTAATCCACAGTTAGTCCACATCTGTGGAAAACTCTGGAGTGAGCGGGGGCGTGCCATGTCTGGCATTCAGGCCTGTGTTGGCGCCTGTCGGAAACTAATCACAGTTCGGCGCCGCTTCAACCAATAACACGCTTCAAGGCGTTCCACATGGTCGATCGTGGTGTTCGATCGTGGTGTTCAAGGAACACGGCGACACTTTCCGTGGCGAGCCAGGGCGAATGGGGTGCTCAGGGTGGTTGGCATGGATTCTGCGGGTGTTCTAGGTTTGTGGCATCGGTTCGGCCTTCCGGGGGGACCGGCCGCACAGGCATGAATTCCGACGCACCCCGATCTCGTGCGACTGTCTGTTCAGAAGAAGTGTTCCCCGCCCGTTCGGACCGGTTGGTCCCTAGTCAATTCGTGGAGTTCCAGACGTGAAGAGAACCTATCAACCCAACAAAAAGCGTCGAGCTCGCAAGCACGGCTTTCGCCACCGCATGTCTACCAGTGCCGGCCGCTCCATCGTGAACAGCCGCCGTCGCAAGGGCCGCCAGAAGCTGTCCGCCTGATCGGCGGTTCGGTCGTGCTCCATCGAATAGAGCGCCGAGAAACCTTCAAACGGCTGAATCAGGAAGCTGACTCAGCTCGGCACGGGCTCGTCAAGGTCTCCCGAGTGGCGTCAGCCTCAGGAGAGGCCCCGGTTGCTGCCGCTTTCGCAGTCCCAAAGCGGTACGGTAACGCCGTGGCAAGAAATCGCTCGCGCCGTCAACTGCGCCACATTCTGCGGTCATTTTCTGATCAGGGAGTGATTTCTGGTGGTCAATACCTCGTTTCCCTCCGCCCCGGCCGGGGACTGCCCCGATTCGCCACTCTTGAGCACTCCTTGAGGGCCGCACTCAGGGACCTTGACAGGTCGTCGGTGGGAGCATCCTGATATGGCTGAATCCGAACTTCATCAGCACCGGCTTCACCAGCACGGGGTGGAATGCGGGAACGAAGAACGTCCGGGTGTGGCGGTCCGGATGACGTCCGCTCCCATTCGGTGGTACCAGACGGCCCGACAGGACCGCTCATCGCCGTGCCGCCATGTGCCGAGTTGCTCCACCTACACCCTCGAAGCCGTTGAGTCCCATGGGGCCCTCAAGGGCTGTTGGCTCGGATTCAAGAGAGTTCTGCGGTGTAATCCCTGGGGAACCTCTGGATACGATCCCGTCCCCGATCGAGAGGCGAACTGATGTTCGAACCACTTTTCGATGCCCTGGCATCGGTCATGAACTTCTTCTACACGCTGGTGCCCAACTACGGCTTCGCCATCATGGGACTCACCGTGGCCGTGATGCTGCTAATCACTCCCCTCACGGTCAAGAGTACGCGCTCGATGATGCAGATGCAGCGACTTCAGCCTGAGATGAAGAAGATTCAGGAAAAGTACAAGGATGATCGGGAGAAGCTCAACCAAGAGCTGATGGCGTTCTACAAAGAGCACAAGATCAATCCACTCGGCGGCTGTTTGCCGTTGGTGGCACAGATGCCCGTATTCATCATCATGTATCAGCTGATGAGGGGATTGACTGTTCGTGCGGGAGGCCTTGGCTCCGGAATCGGTCACATCGGTGGCCAGGTTGAAACGGGTCAGTCACTCACCGCCTGGCGGTTCACCGATCAGTTCTTCGAGCCCCAGCACCTCGACCCCAACACAGAAATGTACGAAGCGCTGAGCAACACCAATGAGATGAACTTCCTCGGTCTCGACCTTTCGTTGTCGGCATCTCAGGCGATCAAGTCGAGCCTGATCATAGCGGTGCCCTACTTGTTGCTCCTCGTGATCATGTTGCTCACCGGAATCATCCAGAACCGCCAACTCCAGAGCCGGAACAAGTCTGGCAACGTGAATCCTCAACAACAGTTGATCATGCGGTTCATGCCGTTCTTCTTGCCGATCTTCTCATTCGGGTTCCCGGCAGGCCTGTCGCTCTACTGGTGTACGCAGAACCTGTGCCGTATCGGCACCAACGCATACATAACGAGAAGCATCTACGCCAAGGAACACTCCGACGATGTGATCGAGACCACCGGGACCGAGAAGAAGAACGGTGCAAAGGGTTCGCAGAAGGCTATCGGGAAGTCGTCGAAAGCCGAGAAGGATGACAAGTCTCAGAAGTCGAGTTCTCAGAAACCGAAGAATGCTCAGAAACCGAAAACGGGAAGTCTCAACGGCCATTCGGCTGGTGCCAAGACTCCCGGCAAGAGCGTGAAGAGTCAGAAGGCTCACGACAAAGCCGGCGGTAAGAAGAGTTCTTCGGGAAGCTCTCAACAAAAATCGGGTCGACGACGACGCTCAGGTGAGAGTCGCGGCGGTTCATCCAGAACAAAGGACTGATCGAACGTGGAATGGGTAGAAACAAGCGCCAAGACGGTGGAATCCGCCACCGAACTCGCACTCAATGAATTGGGTGTGGCGGAAGCCGACGCCGAAATTCAAGTTCTGGAGGAGCCGAAACCCGGGCTGTTCGGACGCGTTCGCGGGAACGCCCGGGTGAAGGCACGTGTGGCTCCGCTCACTCCGCGACCGAAGCAGGAAAAGCGTCGCCGCAAGGGGAAAGGGCAGGACTCGGGTGCGGAAGCCGACAAGTCTGATTCCAGCGACCAGTCCGAATCTGATGACCGCAAGTCCGATGGCAGGGCCAAGGGATCACCGAAGACCGCAACAAGAGATGACGCCCCCAAGGCTGATCGAAAGAATGCTGCCAAGCCGTCGGCAAAAGGGGAAAACAATCGCGGTGCAAGGAATCACAAGACGAACGACGACGGCGAGCGCGAGATGATGCCCGGGGACGAACAAGTTCAGGTCGGATGTGCCTTCCTGCAGGGTCTTGTCGACGCCTTCGGTCTCGACGCCCAAGTCCATGGTGAACTGCGCGAAGACGGAATCCTTGCGTTCGAGGCCAGGGGTGAAGGACTGGGGCTACTCATCGGTCCCGGACTCGGAACCCTGGACTCCGTGCAGGAAATCTGCCGGAACGCCATTCAGCATGTGGCCGAAGGCCGTGAGTACGGCAAGGTTCGCCTGGATGTTGCCGGTGCTCGCTCGGATCGAACTGCAGCCCTGGAGGAGTTCACGAAGGCTGAATCGGCTTCGGTGATGGACTCAGGCGACGACGTTATTCTCGAGCCGATGTCGCGCATGGATCGCAAGATCGTGCACGATCTGGTGGCTGGCCTGGACGACCTCGATACCGAATCCGTCGGCGAGGAACCACGACGCCGGATTGTGATTCGCCCGGCTTGAGGGGCCTCACCTTGAGAGACCTCACGAAGTGACATCGGACTCCGATCTGGCCCTCCTCGGGGTCCTGTCAGAGTCACGTCGACGAGGACTCATAGGCCCTGCAGCACCGGTTGATCAACTGGAACACTCCCGGGGATTCTCGGACTTGCTCGCTGGGAACTCCCGATTGGGCCAATTTGTATTGGGGCCATCGGTTCCGCCGGTGACCGACGCGGGTGAGGGGATGACAGTTCTGGATCTGGGCTCAGGCGGAGGTGTGCCGGGGTTGGTGCTTGCCGTCGATCTGCCCCATGCCGGCTTGATTCTTCTGGAGTCCGCAGCGCGACGATGTCGCTTTCTGGAGTGGGCCGTCAAGCAGCTGGATATTGCTGATCGGGTCCGGGTGATACACAACGGCGCTGAGGACGCCGCCCGCAGTCCCCTGCTTCGGGAGTCGGCCTACGTGGTAACCGCTCGTTCATTTGGCCCTCCAGCGGTTACGGCGGAGTGTGCCAGAGGATTCCTCGTTGACGGCGGTCATCTCATAGTCAGCGAGCCACCTCTGGACAGCACGCCAGACGGTATGAGCATCCCGCTCCGGAGCAGTCCTGACGGGAACGGTGCTGGTCGCAAGAGTGCTGCCAGCACTGGGTCAACCCGGCGCAGTGTGGTCTCCGGCATGAGTGAACGCTGGCCCAGCGCTCCATTGGCCGCGCTGGGCTTTGGCGACCCGGACATTGTCCGGGTGCGCGGTGGCACCTACGCTGTGATGGAGGCGCTGGGCGATCCGCCGCCCGATGTGCCACGGAAACGTGGGGTGTCTCGCAAACGTCCTCTGTTCTAGGGGAGGCGCCTGGGTTGCCTCTGGCTGTTCTCGTACGCGGGTTCCTCGGAGAAGTCTTCGGTTCTGAGGGTTCTTGGTTTCCAGAGTCTCGGGTGTTCCACGTGGAACACCTTCACGGTTCAGGATGTAGCCGGGGATCGCCCCGAGATCGTGTTCCACGTGGAACACTGGGATCGCAGATAGGGCCTGCCCAAGCCGAGGGATGGCACCTGTTCACGGCAGGAATTCGTCAGAAAGAGGGAATGCTTGACCACGCCGGAAATACCGGCGAGGATGTCCCCCACCAGTGGTGCACCAGTCAGGCATATGCAAGGGATATGCAAGGGCCTGAACCGTTACGAGCTTCGCTGCGACTTGTTCGGCAGTTGCTGGCGTTCCCGTTTCGGCTGGACTCAACCCATCCGGGAGATGAAATGACTGAACCCAGCGGGGCATCGGACCCCACTGCATTCGAAGAGCCCGCAGTTAACGCCGCGGTGCTGGGGTCAACTGATGATTCCACCGGCGGATTTCTGTCTGGAGAGGGTGACCCATCTTCGGTTGAACAGATTTCACCGAAACCGCCACGGATCATCGCGCTGGCCAATCAGAAGGGTGGCGTGGGCAAGACCACCACTACCGTGAACTTGGGGGCATCACTGGCGGACCTGAACCACAGGGTGCTGGTTGTTGATCTTGATCCGCAGGGTAACGCCACCACAGGACTCGGAATCAACAAGCAGGTGCTTGATGAGACCATGTACGACGTTCTGTTGAACAAACTTCCGATCGACGACTGTATCGAACCGACGGAGGTGCGAGGCCTCTTTGTTGCTCCGGCAAGTCTGGACCTGGCCGGCTCGGAGATCGAATTGGTGTCCGCTTTCAGTCGCGAGGGAAAACTCAAGATAGCGCTGAAGGAAGTCGAGAATGAATACGACTTCATTCTGATTGATTGCCCGCCTTCGCTTGGATTGCTGACGGTGAACGCCCTGGTCGCGGCCACGGAGGTGATGGTTCCGATTCAGTGCGAGTACTACGCGCTGGAGGGTCTCGCACAACTCTCCCGCAACGTGGCGCTGGTCAGCGAAAACCTCAACCCCGGTCTGGAAATCGCCTCAATCGTGATGGTCATGTACGACAGCCGGACAAAACTGGCGGCGCAAGTCGTCGGCGAGGTGCGATCACACTTCGGTGACCGCGTCTGCAAGAACATGATACCCCGGAACATCAAACTTTCCGAAGCGCCGTCATATGGTCAGCCGGTCACCATCTACGACCCAAGTTCTCGGGGATCGGTTGCATATCGCGAGTTGGCGAGGGAGGTAAGCAATGGCGTCTAAAGGTGGCCTCGGCAGAGGACTCAACTCGCTGATCCCCTCATCTCCCGAAGAAATCCTGGTAACGAATGAATCTACTCTTCGTGATGTACCCATCGATCAGATCTCAACCAATCCAAATCAACCGCGCCGCAGCTTCGACGAGGAATCTCTCGAAACCCTGGCGGCCAGCATCAGGGAAATGGGTATTCTCCAGCCGCTTCTGGTTCGTGAGGTCGAGGGTGGATACGAGCTGATTGCGGGAGAACGTCGTCTGAGGGCAGCCAAGCGTACCGGGCTCAGAACGGCTCCGGTTGTAGTGCGTTCTGCCAGTGAAATCGCCTCTCTGGAGGAGGCCTTGGTGGAGAATCTCCACCGTCAGGACCTCAATCCACTGGAAGAGGCTGCCGCCTACCAGCTATTGATCGAGGAGTTCGGTCACACTCAGGATCAGGTTGCGCAACGAGTTGGGAAGAGCCGATCTGCTGTGGCAAACCTGCTTCGTTTGTTCCAACTGACTCCGGCTGTGCAGAAGCTGGTCGCCGACGGTCTATTGACGGCTGGCCATGCCAAGGCACTTCTGGCTCATCCTGATCGCTCCTATCAAGAGAGCCTGGCGATGAAGAGCGTGCGTGAGGCACTTTCGGTTCGCAGGGTCGAAGAGTTGGTCAAAGAACGCCTGATCCTCGAGGATCAGCTGGCTGACGGGGCGGACGGATCGACAGGGAACTCGGATGAAGAGGATGAGTCCCCAGAACGGGGCTCGGGCGACTTGCCGGATCCCAGCCTTCGCCCTCCCGGGCTGCTCGAACTCGAGGAATTGCTCGCCGAGTACCTGGAAACTCGCGTCTCGATTACGATGTCCGCGCGCCGCGGCAAGGTCACAGTCGAATTCGCGGATCTGGAAGATCTCGAGCGGATCTATCGGCATATCATCGAGAAACGGGGCTGAGAGTTCAGCGGCGGGCGCCAGGAATGGTGTCCACCAAGCAGCACAATTGGGATGATGTCGAGCGGAGAGGGATTATCCACAGGCGTGGATAACCCTGTGGGGAAGCCCAAGTTGTAGTGCAGGTCGAGGCTGGGGGACTAAACGACGGGTTCGGAGGCCCAACGCTCCAGCGCCCGGTGCAATGAGTTGACCACAACGTCATCACTGCGTCCGGCCTCGTGGCCCTTGCCCAGTTTGAGCAGCACTGCTGGCGGCCGGGTTTCGCGCAGGATCGGCAACCTCATTCCCCGTGCCTTTCCCATTTTCAGGCCGGGAGTGGCTGGCATCTCCTTCAGGATGAGGTCGGCCAGAACATGCCCACCAACCGACTCGAAACCTGTTGTGGAGAAGTAGAACGATTCCATCAGATCATCGGACCCCCGAAGGATTCCGAGGTAGAGGGAGGCGTCGAAGTCGTTGGCCGCCTTGGCTTGATCCGACCAGTCGCCATCGGTCAACGTCAAAGCTGACACTTGGGGACTCAATCTAGCTGCCAACGAGACGATCAATGTTTCTGCTGGCGCCTCTGACCCCAAGGCTACTCTGAGCGATTTAAGGTCGGCTTGGACGCGTTCGAGTTCCACACGTTCGCGTACCGTGGTCACGGAAGCCGTTCCGGCTCTGCCCTGAAGACGAATCAGGGCTTCAAAGGTGTCAGGGCCACATACCTCGTCGAAGATGAGTCCCGCGTTGCGCTGAAAGCCACCGACCGCCTGACGGGTCGTCGGTCCGAAGATTCCATCGACCCGGCCAGAGTCGAATCCAAGCGTGCCGAGGCGCAACTGCACTTCCGAAACGTCTTCTCCGCGCATCATGGGCGACCTCAGGCACAACAACCGGTCTCCGAGGTTGAATTCGGACTCCAGGAGCATCGTCCATGTGTGCATGTCACACGATCCCGTGGCTTCGAGGCCCCTGGAGCGCTGGAATTGTCTGAGTGCCCGGTCGGTGGCCGTACCGAAGCGACCTGGTCGGTCGGGTGCCGTGAGGCATCCGACCGCGTCCAGGCGGCGTTGCAGGTCGAGGACCTCGGTACCTACCGAACCTGTGGAGAGGGGAGTGGGTGCGGACGTGATGGCGACAATGATAAACCGTGCCGCCATCGGCGCTCGCCTCGCACGGCGAACTGGCCGTATGCCGGGGTGTCTTCTTCGTGCACTTACTCAGCGCTGGCGCGCGGTCCCCAGAGAGGTTCTCTGTGTCAGCGCAGGGGCGTCTCAGAGTAGTGGCGCGAAGTCCTCGAGAAGCTGGGCCTTGCCTTTGGCGCCAACGATTCGCTTCACTTCGGTTCCGTCCTTGAACACGATCATCGTGGGAATGCTCATGACGTTGAACTGCTGGGCGATGCCGGGATTCTCGTCGACGTTGAGCTTGCTCACTTTGAGCTTGCCACTCTGTTCTTCGGCGATTTCGTGCAGGATGGGTGCAACCATCTTGCAGGGACCACACCACTCGGCCCAGAAGTCGACGACGACTGGCTCGGATGAAGAGTTGATCTCTTCGGAGAATGTGGAATCGGTGAGTTCGGAGACTTCAGCCATTCGTTTCTTGCCCTTCTGATACGCGGCTCCCCCGCGATGGAGGAACCGTGATGTTTGCACTAACAACAACCACTTGGGCCGCAGACCAATTCCCGACAGGGGGATCTGCCCAGATGAGCGCCCTACCGGCGCGTTCCGCCGGCCAAGCCCCAATCTACCAGCCGAGTTCTAAAGGCCTCGCTCTTCAAGCCAGCGTTCGGCATCGATGGCAGCCATGCAGCCGCTGCCCGCAGCGGTAACCGCTTGGCGGTACCAGTCATCCTGGACATCTCCGCACGCAAACACGCCTTCCACATTGGTGAGTGAGCGGGAATCGCGGGTCTGAAGGTATCCGTTGTCCTTCAGTTCCAGTTGCCCGACAAAAAGATCAGTGGACGGCCGGTGGCCGATTGCCACGAACAGTCCGGTTGCGTCCAACTTCGATTCCTCATCGGTCTTGACGTTTTTGATCTTGAGGCCTTCGAGCTTCTGATCGCCAATGATCTCGGTGACCACGGTGTCCCACTGGAACTTGAGCTTCGGGTTCTCCATTGCTCGATCAACCATGATCTTGGAGGCGCGCAGTTCGTCGCGCCGGTGGATCACTGTGACGGAAGAGGCGAATCGAGCGAGGAACATCGCTTCTTCCACAGCTGAATCGCCGCCACCGACCACCGCTATGTGCTGATCACGGAAGAAGAAGCCATCGCAGGTGGCGCAGGTGGAAACGCCGTGGCCCAACAGGGCATCTTCATTGGGCAGGCCGAGCATCAGTGCCTGAGCGCCCGTGGCCACGATCACCGCGGCAGCGGTGTACGTGGGCTCTGCGTCGGTGTCTCCGACCCAGATCCGGAATGGTTGTTGGGCAAAATCCACCTGTGAGACCTTGGCGGTGATGATCTCTGCGCCGAATCGTTCCGCTTGTGCCCGGAATCCACCCATCAACTCGGGACCCTGGATTCCGTCGGGAAATCCCGGGTAGTTCTCCACGTCGGTGGTCAGCATCAATTGGCCGCCGGGCTGATCACTGGTCGAGGAAGGCTCTCCTTCGATCAGAAGTGGTTCGAGGTTGGCACGGGCGGTGTAGATGGCGGCCGTCAGTCCGGCAGGGCCCGAGCCGATGATGATGATCTTGCGTTGTTCTGGCATTCGTGTCTCCGATTCGTGAAATGGAGTGAGTCCGGGCAAACCCGCCGGGGGAGTGATCCATTCCCCACAGTTTGGGCTCGCAAGTGGATTCGGCTGAGTGGATTGGGGGAGTTGGGTCTTGTTTGGAGGTCGTCAGTCAGTAGGTTTGCGGCGGCTCCACACAAACCAGCCGATCAACCACATGCCGACGGCGATGGTCAGGTAGGCGATCCACACGTCGCCGGGGATTATGTAATTGAGAAACCGCACCAGACCTGCGAAGAATGCGATCAGAATCGGGATCACGATGATCAAGGCGACGAGGCCGTACACCGACGCGGTGACGACGTTCTGAATCGGGCCGGTGGTTCGGCTCCGGATCTTGTCCACCGTTTCGACCACGAGATCCGCGACCTGATCGGTCCAATCGGGTTCGGTGGCGTCGTTCGCGGAACCACCTGGATCGGGATTGGGTACTGCGGAGGACGGATCGGTACTCATCGGCGTCAGCATATGCCTTGTGGGCCACACGCTTGTGAAAGTCAGGCAGAAATGGGTCAGGGTACGTGCAGGCCAAGGATCGACCGGAGTCGCTCTCCGAGTGACTGAATGGCTGTCCGGATTCGGTCGAACAGAATTGGAGTGTCCCCGATGTCTGGGGACTCCCCGATTTCTGCCGGATTGCCGCCGGTTTGGCTGTCCTGTCCCAGCGCCGGGGCGCTGAGGTCCGGGTTGAGTCCCTCAGACGCCGCCCCACTCGATCCGGATTCTGGGGTCGCCTCATCCATGGCGGCCGAGTCAACGGGTTCATTCCGGGTGGAGTTGACGCCCAACCATCCGATACCCCCTCCGAGCAGGAGGGTCACGGCCGCTGCCGCCAACCACTTGTGGGCGTTTCTCTTCCGCTTGAGCGGGGTAACCGCAGCGGTTGCCACCCCCGTGGTTCCGCCGTTCTGGTCGGACGACTCCTTGTCGAAGGCCGCCATGGCTCTGAGGACCATGTCTTGCGAGCCAACGGTAGGTGGGAGATTGTCATGGCGAAGTTCCTCTCGCGCGCTGAGCATGAGCGTGGCCAAGTCGTTGGTTTCCGAGTCGGCATGGGTCCCCGCTCGACCCGTGTTGACAAAATCCGGGTCAGTAGCGGAAGAGTCGACAATCAGAGAGGCGCGCAGCTCGAGGTCGCTCGCCGCGGGCTCGGGATCATTGTTGTGGGAATCTGAGGGATCAGTCATGTTGCCTTTGGGATTCTGACGATTCGGCCGGCCGATTGGTTCCCGCGTGGGCGATGTCCGCACGATTGTCACCCAACTGTCGCGCCAATCGGGCTCGACCCCGGGCAATTCGCGATTTGACCGTGCCGAGGTTCAACTCCAGGACCGACGCGATGTCGCCGTACTCGAGATCAGCCAGATCCCGCAGGATCACCGCCACTCGATACTCCTCAGGAAGATCGGCAAGGGCCTGGCTCAGCTGATCCCGAAGCTCGTACTGCTCGACTCGTTGAGCCGGGTCTTCTTCACTTGGGGTAGCAACCTCGGCATGGGCGTCGCTCGGAACTGGTCGGCGCTTGTGGCGCCGGATTTCGTCCAGGCAAGCATTCGTGGTCACGCGATACACCCAAGTTGAGAATGAACTCCGGCCGTCAAATCGGCGTACTCCACGGGCGATGGCAATCATGGCCTCTTGGGTAGCGTCTTCGGCGTCGGAGGGACTTGTGCACATTCGACGACAGATTGCACTGATCTTGGGAAGATGATCCCGCAGGAGTTGTTCGGCCGCGGCGCTCTGCCCGGAGCGGGCCCGCTCGATCAGTCCGGCCTCTTCGGTTTCGGCCTCTTGGTCTGCGGTCCCCATCAGCCGCTGGCTGTGCCTGCAACCGTGACCTCGCCGATCTCGACACGGTGTCGGTGATCGGATTCACCGAGATCAGTGATCCAGATCAGGATCGATGAGGCGGCCCGGCCGCCGAGTTCCACCACTGCGGTTTCCTCGATGTCCACCAGTGTTGCCGCGGGCTCGAGATCAGGATCCGATTCCTGTCCCTCGGCCAGCAGATGGACCTCACCGGACCATCCGTTGGTTGAGCCATCGATTGTCACCGTGTCGATCTCTGATGGAGAGGCCAGGTCAACGATCAGACCCACGCCGTCCTTGGAGCCAAAGAAATTCTGGGAGTCGTAGGATTCCGTTCGCCATACGGTTGCGGTGTCACCATCAATGGCCGCTCCGCTCAGACCGTCGTTCTCGCCGGGTTCACCCGACCCATCCGGATCGTAGGTGCGCACCCCGGCGATCGTGGCCGCATCGGGTTCCGCGGCGGCGGGTACCGTGGATCGATCATCGGAGGAAGGATCCGTTGTTCGTTGGAGAAGCAAGTAAGCCACAACGACCGCTGTTCCGATGAGCAGGATGAACAGCGCCGGCACCAACCAGCTGCGTTCCGATCGGCCGAAACTCTCGGGCTCCAACTCTTCGCCGTAGTAATCCTCAACCTCTACCTCTGCAGGTTGTTGAACCTCGGTGATTCCATCCCAGCTGAGTGCCGCACGGAAGTCGGCCGCGTCGGAGAACCGATCTGCCGGATATCGACTCAGAGATCGCAATACCGCTTCAGACAGCCAGGGAGGGATGTCCGAGCGGTACTGGCGGGGATCGGCCGGTCGTGTGTGCAACCTCGACAGCGCCTTGGCTGCATCGGTGTCGCCGGGGAACGGCAACTGGCCGGTCAGGCATTCGTAGAGGACCACTCCCAGCGAGAAGAGGTCGGATCGCCCGTCTATCTGTTCGTTGGTCAGTTGCTCAGGAGAAAGGTAGGAAGCCGTTCCGAGCAGAGATCCTTCGCGTGTCAGATCCGTGTTGTCTTCGGCTTTGGCGATCCCGAAATCCGCGATCTTGACTCGTCCATCAGAACACAGCAGCACGTTCGAAGGCTTCACATCCCGGTGCACGATCCCGGCTCGATGTGCCGCCTCGAGAGCGTCCAGCAATCTGATGCCGATGCGATCCACACTCGGCACATCCAGGCTTCCGCGCTCGTCGAGAACCTCTCGCAGCGTCTTTGCCTCGAGCAGTTCCATCACGATGGCTTCGTTGGATCCATCCGAGCAGGTGTCGTAGACACCCACGATGTTCGGGTGGCTCAAGCGGGCCGCGGCGATCGCTTCCTGGCGGAACCGCAACACGAATGTCTCGTCGCCGGCAAGGTGCGGGTGGAGGATCTTCACCGCCACGTTTCGCCCGAGCGTCTCATCGGTGGCCTCCCAGACCTGGGCCATTCCGCCGCTTCCGAGAAGATGATGAAGGACGTAGCGGTTCGCCACCACCGTGCCGGCGCCGAGCAGGCCCGGCGGTCCGTCGATCTGAGTTTGTTCGGTCGAAGGGTCGAACCCCTTTGAATCAGACACCCGTCGCCAACGCTACTCGGCAGTCTTTGAACTCGGGTGCCCGGCAGCAGCCTGGGTCTTGGACCGACGATGGGTCCGCCACCACCACAGGAGCAGAAACCCCAACGAGAGGATCGACAGAGCTGCGCCCACACCGGATATCGATGAGGATCGAACCGGAACGACTGCCTCCGGCAGTCGGATTGTTCCGTCAGGAGAAGAGAGTCGGATCCGAAGCAGGGAAGCTCCGGGAGCCCTCACCTCGATGGGGATGTCGATCAAGCTCTCGCCGGGCGGCAACACGATGTTCGACTTACTCCCCTGAGGGAACTCGAGGCGAGGGGAGCGTACCGACATCAGCAGCGTGACCGGGTGGTCGAGTCCGTTGTTGAGCCTGAGAGGGATGGTGCCCGAACTGGAGGTGAGAAGGATGGTGCGCTCCTCCGGTCCGGTAATCTGGGCGACCTTGGCATCGATCGACTCTGATACTCCCGACCACAGGGACTCTCGCTGGGACTCGTCCGCGGACAGCGCGGGTGCCTGGCTGTTGATTAGATCCCACTCCAGGGCGTCTTGATTCCGTTCGGTTGTCATTGAGCGGTATCCGTCGATTTGGTCACGAACTGCCTCGGTTCGGCCAACCACGCTGGTGAGGTCGCCCGTTTCGCGATCAACGAGCGAGGCCGTCATCGGAACTCCACGGTCGTTTGCTGCGGCCGTCGGGGTCGCCGCTCGTAATGGTCCCGACTCCCTCAGGGGCTCCATCAGGGCCCGAAGGGTCTCGGGTTCGGTGTTTGGTGGAAGAACGATCGTGGCGGTGGATCCCGGGAATGCGTCGTCGGGATCCGAAATCGCGTCGAACCACGATCCCATCATGGCGGTGGTGGTGCGGTGAGCCTTCAGGGCTGGGTCGGTTCCTGTTTCGCTGAGTTGCCGAATGAGCGCCGGATCATACGCCGTCACCGTCATGGTGGGTTCGGTGTCCACTGCGAAGGCCCGGACAGATTCGAGTCCGGTCCCCCCGGTGGACAGCGGGATGAAAGCACTTGGGGACATCACCAGGTGCTTGATGCCCATCGTTGTCAGTGTGTGGGCTGCTTCGGTGTCCACAGTGTCATCCAGAAGCCAGAGTTCCGTATTCAGGTTTCCCGTCCGGGACAGGAAAGCATCCCCTTCGAGAATCTGACGTGACAGCTCCGACCTGCCTGTGGCGGTAAGGCCGGCCGCATCCACGCGCACGTAACTTTGACGACCCAGAATCCACGCCGCATCAGAGAACTCTTCGACGAATGCAGGATCCTCGGGGTCGGTTGATCTGCTCAGCCCGAGCAGTGTGTTGGGTCTTGCATTGAGGGTGATCGGGAGGTCGGTGCTCTCATTCAGAAGTGATTGAACCGACGCGATCGAGGCGCGTTCCTCGGCATCCAGTTCCAGGTCACCTTGGGCAGACAGTGTGGGGGTGGAGTCGATACCAGCGATCACTTGAACTGCGGTGTAGGCGGGCAAACCGTCTCGTCCGACCGGCTCGGTATCGGGAAGACGGTTCAGGTAGACCGTTTCCGACCACAGGGTCTCGCCGTCAACCGTCTCGATCTTCAAGGAGACGGGATGAATCCCCTGAGTGGGGACGAGCAGTCGGTCGGCATCGCCCGACCTGCTTCGAATCGGGATTTCCAGCTCCAGACCATCGGCCGGATTGCCGAGCAGCAAAGCCGGAAATGTCTCGGGACCATGGAGATTGCCATTGGGAGATTCACCACCTTCGAGGACTTCGAGTTGTTCACGCAGCCTGGACCCGTCGTCGGTTCGCAATCGCTGGTGGATCACGTAGGTGAATCGGGCGTCGAGTGGAATCTCGCTGCTGGGTTCCAGTCTCACCACGAACTCGCCGTCGGCCGCCACCCAGGGGCTGACCATCTCCACTGCGATGGCAGGGGCTGCTTCTTCGGCGTGGGCGGCCGGTCCGAGAATCGTGCTGCCGAGCAGGATCACGAAAACCGCGGCAAGCCGCAGCGGCATCCGACGTCGCCGGCCCGGTTCACCACTCGGAAAGCGGTGTGAAGCTGGATCAGTCACCGGACCAGAACAACACGACCAGGTCATTTGGTGTCGTCACGAATCCGAGTTTTTCATAGAGTCTTGTGGCGGCCACATTCGACACCTGGGTATTCACGAACACTTCTCGGGTTTGTCGCCGCCCACACCAGCGGAGAGCGTCGACCACGAGCAGAGATGCGACGCCCTGACGCTGAACGTGGGGATCGGTGGCGAGCCTCTGAATGAAACCCTGTTGACCACCGCGCCCGGTAACGGCGTATCCGAGCACCCGATTGCGATCCTGGATCACCCGAAATCGTCGGGAAGGCGTGGCTGCTTCGGCATCCGCCAAGCCACCGGCATCCAGCCGCCAGAATGGCTCGAAGGCCCGCGAGTCGATGTCCAGGCATGCGAGCTTGTCGGATTTCCTCGCCCGCCTGCATGTGTAGCCACTGCTTCGGCCGCCGCCCTTCAGCTGATCCAGTTCCGTCAGATCGTGCCGCATCACCCGCAGACGATCGCGTTCGCTGAATCCGAGGGACCGGTAAGCGGTTCCCTCAGCAGTGTCAATCGCGGAGGTCAGTGCCGATTCGTATCCCAGATCCCGAATTCGACCCAAGCACTCGGCGATCTGAGCGATCTCTGGCAACCCGCCGCCGGGAGCCATGGCCAGATGCGCGATGGAGGGGTCGGAATGCCATGGTCTGACCCGGAAGTGCAGTCTTCCGATACTGATCGTTTCGGTTGTCGTCATCACTGACACGGACTCCCGTTGTGCACCAGCGAACCCGGCGACTCGCGAACAACACTAATGACAGCGGAATCCCGGAGTAGGAACGGACATAAGCTTGTTCCGATGACGGTCCTGTTCAACGCCGACTCCGTGTTCAAAGAACACCTGACCGGTGAAGGCCATCCTGAGAGGCCAAGTCGGATTGATGCCGTGCAGCAGGGGGTGCAACGGCATCACCTTCAGGAGATGTTGGCTCCTCTGGACGTTCGTTCGGCAACGGACTCCGAACTGTTGAGCGTGCATGCACCGGCGCATCTTGAACGTCTTGGGATGCTGGCCGCCGAAGGTGGAGGCCTGATCGACCTCGACACTTCCATGAGCGAACGTTCCGAGGAGCTGGCCCGCTTGGGATCCGGAACGGTGCTGAACGCCGTGGAGCAACTTGGTTCCGGGAACTTCGGTGGGGCATTCGTGGCCGTCAGACCGCCAGGACATCATGCAAACTCAGCCACTGCCATGGGATTCTGCCTTTACAACCACGTGGCCGTTGCTGCGGCCCATCTCAAGGCGATGGGCAACAAGGTGGCAATTGTGGACATTGACGCCCACCATGGCAATGGGACCCAGGACATCTTCTTCGAGGATCCCGATGTCTTGTATGTGTCCTGGCACCAGAATCCCATGTATCCCTTCACGGGATTTGCCTCCGACGTCGGTAGCGGCGCCGGTTTGGGCACCACCATCAATCTCCCACTTCCGCCCGGAGCCACCGGCGAGCACTACCGAAGCAGCATCGAGTCCGTTGTCGCCCCCGCAATCGAGCACCTTGGAGTGGACTGGCTGATCCTTTCGGCTGGTTTTGACGCGCACCAAGCGGATCCGCTCTGTGACCTCGAACTGACCTCGGGTGACATCGCTGACGTGGTGACCGACCTCATGCAACTGGTGCCGCGCGGCCATGTGGTGGCTGTTATGGAAGGTGGCTATGACCTGAACGCGATCAGGGACAGCTCGGCTGCCACGATTGCTGCACTCAGTGGTGAAAAGCTCCATCCGGAACCGCCGAGCGTGGGCGGCCCGGGAGCGAGGTCGCTCAAAGAGGCGCAAGAGACTCGCAAGCGCAGTCTGGGCTGAGTGTGCGACCCGGACTCGCAGGCATCGCGGCACCCCCAAGTATCGTGACACGGTGATTCCCGACCGCGCCCGCCCGATGTTCGATCTGCTCGCGCCCGTGGCGCAGGCCTTCGTCGATGATGGTCACCGGTTGTACATCGTCGGCGGAGTTGTACGCGATCTTCTGGTGCCGGGTGATTCTGTTCCAAACCGAACTGGGGGTGGGATCAAGGGACGTTCCGTGGACACCATTGACTCCGACATCGGGCACAATGATCTGGACCTCACCACCGATGCCTCCCCGGCAGAGACCAGGAAACTCCTGGAACCGTTTGCCAAGGCACTGTGGACCCAAGGCGAGCGATTCGGGACCATAGGCGCAAGTGTCGGCGGTCAGCCGGTGGAGATCACGACACACCGCACCGAGGTCTACGACCCTGAGAGCCGCAAACCCCGGGTGGACTTCAGCGGAACCGACCTGACCACGGATCTTTCCCGTCGTGACTTCACGATCAACGCCATGGCGATCGAATTGGGCGGTGTGGAGCCCCGACTGATTGATCCCTTCGACGGTGTGGCCGACTTGTTGGAGCGCCGGCTCCGAACACCACTGGATCCTGAGGTGTCATTCACCGACGATCCGTTGCGGATGATGCGCGCTGCCCGCTTCATCGCCCGTTTCAAACTGGCACCGGACCCCGAGCTGGTCGAGGCTGTGGCGGTGGGGCGTGAACGACTCGGGATCGTTTCCGCGGAACGGATTCGGGACGAACTCTGCAAGCTGGTCGTGGTTCAGGATCCAGGCGCCGGGCTCTGGTTCCTGTATGACACGGGTCTTGCTGACGTCTTCTTTCCGGAACTGTCGAAGATGAGGCTCGAGCAGGATCCGATTCACCGTCACAAGGATGTGCTGAGCCACACGATCGCGGTGGTTGCCCAAGCTCCCGCGGATCAATTGGTCCGCTTGTCGGCACTGTTCCACGACATCGGAAAGCCCGGCACCCGCGCAATCGGAAACAAGGGTGTGTCGTTTCACCATCATGAGGTTGTCGGGGCGCGCATGACCCGTAAACGGATGCGGGCACTCAAGTTCAGCAATGAGATGGTCAACGACGTGAGCCAACTCGTTTTTCTGCATTTGCGAATGCACACGTATCAACTCGGTTGGACTGATTCGGCAGTTCGGCGATTCGTGCGCGACGCCGGCAACCTTCTGCCGGAGCTTCTTGCCCTTACACGGTCCGATTGCACTACCCGCAACAAGAAAAAGGCCTTGGCACTGGGGCGCCGCATTGATGAACTCGAAGATCGGATCGAGGTGCTCCGGACACAGGAGGAACTTGCCTTGATCCGGCCGGACCTCGACGGAAACCAGGTGATGGCCCACTTGGCAATACCAGGCGGACGGGTGATCGGGGAGGCTCTGGATCACCTTCTGGAACTGCGCCTGGATCGGGGTCCACTTCCGGAAGAGACCGCATTCGCGGAGCTCGATGCGTGGTGGGCGCTTCGTCAGGGGCAGAGTGGCGACCCTGGCGAGTAAACTACGTCTGGCGCCCGTGCGCCGAATTGCAGGGCGGCTGCAGATGGCCCGTCCCGGCAAGCGTCGGTTGCCCCAAGCCGGCTTACAGCAAGCCCATTTCTACAAGCCCATTTCTACAAGCAAGGAGAGAGCGGATGAGAGGTATCGTTGTCGGAGTCGACGGCTCGGAAAATTCGTTGGACGCCCTTCGGTGGGCAGCTGCCGAAGCGCGGATGCGCGATCAAGTCCTCCATGTGGTCGGCACATTCACCACTCCCATCATGAGCACGGGCTATGAAGTTGCCGTGCCTGACTCGTCGGATCTCGAATCGGCTTCCGAGACGATGCTCCGGGCCGCGGTCGACACTGTGCGCATGGACGGCGATCTCGAGGGTGTGGAAGCCACCACGGAGGTGATCGAGGGCCACGCCGGCGAACGCCTGATCGCCCTTTCCAAAGAGGCCGAACTACTGGTGGTTGGCTCGCGAGGACACGGTGGGTTCATGGGCCTGCTGCTGGGTTCGGTCACCAGCTATGTGGTCAATCACTCTGTTTGCCCTGTGGTGGTGGTTCGTCCGAAAACTGGGGAAGAGGCCGCGGACGACTCATCGCGCGCCTGAGCGGTCGGTTTGGTTCAAGTACCGAGCTTGCGCCCCCTGATGATCACCGATGGGGGCGACCACTGGTGGAGTTTGTCGGCGTGAAGTGAGCCGCTGTCCGCCGATGGCAGCGGCTCCAGCAGAGTGTCCACCCGAAAGTTTGACCGCATCAAGGCTGTGAACACCTCTGCGATCTGATGAACGTGGGTGGTGCCCTCGTCCCCGGCAACCCGCCAGGCGATCGGTTGCTCGCTCCAGTACGGGCGCCACATCCAGGGACTGTTCTGCTCCTCTTCATCCCATTCCAACATGGTTGTGGTCGGATGGGGGAGGGAGATCACCAATGGTGCATCGGTGGACAGAACACGGTGAATCTGGCGGAATACCCGGGGAAGGTCCTGTACCTGCGAGAGTGAGTAGATGGCGAGAGCCGAGTCGATCGAATCGGCCCGGACGTAGGCGAGATCGGCTACGTCGCTGTGATGGAATTCCACATGAACATCGGCCAGTTCTGCGGTGGACCTCGCCCTGGCGAGCCGGGTGGTACTCGGTTCCACCGCGATGACCCGTGCTCCCGCGCGGGCCATGGCGACCGCCGCCGCACCCGATCCGCATCCGAGGTCGAGAATCCGCGATCCCTTCAGCGGGCCGATGAGTCTGCTGAGAGAATCGTTGTCCAGTCCGGGGCCGAACCGAATGGCAGGAGTTCCCCTTTCGTCACCGTGGGGGAAGCTGAGGGTGGGTAGCGGGTCTGGCAATTCGTCCGGATCAACCGCACGCGGTGCAGCGTCCAGATTTCCGGCGGAGGGATGGCGGCGAGGTGGGTTCGCGGCTTGAGGTTCAACCATGTGCAGAGTTTGACCGAACTGGCCGACCCAACCGCGGACCCGTACGAAGCCGTCCACCGTTATCCTGTTTGGATGCCGTTCCTGCAGCCGGAAGCCCCGGGCCGATCCGGGGATGCTCCGGGCAGCATCGACTACCGGTTCGCGCGCCGGCAGCTGCTCCACCGATACCGCTCCGGGGAACTCACCAGAGGGGATGTGTGTGATGCACAGGCAGAACTGATTCGTATCGCCCTGAATCATTCGCGCAAGGCCACCTCGCCCTGTCCGATCTGTGCACAGCGGGAGCTGCGGATCGTTCGGTTCGTATTCGGTTCGAAGCTTCCCGCCGGCGGCCGGGTGGTGGAGAACAACACCCATTTGCTGAGACTCAGCGAGAGGTACGGCGGCTCCAGCGGCGCGCGGACCTACTCGGTTGAGATCTGTCTGGCGTGCAGGTGGAATCACCTGCTCGACATAGTTCCGATGGGCGCAAAGTCGCGATAGTGACCAGGTTCTGGAGAAGCCTTGAACTGGTGCGAAGCCCTCGCCAAGCGGTGAGGGCACCGGATTCGAAGAACCTGACCTGAGGATCCTGCCGGGTTTGGGTACTGATTCCCAGCTGCGTGGCTGGGATGGCGGTGCTTCACCGTGCAGACTTGTTTGCACGGATGCGCCCAATGGTGTGCCCCCGTCGATCATCATGGCGAACCCCTCTGGCTCCACAGCACCTAAGAAACGCACATCGATCCTCTGGAAATCAAGGAGGGTCTTTTACGCGTTGGTCGTGGTGGCGTTTGTTGCCGTCGGCGGAATCTGGCTGGTCCTGAACACCATTGAATTGCCGGCCGCCGAGCGTCCGGTTGAGACCAGCTTCGTCTGCGACATCAATGTGGCCCCCGGCGAATGCGGATTCGACTCGAGCATGGCCATCTTGCGCACTGCGGAAGAACGCGTGTTGATCGACTACGACGACCTGCCGCCCATGGTCGTCGAGGCCGTCCTGGCAACCGAGGACCGTGGTTTCTTCAACCACAACGGCATCGATCCGTTGGGGATCATGCGAGCTGTCTACCGGGATCTGGCGGGTGACTCCGAATCACGACAGGGTGGTTCGACCATTACCCAGCAGTACGTGAAGAACGAGTTCCTGACCTCTGAACGGACTGTGGAACGCAAGGTCAAAGAGGCCGTCTTGTCGGTCAAACTTGAACAGGAACTCGACAAGCGTGAGATCCTCACCCGGTACCTGAACGAGGTCTACTTCGGCCGTGGCGCATACGGGATCGAGGCCGCGTCCCGGGTGTATTTCGGGGTTGGTGTGGGAGATCTTCAGCTGTATCAGGCGGCCTATCTGGCCGGCCTCATCCGCTCTCCCGAAACAGCGGACGCCGCCAAGGATCCTGCCGAAGCCACCCGACGCCGCGATGTGACACTCGATGCAATGGTCTCCGAGGAGTACATCACCTCGGATGAGGCGGACGCGGCCAAGGTCATTCCGTGGATCACCGAACCCACCAGGGCCGACGGATCACCGAACATCGTCACAGTGTTTCCTCGCCCGAGTCGGGACAGTGACTTCGGCAACGTCCAGCATGAGGACATCGGATCGCAGTACTGGCTCGAACTGGTGCGCAAGCAGTTGAGGGAGCGGTTCGGCGAAGGAGCGGAGACCCACGGTCTGCGGGTGTACACGAGCTTCGACCCACACGTGCAACGAGCCGCAACCGAAGCTGTCAACAACGTACTGGATCAGCCGGACGCTCCCCTCGGGTCACTGGTATCGGTGGACCGCGACGGTCGCGTGCGGGCGATGGTCGCGGGCAAGGATTTTGATACCGATCAGGTCAACCTTGCGTTGGGGGCCGATGGGGGTGGCTCCGGTCGACCGGCAGGTTCAACCTTCAAACCCCTGGCTCTGGCCGCGTTCGTCGAACAGGATTACTCCACCGAGTCGCGTTTTCGCGCACCCGCCACAACATCCTTCCCGGGAATCTACTCCTCTCCGGGTGAGCTCTGGACCCCAGGCAACTACGACGGCCGCAGCCACGGAGTTCAGACGATTGCAGAAGCCACCTGGAAGTCCACGAACACCGTTTTCGCCGGTTTGGTGGACGAAATCACTCCCGAGTCGTTGGTGGAGATGGCAGGCCGACTGGGTGTGAAAAGCGAACTCGCACCCAACTATTCACTGGTACTGGGTACGGGCGACGTTTCCGTGATGGACATGGCTTCGGCATATTCCACCTTCTCCCGTCACGGTGTGCAGATCGATCCGTATGTGATCACCCGGGTCGAGGACAGCGAGGGGAACCTGTTGTTTGACGCTTCAACCGAGACGCGGCGCGAGCAGGCGATTTCACCCCAGGTTGCCGACACGGTCTCCTCAGTTCTCACCGGCGTGATCCAGAAGGGTTCCGGTACTGGCGCACGCCTGAACGTGCCGGCCGCAGGCAAGACGGGAACCACCGACGACTCGACCGATGCCTGGTTCAGCGGGTACACCTGCGACTTCACCACGTCGGTGTGGATGGGCTACGAGAATCCGCAGAAAATGCGTTACCAGGGTCGGACCGTATACGGCGGAAACTTTCCCGCAACCATCTGGAGAACGTTCATGGACGTGCTCACCGAGGGGAATGAGCCTTGCGATTTCAGCGATGTGGACGCCGGCGGAAAGATCTTGAACAGCAACACGCGTCCGAGCAGTCAGACCACGACCACCCAGAGGGCTGCAAGCTCAGTCCCGTCGACCAGCGAACCAGCCCAGTCCAGCACCACATCGTCGATTCCGCAGACTTCGGCTCCTCCCTCCACCACTGTCCCTCCCGACGTAACAACTCCGGCCACTTCGGATACCACCATCCCGTAGGTTGGCGAACCCCGGGAACGAATCAGTCTGTTTCGTCGATGACTGAATGCGGAAAGGTTGCGCAACACGAAGCGCACCAGAATTCGATGTCGGCAGCAGCGGGCACCATTTCGGGTTCAGCGCGTTGCGGATCGGTTCGGTCGGACGAAGTCACTGGAGTGTCCTCAGGTTCCAGAAGATAGATGCGCTGGACCTTCAGAAGGTTCGACTCGGCACGACCACAGCTCTCACATTGTTCCGGCTTCATGAGGAGCAGTCTTGCCGCTGCGAGGCCACGCATGATCCCGAAGGTCGCAGGTGCCGCTTTTCGATCGGGATTTCTTGGTTTTGGCTCCGATGTGGTTTAGCGTTCTTGTTGTGGCCGGCAGCCGAGTGGCGCTGGACCCGACAGGAGGTGGAGACGATGGCTCCAGCTAGCGAGATGACCGTGCCCAAGGTGTCGGGCCGCAAGGTTCGCAACGGTGCAGAGCCGTTGGTGATGGTGACAGCCTATGACGCACCCGGAGCGCGGATCGCGTCGGAAGCAGGCGTTGACATGATCCTCGTTGGTGACTCCCTCGCCATGGTGGTTCTTGGCTACGAGGACACTCTGTCGGTGACGATCGATGACATGGTCCATCACACGGCCGCCGTGGGCCGTGCCAATCCACATCCGCTGATCGTGGGTGACATGCCGTGGATGAGCTACCACATCTCACAAACAGACACCGTCAACAACGCCGCCAGGCTGATCCGCGCCGGCGCCCAGTGCGTGAAGCTCGAGGGTGGTGCGAAGCGCGTGGCGATGATCGAAGCGCTCGTTGATGCTGAGATTCCCGTGATGGGGCATCTGGGACTCACCCCACAGTCCATGCACGCAATGGGCGGATTCAAGGTGCAGGCCAAACAATCCGAAACGGCACTCAACCTTCTTGCCGATGCCAAAGCGCTTCAGCATGCCGGTTGCTTCGCCCTTGTCCTCGAAGGTGTTCCGGGCACCGTCGCCCGTCTGGTCACAGAATCGCTGGAAATCCCCACCATCGGCATCGGTGCTGGTGCCGACACCGACGGCCAGGTTCTCGTCTGTCATGATCTGCTGGGTTTCGAAGACCGGGCGGCTCCCAAGTTCGTGCGACGTTATGCCGACCTGCGTACCAAAGCCGTGATGGCGATGGGCGCTTTTGTGCACGATGTCCGCGGCGGCTCGTTCCCATCGGATGCAGAGACGTATCATCTCGGCGAGGATGAGGCCGAGGCGCTTGCCCTCTACGGATCCAGCTGAACCGGCCTCCGTAGGCTGTGCCAACGCTGTCACACCCCTCTGATTGGCTCTAGCCCATGGAAGCGATTCAACCTCAAGCGATGAGGAGCCCTACAGTGGTGGGGCTCCCGATTGGGGGCAACCAGAATTCAACCCTGTCCTGCATCGTGCAGGACCCTGGGACCCGCAAGGGTCCGGTCCATAGGGAGGCACTGACGTGACAGAACGCGCGTACGAATTGATGGTCATCGTTGACCAGGATTCCGATGACGCTGCCAATGAGGCAATGATCAATCGGGTCAAGGAGATGGTTGAGTCCGGAGGCGGGCTCGTTCCCACAGTTGACAAATGGGGGCGGCGTCGTTTCGCCTACGAGATCAACCACAAACACGAAGGTGTCTATACACTTTTCGAGATCTCCACGGAGGCACCCAACCTCGATGATGTGGATCGCTTCCTCCGTCTCGCGGACGATGTAGTCCGCCACAAGTTGATCCGGCTGCCCGAAACAGAAGCGGTGCGCCGCGCTCTGTTCACGGCCGCGAACTGAGCAGGAGTTAGCAATGGCAGGAAACACAGTCGAACTGGTCGGGAACATCACCCGCGATCCAGAGCTGCGATTTACCCCCAGCGGTGCGGCAATCGCCACTTTTGGTCTGGCGGTGAATCGACGTTGGCGCAATCAGCAGAGCAATGAGTGGGAGGAACAGACTTCATTCTTTGATGTTGTCTGCTGGCGCAACCTGGCCGAGAACGTCACCGAGTCGCTCTTCAAGGGCAGCCGGGTGATGGTTGTTGGCCGTCTTGAGCAGCGTTCCTGGGAGAACCAGGAAGGCGAGAAACGATCCAAGGTGGAGGTTGTTGCCGACGAGATCGGGCCGAGTCTTCGTTGGGCGACCGCCCAGGTGGAAAAGAACGAACGCCGCACCAGTGACACGAGTGACAACAGTGGCGGCGGAGGCGGAGGTGCGCCGGCACGTACCGAAGCTCCCGCGTATAACAGCAGTGAGGAACCCTTCTGATGGGAAAGAAATCGTCCAAACGGAACATGAAGCAGGCCGAGAGCACTCGGCGCATCAAGAAGAAGACTTCCGTTCTGGATTCCGAGAAGATTGAGTACGTCGACTGGAAAGACGTGGACCTTCTTCGTCGGTTCATGTCCGATCGGGCCAAGATTCGTGCCCGCCGGGTCAATGGCAACAGTTCTCAACAGCAACGTGCAGTGGCGAATGCGATCAAGAACGCTCGTGAAATGGCACTGTTGCCGTACACCAGTCGCGTAACCACACAGCGTGGAGGCAAGGATCGCCGTGGTAGGGGAGATCGCCGGGATCGCCCACCCCGTGATGATGACCGTGGTGACAGCCGCCGCGATGACAACCGCGACGAACGTCCGGCAGATGATGCTGCACCTGCAGCAGACAATGCCGGAACTCCGAAGGCCGTAGGGTCCGTCGAGGAGGCAACACAGTGAGCCAGGTGAGAGTAATTCTTCGCGGCGACGTTGAAGGCGTGGGCCATCGCGGTGAGGTCGTCGAGGTTTCCAAGGGTTACGTCAGGAACTATCTTGAGCCTCTGGAGCTGGCGATTGCCGCAACCCCCGGTGCTCTCGCTCAGGCCGAAGCCATGCGCAAGTCGCGAGACGTACGTGACGCCGCAGCGCGTGAGTCAGCCGAAGAGATTGCACGGGTGATGGTCTCCAAACAAATCGTTGTAACCGCTCAAGCGGGGGACTCCGGCAAGCTGTTCGGTTCCGTGACGGCCTCCGAGATCAGTGAGGCTGTGTCCGAGCAGGCTGGATTCGAAATTGATCGCAAGGCAATCCGCCTCGAAGATCCAATCAAGGCCGTCGGCGATTATCACGTGATGGCGCGACTGCACTCCAGTGTTGAGTTCCCACTCAACATCGAGGTTGTCGCTGGCTGACGTCAGAACTTGAGGGTTTGCACAATGGGCATCACCTCAGGTGATGCCCATTGTGGTTTATGACAAGAGTTACCCACAGTTGTCCACCCTTGATCCACAGGAGATTCACGGGCTTGTCCTCTGGATGCCCACAGGTGGTTACGTGCACAATTGACTCCAATGTCGCAACCACAGGATCTGGGTACTGGAATCGGGCTCGGCGAGCAGCGGATACCACCACACAACATTGGCGCCGAGGAGTCCCTGCTAGGGGCAATGCTTCTCTCTCCCCAGGCAATTTCAGCCGTGGCGGGGAAGGTCTCCCCCGACGATTTCTACAAACCAGCGCATCGGCACGTCTTCGACGCGATCCAGGCCCTCTCCGCAGACGGTCGAGGAGTTGATCCCGTCACGGTGTCAGAGGAACTCCAGCGGCTTGAGTTGCTTGAATCCATCGGCGGTTCCGCCGAACTGCTGACACTTCAGGCGCGGACGCCAGCCATCACAAACGCTGAGTATTACGCCAACATCGTGGCCGAGAAGGCGTTGCTCCGACGGTTGATCTCGGCCGCCCGGGAAGTAGGGGAGCTCGGATACGCACCTCTGGATGATGTGGACAAGACGATTGATCAGGCTGAGAGTGCGATATTCGCCGTAGCCCAACGACGCGAGAGTGAAACCATCCGACCAATGAGCGAGTTGGTCAGCCCCGGAATCGACCGACTTGAGGAACTGCAGGAACGAAAGCAGGCGGTCACCGGTACGCCCACCGGATTCACGCGGCTCGATCGCCTGCTGTCCGGCATGCAGCCGAACTCCCTTTCGATCGTCGGAGCCCGACCTGGTGTGGGAAAGACGGCCTTTGCCCTGTCCATGGCGGCGCATGTCTCGATCAGGGAGCAGCTGCCGGTGCTCTTCTTCTCGTTGGAGATGAGCCGCCTCGAACTCACCTACAGGCTCCTGTCGGCGGAGGCGAAGGTGCAATCCACCAAGTTCCGTCACGCCAACATGAACTCACGCGACTGGCAGAAGATCAATCAGGCCGGCGACGAGTTGTCCCGCGCCACCATGTGGATCGACGACAATCCGGCTGTCTCCTTGATGGAGATCCGCGGCAAGGCCCGGCGTTTGCAGGACCGATTGGGTCAGAAGCTGGGACTCATCGTGGTGGACTACCTGCAACTGATGCAGGGACGCGGTGGAGCCGAAAGTCGTCAGGTGGAAGTGTCAGAGATCAGCCGTGGCCTGAAGGTGCTGGCCAGGGAACTGCAAGCCCCGGTGATGGCACTGTCACAGCTGTCCCGTCAGCTGGAATCACGGACGTCCGACCGTCGTCCACAACTCTCCGACCTGCGCGAGTCCGGCTGCCTCACTGCTGACACGCGCCTGCGGCGAGCAGACGACAATACGGAGATCACACTTCGCGATCTGGTGGAAAAGGACCTGACAGGTATTCCCGTGTGGAGTCTGGATAAGGACTGGAGGATGGTGCCGGCCACGCTCACCAAGGCATTTCCCAGCGGCACCAAAGAGGTCTTCCTGCTTCGAATGGCCTCGGGTCGCGAGGTCAAGGCGAGCGCCAATCATCCGTTCCGGACGATTCTTGGATGGCGGCGACTCGACGAACTCAAGGTCGGATCCAGACTCGCCGTCCCGCGACTCATCCACCCTCCGGAAAACCTCGTGTCGGCCGATCGGGAAAGGCTCGATGACTGGGTCAACCACGTGTGTCAGGGATCACCTGTACCCGCGGAAGCTCACGCACTGAATGACAATCAGCTGGCTTGTTTCCTGGCTCGACTATTCGGTCGAATGGCGTACCTTTCGGTCACCCAGCTCCGCGGCAGACCCCATGTGCGGCTGGCGGCATCCTGTTCCCGTCCCGATGTTCTCCGTGATGTTCAAGAGTTGCTCCTGCGCTTCGGGATCCACGGCCGGATTTCAGCAACCGGTGCCAACCGGAAGCTGCATCGCCTCTGGATTCACGGTGTGGATCAGCAGAAACACTTTTTGACCACCATCGGCGTCGACGGCCCCAAGTCCGCCAAGCTCAACGAAGCACTGCAGACCCTTGGCGGCCAGAAGTCCAATCCGAACGTCGACACCATCCCGTGTGAGGTTCGTGACGTGGTGGTCGCCGAACTTGGCCGAGCCGAACTGACACAGCGTCAACTGGCCGACCTCTTGCGGGAGAAGTACTGCGGCGGCTACCTGCTCGGAACGGAAGCCCGACCGCGGTGCTCGAGCCGTTCAAGGCTTGCACGTATAGCGGAAGCTCTTGACAGCAAGGATCTCGCCCAACTCGCAACTTCGGAAGTGATGTGGGACGAAGTGCATGAGATCACTTCGCTGGGAGAGCAGCCCACATACGATGCCACGGTCGCTGGAACCCACAATTTCCTGGCCAACGGCTTGATTGCCCACAACTCAATCGAGCAGGACGCAGACGTAGTGATGTTCTTGTACCGGGACGCCATGTACAACAAGGAGACCGACGACAACACCACCGAGGTGATCGTCGCCAAACACCGTGCCGGTCCCACCGATGTTGTCGAGCTCATGTTCCACGATTACTGCACGCGTTTCGAGGATGTCGAGAGCGAGTAGGGCAAGCCGGGGCGCTGGGCATCGTGGCGGGCACTGTGGCGGGCAATATGAGGAAACCTCAAGCCGGTGATTCCCAGGATCGACCGAAGTTTCCCGACGTTGCCGCTCTCAGACGCCGAAGGTATTGGGTGCGGGGGATTTCGACGGCTCCGAGGCTCTCGAGGTGCGGTGTGAGCCACTGGACGTCAAAGAGTGCCGATGGAGACTGCCTCAGTCGATCGACCAAGTGCACCAGGGCCGCCTTTGAAGCGTCGGTTGCCCGGTGAAACATCGACTCGCCGGCAAAGAAGGACCCGATCCCCACGCCGTAGACCCCGCCGACCAACTCCCTGCCGGACCACACCTCAACGCTGTGGGCCCATCCCAGTTCATGAAGCTGATGATAGGCCTCACGGATGTCGTCGTTGATCCAGCCATACGGTCGGCCGGGGTCGGCGCAGCCCAGTACGACTTCGTCGAAAGCCTGGTTGGTGCTGAAGTGGAATCCTCGCATTGAGCGAACCAGAGACCGTGACCGGTACAGCTGATCAACTGGTATGACTGCCCGGGGATCTGGTGACCACCAGCCGAGTTGATTCTGTCGGCCAACCGGCATCGGAAACAGACCGGACCGGTATGCACATAGCAACGTGCCGGGTTCGAGGTCACCGCCGACCGCCACGGGACCTTCTGGTTCGGCGTCATCGAGGGGCGGGAAGGCCCAGTGCGAAGGTGGTGGCTCTATCGGCACCGCGTCATCGTAGAAGAGAGCGGTCCACGCGGAACGCACGCCCATTGCGGGGCGGCTCGACTCCGGTTCTTGTATCCCACGCGATGTACGCGACTCAGCGGGTGTAGTTGTAGAAGCCCTGCTTGGTCTTGCGGCCGAGTTGCCCGGCGGAAACCATGCGGCGCAGCAAAGGCATCGCGGCGTAGTTCGGATCCTTGAACTCTTCGTAGAGTGCGTCGATGATCGCAAGGGAGGTGTCGAGACCAACGAGGTCGAGCAGTGTAAGCGGTCCCATCGGGAAGTTGCACCCGCCCTTCATTGCCTCATCGATGTCTTCGGCAGATGCCGTTCCGTTCTCCAACATACGAACGGCATTGTTCAGATACGGGAAGAGCAGGGCGTTGACGATGAAACCGGCACGGTCCTTCACTGCCACCGCGTTCTTTCCGCAGGCCTCTGCGAAGGCGGTGGCAGCAGCCATCGTCTCGGAAGATGCGGTCAGTGGTGTGACGATCTCCACGAGGGACATCATGGGAGCCGGGTTGAAGAAGTGAATTCCACAAACCTGCGAGGGCCGGCCGGTGGCGACCGCCATCTCCACAACCGCAAGAGTGGAAGTGTTGGTGGCGAGGATGGTTTCCGGCTTGCAGATGCTGTCGAGTTCGGCGAACAGTGCCGTCTTGACCGCAAGGTCCTCGACGACCGACTCGATAACGAGGTCGCACTCGGCCAGATCACCCAGATCGGTGGTCGGAGTCACGAGAGCCAGCGTGGCATCGGCATCGGCCTGTTCCAACTTGCCTCGTTCGACCTGCTTGGCCAGTGATTTTTCCAGGCCGGCAACCATGGCATCGGCGGATTCCTGCTTGCGGGAGCGCAGCACGACGCTGTGTCCCTTCTTGGCCGCAACTTCGGCGATACCGGAACCCATGATTCCGGAACCAATTATTCCCACACGTTGGATCGTCATGGTTCGGAGGTTACCGATCGGTAACCTCCGCGTACAAAGCCGGCGAGTTCGGGGACGGGCAGTGCGAGGTCGGACGATCGGGCATCATGGAGGCGTGCCTGGATCTTTGGTGATGGTCGGTGGAGCGGAGTTCACTCCGCAGTGTGATTTCGACGCGGACTTCGTGACCGCCGGTTCAGAAGTGGTGATTCTCCCGACTGCTCACGCGTACGAAAACCCGGATCTGTCTGTGGAGGCGGCGACCGAGCACTTCAAGGGATTTGGTGCGAGGGTCCGCTCGCTTGACGTATTCCGGCGACCCGACGCCCAGGACGAAGCAGCTTGTGAGGTGATCGAAGCGGCGCAAACCATCTATTTGACCGGTGGATCGCCAATGCATCTGCGATCTGTTCTCATGGACACGCCCGTGCTTGACGCGTTGGTCCGAGCTTGGGAAGCAGGAGCCACCGTGGCAGTCGCAGCCGAGGCTGCAACCGTGATGTGTTCTCACATGGTGGACAGTCGCGGGGGAGCGTTCACGCTCGGACTCAATGCTGTTGACACGATGACGGTGATACCTCGGTTCAACACATGGTCGGCCGACAAGATTCACCGCACCCTGAAGCTCGCGCCGGCGGATTTGGTGGTTGTTGGCATCCCGGAGGCCACGGCGCTCATCAGGTCACCCCAGGGAGGATGGAGTACCCGTGGTGTCGGTTCGGTCGAGGTGTACCGCCACATGAAGCGGGCAGAGTTCAGTGATTTGCCGGTAACCCTGACGAATGCGGCAACCCCGACAGACACCGACCCGAAGGTTTCGACCCGACAACTCTCGAGCTGAGAATTCGAGTTGACTACTTGGGAGTCTCGATGATGGTCACGGAGTTGATCAGCACTTCCTTGGTTGGTTGCTGCTGTTCGTCTCCGAGAGCGCCGATTGAATCGACGGTGCCCTGACCCTCGATCACCTGGCCAAACAACGAATACGCGGGGGTGAGCCCTGCTCCGCCGCCGGGAAGTACCACGAAGAACTGGCTGCCGTTGGTGTCGGGTCCGGCGTTGGCCATCGCGAGCGCGTAGTCCACGTATTCATCACTCGAGTCAGGTAGTTCGTCGTCGATCGTGTAGCCGAGATCGTTGTTGCCCCACGGTTCGCCGTCGCCGTCACCAGCCTGGATGACGAACCCCGGCACGATCCGGTGGAAGGGGACGCCCTCGTAGTACCCCTCCCTCGAGAGGACCACGAAATTGTTAACCGTCCCGGGGGCCGAGTCCGCATACAACTCCGCGGTGAACGGGCCCTCAGTGGTGTCGAATATCGCCGAATAGTCAGCGGTGGCAGCGTCAATGCACATCGGGGGTGGACCGGCGAACTTCTCCGCTCGTTGGCCGGTGCCCTCTTGTGGTGGGCACTCGGTGATTTCGGTTGCGTCCAAGGCGGATGTCACCGATTCGCCGGTGGCCGAATCGTTCGTGCCTACCTCGGTGGTCGAGTTGGAATCTTCGCCCGTCGGTTCCCCGTTGTCGCCTGTCAGGAACACCACCGCGGCGATCACCACAATCACACCCAGCACGCCGGCGCCGATCATGACCCATCGCGCTCCACTTGCGGACTGAGTTTCGCCCGACTCGCGGTTTTCTTGTTGGCGGCGGCGTTTGTCAGAGTTGGTTCCCACCGCCTTGCAGGGTAATTGCAGTTGAGGGCTGCCTGCATCCGGGCGGTAGCGTCGGTGGTCGTGGCATTGCTGGTTCAGAAGTTTGGCGGGTCGTCCGTGGCGGATCCCGATCGAATCCGCGAGGTTGCCAACCATGTCGCACGCTGTCGCAATCGCGGAGATCAGGTTGTGCTGGTCGCCTCGGCGATGGGCAAGGAGACTGACGAGTTGCTGCGTCTGGCGGGGGATGTCTCCGGTGATCCCCTGGGACGCGAGATGGACATGTTGATCACAGCGGGTGAGCGCAAGGCCATCGCCCTGTTGTCAATGGCTCTTCACGAACTCGGCGTTGACTCGGAAAGCTTTACCGGCAGCCAAGCGGGTTTCGTGACCAACGCAAACCACACCAACGCCCGGATCGTGGATGTCCGGGCAGATCGAATCCTTGCCTCGCTCAACGCTGGGCGGGTTCCAGTGGTGGCAGGTGCGCAAGGTGTGTCGCAGGAGGCCAACGTGACCTTCCTTGGCCGCGGAGGCTCCGACACCACAGCCGTGGCTCTGGCCAAGGCACTCGATGCGGATGCCTGTGAGCTCTACACGGATGTGTCGGGCGTGTTCACTACTGATCCGCGTGTGGTTCCGGAAGCTCGTCGAATGCACTCGATTTCGTTCGACGAGATGTTGGAGATGGCTGCCGCCGGATGCCCGAAACCGGCCATGCGATCGGTTGAGTACGCCCATCGCCACAACGTTCGACTGCATGTCCGTTCAGCATTCACCTGGGAGCCGGGCACCTGGGTTACAGAGGAGGATCCCGTGGAAGCTGCATTGATTCGTTCGGTAGTTGCGGACGACACCGAGGCCAAGCTCACCGTTCAGGGGGTTCCTGACAAACCCGGCATTGCAGCCTCGTTGTTCCGCCATCTGGCAGACGCCGACGTGAACGTGGACCTGATCGTGCAGAACGTGTCCACGGACGGGGTTACGGACATTTCCTTCACCGTTCCCCATGATCAGGTCTCGCAGGCACTCGGGATCTGCGAGTCCCACTCGGACGAATTCGGTGCCGGTGGCGTGCGCAGCGACAACAGGATCTCGAAGGTGTCCGTGATCGGAGCGGGTATGAAGTCCAATCCGGGCGTTGCGGCCCTGATGTTCCAGACGCTTGCCGACAACGGTATCAACATCGAGATGATCTCAACCTCTGCAATCCGGGTCAGTTGTGTGGTGGATCAGGATCGTGCTGACGAAGCAGTTGCAGTTCTGCACGCCGCATACGAGCTGGAATCCACCGACTTCTGACAGAAACCGTTGGCGATGTGGTGCGAGGTTGGCGGTACCCTTTTGGCATGAGTCCTGCTGGCATGAACATCGGAGTCTTCGGAGCCACCGGTCAGGTGGGCGGCGTGATGCGAACACTGCTCGCGGAGAGGAACTTTCCTGTGGCTCGAATGCGCTATTTCGCATCGAGCCGATCAGCTGGGAAGTCCTTGCCGTGGGGCGATTCGCAGGTCGTGGTCGAGGACACTGCCACAGCCGACTTCTCCGGACTCGACCTGGGACTCTTCTCCGCGGGTGGAAGCTTCTCACGCGAGTTTGCGCCGAAGGTGGCCGCCGCCGGCCCGATAGTGGTGGACAACTCCTCCGCCTGGCGGATGGATCCCGAGGTTCCGCTCGTGGTGTCCGAGGTGAACCCTGATGCCCTGCGACTGATACCCAAGGGGATCGTCGCCAACCCGAATTGCACCACCATGGCAGCCATGCCCGTGCTGGGACCGCTGGCTGAGCGAGCCGGGCTGCGGGCCCTGCGGATTTCGACCTATCAGGCTGTCTCGGGCGCCGGGCTGACCGGGGTGGAGGAACTTGCCGGACAGATCGCCTCTGCGGGTGACAAGGGAACCGAGCTGACGTATGACGGATCGGCCGTTTCATTCAGCGGAGGACCGAACTTCCCTCGCACCATCGGCTTCAACGTGATTCCCCACGCCGGGAACCTGGTCGATGACGGTCTCTTCGAAACAGACGAGGAGCAGAAACTCCGCAACGAAAGCCGCAAGATTCTTGGCCTGCCGGATCTGATGGTCAGTGGGACATGCGTGCGGGTACCGGTGTTCACAGGACACTCACTGTCGATTCACGCCGAGTTCGACTCCGCCATGAGCCCTGCTGAAGCGCAGCAGATTCTTGCCAATTCAGACGGGGTCGAGCTGTCGGAGATTCCGAATCCCCTGACGGCGGCAGGAAACGATCCGTCGTATGTCGGGCGCATTCGGGTGGACTCCACGGTTGAGCACGGGCTGGTGCTCTTCGTGTCCAACGACAACCTGCGCAAGGGAGCGGCCCTGAACGCGATCCAGATCGCGGAGTTGCTCGTCGCTCAGGATGGTGGGTCGTTGACGTAACGTCTTGCCGCGTCGTCCAGGCTGAGTCCCATTTGGTTGGCCAGCGAGGCCACCCAGGCGATCACATCGCCCAATTCGTGCAGCTGCTCCTGCGGAGTTCCCTTGCGAACTGCCTGAGCCAGTTCGCCAACCTCTTCACAGAGCCAGGCCACGGTCGACGGAACACCCCTCTGACGATCCGAATCGCCGTAGAGATCTTCCATCAGTTGCTGGAACTCGCTTATCTGCACGGGCGTAACGGTACGCCCTGATGGTCGGGTGGGGGAGATTTGAACTCCCGACCTCCTCGTCCCGAACGAGGCACGCTGCCAAACTGCGCCACCACCCGTAGGAGTCGCTTATGGTAGCGCCGCCTCAGCTGAACGGGCCAACAGGGGCTGGGCCGCCCGCCTGAGTTTCAGAGCGTTGAGTGGCTTGGTCACCCAGTCGTCGGCGCCCGAGGTCTTTGCCAGAAACTCATCGTCGATCCGATCCAGGAGAAGGAGCACTCGTTGTGGTGGCATCCGATCTGCGCCCTCCTCCAACCTGAGGTCCATGCAGGTGGCAGCACCACCCATGTTCCCGATCTGCAGATCGAGCATCACCAAGTCCGGCCCGAGGTCCAGAGCAGCCTGACGAACGTCTTTTCCGGCGTGGACACGGATTATCCGGGTGTTGTCGTCACCGATGGCCGCATCGACCTCGTCGAAGACCTCATCAGCATCGGTGGCAAGCAGCACGTTCTTCACCGGTCTGACGATACCGCAGGGCCGTCCGGTCGCACCAGTATCGAACCAAGCTGTGACAGCGCCTCCAGGTCGTTCACCTCGAACGGCTGAACCTCCACCGGCACAACTGGTGCCGGCTGGATCCGCTCCGTCAACCCCTCGAGGTGTTCGGCCTCTCCGAGAGCGAGTTGCTGGGCATCGGCCAGACAGGTGAAGTAGTCCCCGATCGCGGTGCCCTCGAGTGTGGTGGCGCGAGCCCGGGCACCCAGGGGTGAGAGTGGGTGACCGGAGTCGTCCGTTCCGAATACCGGTTGCATTCGGTTCACGATCAGGGCTCGCACGTCGATGTCGTTCTTTGACAGCCGGTCTGCGAAGTAGCCCGCCTCCGCCACGGTGTCTGCCTTCGGGGTTGCCACCAGGACGAAGGCCGTCTCGTCCGCCGACAGGAGTTGGCTCACATGGGCGGCCCGATCCTTGAATCCCTCCTCCATCCCCTCGAAGGCCTGGAAGAAGGCGATGGCGTCGCCGATCACATCGGCACCCACCACCTTGGAGATGCTGCGTACCGCTGCCTGAGCGGCCACGTTCACCGCTTTGGCAATTCCGCGCGTCGGCGACATGAGAATCCGGTAGAGGCGATGATCGAGGAAGTTGGCCAGGCGCTGCGGTGCCTCCAGAAAATCCAATGCGTTTCGTGTGGGTGGAGTATCCACGACAACGAGGTCGAAATCGCTTTGTTCTGCCAATTCGTAGAGCTTCTCCGAGGCCATGTACTCCTGCGTGCCGGAGAGTGAAGAGGATATGTTGCGGTAGAAGTTGTTGTCGAGGATTGCCTCGGCCTGATCGTCGTCGGCAGAGTAGCGACGCACCAGTCCGTCGAACGTGGCCTTTGTGTCGAGCATCAGTGCGTGGACGCTCCCGGGCCACTCGCCCGAGATTTCGGTTGGCTCGTTGGTCAGTTCATCGATTCCGAGTGCATCTGCCAGTCGTTTGGCGGGATCGATGGTGACCACCACACTCCGTCGGCCCATCCGGGCGGCCTCCAACGCGAGGATCGCCGCGGTGGTGGTTTTGCCCACCCCGCCGCTGCCGCAGCAGACGATCACCTCACTCCTTTCCACGATCTCAGTCAGTGATTCGGCCATCAGCCGTCTCCCTTGGGCGCATCGGCGGATTCGAGCATCTGGATCCCCAACTCCAGGGCGTTTGCCAACTCTTCAAGCTCAGGTCGTCCCATTTCTGAGGTGAACTGGTAGGGCGTTCGGAGCTGCGGGAGTGGGAGTGAATTGGCCAGGCGATCCAGCTGCTGATCCTGAATTGCCTGCCGGGAAAGCCGAAATTCTGCGGCTGCAGAGAGCAGTTCTGCTTCACCTTCGAGTAGTCGTGTACCCGTTTCAGAAGCGGTGGAGCGGACGTCCGAGCGCAGTCCGGCCAGGTTGGGATGGATGCCGTTGATCACCACGGGTCCCAGGGAAACACCGACCTCCTCCTCGAGGCTGTAGGCGGTCTCGATGAGTTCGTTTACCGGAGTCTCCTCCGGGATCGTCACGAGGGTCACCTGGCAGTCTTCGTGATCGGAGAGGAGTTCCAGCACCTCGGTGGCCTGAGTATGGATCGGCCCGACCTTCACGGCGTCGGCCAGACCGCTGGCGGATTGCAAGAAGCTGATTGCATGTCCGGCGGCAGGGGCGTCCACAATCAACAAGTCCTGTTCGCCTGAGCGGGCGAGTTGTTTCACTTTGCCCAGAACCAGAATGTCCCGGATGCCCGGAACGGCCGTGGCAATGATGTCGAGCAATCCGGTGGAGATCAGACGGTTGGAGATCCTCTGCAATCCCCGGCCGGCCAGGTAATCCACCAGTGCCTGGTCGGGTGTGAGTGTCCGCGCGCTGACACCCGCGTGTTTGCGGGACGGTTCGACCAGAGTCTGCTCGTCGTGGTCCAGGACTTCCTCGTCGAACATCGCCACGAGGCTCTCCTTGCCGTCGAGTTCCACGATGAGGGTCCGAAGACCAGCTCGAGAGGCCGCTATGGCCAACGCCGCGCTGACCGCGGTTTTGCCGACACCGCCTTTCCCGGCGACGATTAGTACACGGCTGTCCGGAAACCACTGGCCAGTGCTCATCCCGCTCTCCAGGAGGGTCCGACAGTGAACGCAGTATCCAGGCGGCCAATGCCTCTCTCCAACCGCTTCCTCATTGCGGTGCTGGTGATTTCCGTGGCTGGAACTCTGTGGTCTGCTTCCGCGTCAGCGCAGGACACCTGTGATTCCGTGGGTTGTATCGACATCGTGGCGATTGATGGCCTTGTCGACGAGATCCAAGCGACCAACATCATGGACACGCTACGCGCTGCGAACCGCGCAGGGAACGTCGACTCGCTCGTGTTTCAGATCGACAGCGAAGGTGTGGTTGTGAGTGACGCCCGCCTGATCGAGATCGCCCGTGCAGTCAGGGCGTCCGCTGTACCCGTCTCCTTCTGGATCGGACCTTCGGGCGCCGTGGCCCATGGCGGCGCGGCCGAACTGGTCACATCGGCGCCACAATCAGGAATCTCTCCCGGCTCGACCTACGGAAAAGTGGGCAAGCGAAGACTGCCGAAATCCGAGTTCGGGGATCCTTACACCGGTGACGCTGTTTCGGCTCTCGACTCGGCCGTCGAAGCAGAGGACGCAGTTGAACTCGGACTGGTGGACCGCGTAGCCCCGATTGTTCGCGAACATGTTCTGAACGTCGACGGGGTCGAAATCGAGACCACTGACGTGGACGGCGAGGAACGGCCGTCGGCGGTCCAACTGGTGCGTTTCCACAAACTGCCGCTCGGAACTTCGCTCATGCACACTGTGGCGAGCCCATCAGTGGCCTACTTGCTACTCACCATCGCACTTGGTTTGCTGTTGTTCGAGTTCTACACAGCGGGTATCGGTGTGGCCGGAGTGGTCGGTGCCGGGTCATTGGTTCTCGCCAGCTATGGAGTGGCCGCCTTGCCGTTCAACACCTGGGCTCTCGTGTTGATGCTGCTGTCAACGGTTGCTTTCGCCGTGGACATTCAGAGTGCGGTTCCGAGGGTGTGGACCGGGATTGGGCTTGGAGCGTTCACGGCCGGGTCACTCCTGCTCTTCACGGAGTTCAGGCCCACCTGGATCGCACTGTTGGTGGGCGTAATCGGTATGTCGATCACCATGTTCTCGGGGATGCCGGCGATGGTTCGCGCCAGATTCGGAACTCCCACGATCGGTCGGGACTGGATGGTGGGTGAAATGGGCGAAGCCGTTTCCGACGTCGATCCGGATGGCCACGTTCGTATCCGCGGGGCCTTGTGGCGAGCGCGTACCAATCGGGCGACACCCATTTCGGCAGGAGAATCCATCCGCGTCATCGAAATCGATGGCCCTCTGGTGGAAGTCGAACCGGAAGTTGGCGGTGCCAAGGACTACCGGGAGATGCGAAATCGGGGTTCCTCGACCGCGGAGTCCGAGCCGCAGGAGTAACTCCAGCAAGCAGAACGCGTGCTAATTGCCTCTTGTGGGGAGCCCGATGCGTGCCTATGGTCATGGATCACACACCGAAGGGGGGCTTGGGTGAGTGCCCAGCAAACACAAGAACAGGGAATCGAGTTGTGGCAGATCAGGGCGGAGTGCCGTGGTCCGCAGGCAGAGGTCTTCTTTCCGCCACCGCACTTCGAGCGCAAGGTCGACCGACTTCAGCGTGAACGGCGGGCCAAACGGATCTGCGATCACTGCGCTGTGAAAGACCAGTGTCTCGAGTACTCGCTGTCGATCCGGGAGCCTCACGGCATTTGGGGCGGACTCAACGAGAACGAGAGAAAGTCTGTGCTCGAACTAGCGGTCCTCATGTGAGGGTCGCGTTTCTCAACTGAGGAGTTTCTCACGCAGCCCCGTGTCCGATCGGGTTTGCGGCGTATCATTTTGGGGTGCTCGTGGTCCTGATCGCCCTTTTTGTCATCCTTCCCCTGGCGGAGTTGTGGGTGATTCTGGTCGTTGCCGACTCAATCGGTTTCGCCGGCACGTTTCTCGCGCTCATCCTTTTCAGCGTCTTGGGAGGCTGGCTGGTACGCCGGGAGGGATTGACCGTGTGGCGCAGGTCGAACGAGCAAGTGGCAGTCGGACGGATTCCAACCAGGGAGATTTCCGACGGCTTGATGATCCTGGGCGGCGGAGCGCTACTGCTGACTCCGGGCTTCATCACGGACTTCGTGGGCCTGGCGCTCCTGTTGGCACCGACCCGTGCCCTTATGCGGCCGTTTCTCGCCAGATCGCTGGCCGTTCGGATGAATCGGGGCGGACCGGTGATAGTTACAGGGACACCAAGCTGGCAGCAGTCGCAAACCAGTGGCGAGGAGCCGTGGGCCAAGGTTGTCGACGTGGAGGTCGATGACCCCCGCTCCATTGATCCCCGCTCCACTGGGCCATCAACCGAGGGCTGACTGGTCCAACGCTTCCTGCATGGCGTCGAGCATCCGGACGGAACATCCTGAGAGATCCGGGGGTGGGCTGGCTTCCAGCACTCGTTCGGCGAGTTCGGTGAATGCGTTTCCCACGGGGGAATCAGTGAGGGCCACTGGATTCCCCGAGTCACCTCCCGCTCCGACTTCTGGTGCGATGGGTATTCGGCCAAGCATCGGGATCCCGGCCTCCTGGCTCAGCAATCTGCCGCCACCTTGGCCGAAGATGCGATGCTCGCGACCCTCGTCATCGGTGTAGACGGACATGTTCTCGATTGCTCCGGCAACGTGCAGGTGATTCTTGCGGCCCATGTCGACTGCTCGAATTGCGACCTTCTGAGCCAGCTCCGACGGAGTGGTCACGATCAGCATTTCTGCCCGCGGCAACATTTTGGCGAGCCCCATCTGCACATCTCCGGTGCCGGGAGGCATGTCCACAAGGAGGTAATCGAGGTCTCCCCAGTTGACGTCTTCCAGGAAGTGTCGAACGGCTCGGTTCAGGATCAGGCCCCTCCACATGAGCGCAGAACCCTCTTCGGACACGAGGAAGCCCATCGATACGACTTCCAGATGACCGGGACCGATCTGCTTGTGATGTGGTGTTATCCGGCCGCTACTGGACTCAGCCGTGAGCCCGCCTTCAATCCCCAGCATCCTCGGAATCGAAAAACCCCAGATATCGGCGTCCAGAACCCCCACCGTGTAACCCTTGGCCGCAAGAGCGCAGGCGAGGTTCGCCGTGATCGATGACTTGCCGACGCCTCCCTTGCCCGAGGCCACGAGGAGGACCTTTGCATTCTTCGGCACCGCGGTGTGCTCCTCGCGCTCGGAGATCGCCTTGCGGGCCCGGTCCATGGCTGCCGCTTTCTCGTCGGGAGACATCTCCGTCCAGTCGATCTTGACAGCGGAGACTCCCGGCAGCGCGCTCACCCGAACTTTTGCGTCGCGCTGGATTTCTGCGCGCAGAGGGCAGCCGGCGGTGGTCAGGGCGATCTTGATGCGTACCAGACCCGAATCGTCGACGGAGCACCCTTTGGCCATGCCCAGATCCACGATGTTTGATCCGAGCTCCGGATCCATCACGCCGCGCAAGACCCCCAGTACCTGCTTTTCGGAGGGCATGGGGGATGGTTGTTCGGCCACTTCCGAATTGTAACGGGTCGCGCCGGGTTTTTTCATCCGTGCGCTATCCTCAGCTGTGTGCGCAGCGTACCGCGTCTGGATCTGTTGAAGGCTCTGGGTGACAACACCCGGTATGCCATTTATGTGGAGCTGTCACGGTCCGCCAAGGCCCTTTCCACGGCCGATGTGGCCGTGACGTTGGGTCTGCACGTGAATACCGTGAGGCCCCATCTCGAGCGTATGAGGAACGTGGGCCTTCTGGCAGTCAGCCCAGATTCGCGCGGGGCCGTCGGCAGACCCCAGAAGCTCTATTCAATCGCCGCCGACGCTCCAGACCTGGGGTTGGAGCCACCACTGATGTCGATGCTGTCCGAGATGCTGCTTCGGATTGCAGTGGATTCCGAAGCCCAACGCGACGCGGTTCTCGATGCTGGTCGCGAGGCGGGCACGAAACTTGGTCGCAGCCATCAGGACGAGCGATGCACCGACGCAATGATCTCGGCCCTTGAACAGCTTGGCTTTGATCCCGCAACGGTTACAGAGGCTGAGAGGACTTCGGTGGTTTTCGGGAGCTGCCCCTTCTCCGGACTCGCTCAGGATGAACCGCAGGTGATCTGTTCCCTGCATCAGGGAATGATGGAAGGGTTCGCGGCCAACTGGGGAGACGAGCACGCAGACGTGGCGGTCTTCAATGACCTGTCCTCGGGTACGCCCTGTACCGCGGAAATAGTCGAGACGGTCGGGCCGTCCTCCTGAACGAAGTGTCCGCGTGATCGGGGATGGGAGAATCGTCGGCTTCCTTTGCACGGCAAATGCCGGTACAATGGGGGAACTGGTGCACACACGCACCGAGCGGATCTGTAACTGGAGGAACAAACTGTGATCACTGTCACCGATGCAGCAGCAACCAAGGTTGACCAGCTCATCAAGGCCGAAGGCGATGAGTTTCTTGCATTGCGTGTTGCAGTACGCCCCGGTGGCTGTTCGGGATTCTCCTACGAAATGTTCTTCGACAGCGATGTCAGTGATGAGGACCAGGCCACCAAACACGGCGGCATTCAGGTTGTTGTGGATTCCTCCAGCGCTCCATTGCTCGAGGGAGCCACCTTGGACTACAAGGATGGCCTCGAGGATTCCGGGTTCTCCATCATGAATCCGAACGCCCAGAGCACGTGCGGCTGTGGCAACAGCTTCAGCTGAGGGCAGCAGGTTCAGCTGAGAAGCTCTTCCATCTCCGAGCGGTCAACGATCGTATCTGCGCGCGCCGTGACGGTGCCTTGGGGATCAGTAACGAACAGAGCCGGTTCGTAGACCATCTTGTAGGTGGCGGGAACCGGCGCCAGGTTTGCATCGGCGAGGTTCCTGACCTCCTTGGGATTCTCGTACACCTCGGTGTGAATCGGGATCAGGTCATCGCGTTCTGATGCGATGTCGATGAGGTTGTCCAGAATTGGACCGCACACGGCCGTCTGACAGTAGGCCGGGGTGGCAACCAGCAGCGCCACCTTCTTGCCCATCGTCAGGGCATCTGGAAGTGCTACGGAGTGGAACGGACACGGTGGAACGCGGGTACAAATCGGATCTACGTCCAGTGGGTTGTCCGCAGTGGGGGTACCGACTGCGGTCAATGGTTCGCCCACTCCGGGTGGACCAATCTCGTCGGGTGAGTACGCCTGCACCTGGGAGTCCATGCCAGAGCCTTGGTATATGGCTGTGATGTCGTAGATCCCGGTTTCGGGAAAGGTGACATTCAGTGGAACGTAGGCGCGGGGTACCCCTTCATTGCGGGGTTGTACCTCCACGCCTTCCTCCACGGTTTCGCCGTTGAGCGTCACATTGAAGATGACAGGATCGGTCAGTTCAGAGAGTGGTACACCTTCCGCATCCGAGATCAGGTAGGGGAGACGGTTGGGAATACCTGCTCCCAGGTGAGGTACCGATTGGGGGAATGCTGCAAGAAGTGCGTGCTGCGTTCCTGTACCAACAGGTGTGGATGTGCCGTCACTTTCCGAACACGATGTGAGCGTAGTCACCGCGAGCACACCTCCGGTGGCGAACCCTGCCCTCAGTACGCCCCTTCTCGTGAGTGAAGGTGCGGAACCGGAATGACTTGACTCGGGGACGGTAAGGCGCTTGGGCATGGCACAAAGGTAGTCAAGGTTCATTCGAGGCCCAGATCGCGCTGACAGGTGTCACAGGGCCGGCCCAGCGTGAATACTTGCCGTATGGCCGTTTCGTTCGAACTAAATGGGGCGACACTGACGGTTTCCGAATTCGACGCCGCCGGCAACAAGCGCAGCCTGATGGACGTCCTTCGTGACGAGGGTGATGCCCTGTCGGTGAAGGACGGGTGTGCTCCCCAGGGACAATGTGGCTGTTGCACGGTGCTGGTGGACGCGAAGGCACGGGTTTCCTGTGTGACCCCGGTGGTCAGGGTTCGCGGCAAGAAGATCGAAACGCTGGAGGGATTGCCACCGGAAGTCTCTGATGCCTACACCGAGGCCATCGCCGAAGCGGGAGCATCCCAGTGTGGATTCTGCACTCCGGGCATTGTGATGCGACTGGAGGCTCACCGGCGGGATGAGCGCAGTCCGATTGGGGCTGAGCGTCCTGATGCGCACGCACGTTCCGACGATGTCGTTCGGGCCGATGCGACCGATGCACTGAAGGCCCACCTGTGTCGATGCACAGGTTGGGAGGGGATCGTGGAATCAGCCGTGCGGTTGGGATCGGGGACACACGGGGATCCGTCGACCGGACCCACCACAGCTGAGATTTCTGCGACCCGGGAGAGGGCCACGCTGGAGTCCGGTCTGCTGCAACGCTGGGTTCCCGAGGTGCCACTGGGATTTGGCGCATTCGCCATTGACACTGCTCCGCAGGGAGCGGCGGTGGCTGTTCTGGGGCTCGACGGTGAGTGGCTGCTGGCGGATTCCATCGGTGAGGCCCGGGCTCTGTCACGCAAGGTGCAGGGTCGGCGGAGTACCGCAAGCGGCCAACCACCAATCGAACTGCCGCCGGGGCAATGGGCGGCAACGCTGCGCACCTCATGGGTGGAACCGGCCTATCTCGAAACGGATGCTGCTTGGTGTGAACCCGGCGGAAAGCCCGCGAGTGTTCTGGCCAACGGCGGTGCATTCGGTGCGAAAGTGGATAGTCCTCTTCCGGCGGCTGCGGCGGAACTCGCCGATCGCCATGGACGAGCGGTACTGGCGCTGTGGAGTCGGGAGGATGTCATACGACTTGGATCAAAACGGCCCCCAATGGCCATGGGAGTGAATCCCGATGGAACGGGTATCGCCAGAGTCGCCCGAGCCGATGGCATCGCCGAAGCCATAGCTTCGGTGGCTCCCGGACTCATCATCGAACAGGTGGATCTCGCCGGCCCGCCGGTCTCGTCCCGGCATCGGGCGGCTGGATGGCTGGAGGCCTACTGCGCTTTGATTGCTGCCGGCTGCGACACGCCGATCGGCGGATCCAGTGGTGGCTGGAGCGAGGTTCACCAACCGGGTGGTGGATGGGCGCGCTGTCGGGTGGTGGCGGGCGAGGTTGGAATTGACGGCAACGGAGTGATCGAAGTTGAGGTCGGTGCGGGTGATCCGCTTGATCCGGTGGTGATCCGATCCTTCGTCACCGGAGCGGTCCACATGGCGGCCGGTCTGGTGGCCAGGGAGTCGATCACCGTTGATGGCGGCGGTGATGTGCAGGACCTCACCATTCGATCGTTGGGAATCATTCGGGCGTCCGACATGCCCGAAGTGCGAATCAGCATTGCTGCGGTGCAACCTGCGCAAAAACCCGTGGCGGTTTCCGACGCGGTGTTCGTTGCCTGTGCTGCTGCGATCTGGAACCACCACGGTCGACCGGGAGTATGGCCTACTTTGTGTCGGCCCCTGATCTAGGAGATCCAATGCCGCCTGCCTACTCACCCGTCTACGCCGCTGGTCCCTGGCGGATCGTTTCCGGTCAGATTGGGCTCACCGACGGGGGACTCCCTGCCGGATTCGCCGATCAGCTCGAAGCCACGTTGGTCAACCTGAGAACACGGCTCAGTGAGAACGGACTCAGATTGGTTCAAGTTGCCAAGACCACGGTGTTCCTTACTGACATGGCCAACTACGACACGCTCAATGAGATCTATACGAGATTTTTCGAGGGCCACCTTCCGGCGCGCTCGGCGGTTGCAGTGTCAGGCCTGCCATTTGATGCCTTGGTGGAAATTGAGGCTTGGGTATTCACGGGCGATTGAATGGCTTCACTGCATCGGGCAGACTGTGGGCATGCTTGGCCCGATCCTGATGATCATCGCACTCGTGATCGCCATTCCGGTGGCCGTGTTCATCTCCGCAGCAGTGATGGCAGTGATCCTTGGGCAGTCCCTGACCCATGAAGGCGAGTATCGCAACGAAGACAGCGAACTGCTCGACCTCAACCTCTGAGAGCGCGGTCCGGCGGAGCGCGGCCCAACTGGGCACGGCGCGCCCCGCAGCGGCCCGAGCGGTGTCCGCCCTTCGTTGAGCTGGCCTCAGGCTCCCCAGCGGGATTCGCCGAACTTGTAGCCCACTGAACGCACGGTTTGGATCAATCCCGCCTGTTCTTCGCCCAATTTTGCCCGAAGGCGACGTATGTGAACGTCCACGGTGCGCGCTCCGCCGTAGTACTCGTAGCCCCAGACCCGCGACAGAAGGATCTCCCGGGTGAAGACTCGGCCCGGATTCGAGGCCAGGAACTTCAGCAGCTCGTATTCCATGTAGGTGAGGTCGAGTGGCGTGCCTTCGATGGAGGCTTGGTAGGTCTCCAAGTTCAACTCGAGTGATTCGTATTGAACCACCTCGGGCGGCAGGTCCAAGCCGGATTCAGAGGCCAGTAGGTGCTTGATGCGAGCTTCGAGTTCCGAAGGGTGGGCGGGCACCACACAGAAGTCGTCGTACGCATCGTGGCGACCTTCGAGTTCAGCCAGCTGCGAACCGCGAACCAACAACAGAAGTGGGGCCACGTTCAGATCTCCACGCCGCAACAGCCGCGCCATCGCGAATCCGGCTTCGGGGCTTTCCTCCGCAGACACCACTGCACCCGAAAACAGGCCGCTGCGTGCTCCCGCCTCGTCGGAGATGGCTTGCCAGGCTATGCCGGCAACGTCGAGAACCCGTATCAGGTCATGGGGAGCCGGATCAGGCCAGATCAGCATCGGCTGCATCGTTACCAACTGCTCAGGTAGCGGCGGAGCTCGAAGCTCGATACGTGGGTGCGGTAGTCGCCCCATTCGGCTCGTTTGTTCCTCAGGAACCATTCGAAGATGTGTTCTCCCAAGGCTTCTCTGACGAGTTCGGAACCCTCCATGCGGTCGAGTGCCACCGACAGGTTGGCGGGAAGAAGTTTATGGTCGGTTGAGGTCCGTTCGGACTCGTCGCCCAGACGTCCGAGCGATGCAGGACCCAGTTCGTACCCATCACGGATCCCCTTGAGGCCGGCCGCGAGGATCACCGAGTAGGCGAGATAGGGATTACAGGCTGAGTCGAGCGCCCGGTATTCGATCCGGGTGCCGAGCGATTCCTTGTCTTTCTTGGGAACAGGAATTCGAACCAGAGCTGTGCGGTCATTGTGGGCCCAAGCGATGTTCACCGGCGCCTCGTATCCTGCCACCAGTCTCTTGTAGGAGTTCACAAGTTGGTTGGTCACGGCTGTGAATTCTCCAGCGTGGGTCAGCACTCCGGCCATGAATGCACGCGCGGTGCCGGACAAACCGTCGTCGGCATCCGGATCGTAGAACGCGTTCTGGTCAGCAGACCACAGCGAAAGGTGCGTGTGCATGCCCGAGCCCTGCACTCCCTCCATTGGTTTCGGCATGAATGTTGCATGCACACCGGTCTCCATGGCCACCTCGCGAACGATCATCCGCAGGGTCATGATGTTGTCGGACATCGCGAGGGCATCGGTGTACCGAAGGTCGATCTCGTGTTGGGAGGGAGCGTCTTCGTGGAAGGCGTATTCCACGGGGATTCCCGTGGCTTCCAATCGCCGGATGGTGGATCGGCGCAGGTCGCTGTTCTCGTCCAGGGTCGTGTGATCGAAGTAACCTGCATCGTCCAGCGGCTGAGGCCGCACCGCGGGGTCGGCCGAAGCCAGATAGAAGAACTCGACTTCGGGGGCGCACATGAACTGGAAACCGGCGTTGGAGGCGGCGGTGAGATTCCGGCGAAGAACCTGTCGGGGATCACCTTCGAAGGGTGAGCCGTCGAGGTTTGCGATGTCACAGAAGACCCGGGCCGTGATCTCATCGTCGTGGCTCGGCATCAGCTGAAATGAGTCGGGATCGGGCAGCGCAAGGACGTCGCTTTCCTGAATCCGGCTGAAACCATCGATGGCCGAGCCGTCGAACTGCACGCCTTCCTCAAAGGCTGCCTCGAGTTCAACGGGCGAAATAGCGACTGACTTGAGCTGGCCGAGTACGTCGGTGAACCAGAGCCGGATCAGTCGTACGCTTCGTTCTTCGACTGTGCGCAGCACGTAGTCCTGCTGGTTGTCCATGGACTTCTCCTGAAGAGGGAATCAGATTCAAGTCTGGCACCATGGCCCGCGGTGCCGGTAGTTCACGAATCGGTTCGAGATGGGTGATTCTGCCTCGGCTTCGGGGATCTTGCGCACCTGGATGGTTCGTTCACACGCCGTTCACAATCGGGCAACCGATGGGTAATCAGTGGGACTCACACTGCGTGCGCGGCGGGTGAGGATCATCCGAAGTCCGTCTCGGGTGGAGGATTCCTCCCGTGGGGTGTAAGTCTGTACGGATTGCCAGCACGAAGCGTGGCGGCAACATCGAGAAAAGGGTGACATCAGTGGCATTCAGAGCCGAATACATCTGGACCGACGGTACCGAACCAGTCCCGTTGATGCGTTCAAAGACCAGGATCATGGACGGCGGCGAACCTCCCATCTGGGGATTCGACGGTTCGTCGACCAATCAGGCCACCGGCGACAACTCGGACTGCGTTCTCAACCCGGTCTTCACCTGTGCCGATCCGCTGCGTGGTGGAGACGACATCCTCGTTCTGTGTGAGGTTCTCCTTCCGGAGACCATGGAGCCGCATCCCACCAACCATCGTGCGGCTTGTGCGGAGGTCGCGGCGAAGTTCGCTGATCACGAGCCGTGGTTCGGCATGGAGCAGGAGTACACGTTCTTCGAAGAAGGGCGCCCGCTGGGTTGGCCCGTCGAGGGTTACTACTTCCCGGCGCCCCAAGGTCCGTACTATTGCGGCGTGGGTGCCACGGAGATTTCCGGCCGCAACATCGTGGAAGCACACACAAGCGCCTGCATGGAGGCAGGCCTCTCGATCTCCGGGACCAATGCCGAGGTGATGCTCGGTCAGTGGGAATACCAGATCGGACCGTCCGGACCGCTCGAGGTTGCCGACGAGATGTGGATGGCTCGCTACCTGCTCTACCGCATCGCCGAGGATTTCGGCGTGAATGCCTCCATCTCGGCCAAGCCCATCAAGGGCGACTGGAACGGTGCCGGCTGTCACACCAACTTCTCCACGAACGCCATGCGCGAGAGCTATGAACCCATCATCGCTGCCTGTGAGGCCATGGGTGCCGAAGGCAAGGTCGAGGAACACCTCGAGGGGTACGGCCATGGATACGAAGACCGTCTGACCGGCATGCACGAGACCGCTCACTTCACGGAGTTCCGCTACGGCGTTTCCGACCGCGGAGCTTCGATCCGCATTCCATGGCAGGTTGCCCAGGATCAGAAGGGTTACATCGAGGATCGTCGGCCGAACGCCAACATCGATCCTTACATCGTTTCACGATTGATCACGAACACGATCTGTTCGGTAATCGACCCGGCCTGACCAATCCGGCGGAAATCTGGTTGACACGGGGGCCTTCGGGCCCTCATGTCGCGTGCGGGGACTCCCCGGCCACCCGGTATTGTCAGTTCGGTGAGTGAGCTTCGGATCGCCCTCTGTCAGATCAACACCCGCGTGGGTGACCTCGCTGCCAACGTTGATCGTATTCGGGAGGCATACACCGAATCCGAGGCTGCCGGGGCCGATGTGGCGCTGTTTCCCGAACTGGCCATCACCGGGTACCCGCCAGAGGACCTACTCCTCAAGCCCGGCTTTCTCCGCGCGGGTGCTGACGCGCTTGTCGATCTGGCCGCCTCCCTGACGGGACACTGCGCGGCAGTGGTTGGCTGGGTTGAGGGCCGGCGCCCCCGGGGCACCGAAGCCCACGATGCAACTCACGGGCCATGGAACTCCGCAGCTGTCCTCCACGGCGGGGAAGTGGTGGGCAGTTACCGCAAGCAGTGTCTGCCGAACTACGCGGTGTTCGACGAGAAGCGCTACTTCGACGCTGGTTCGACCATGCAGCCGTTGTTCCGCATCGCCGGCTCAGATCTGGCCGTAACCATTTGTGAGGACATCTGGGTTGCGGGAGGTCCCGCCGAAGTTGCGGCGCGCCACGGTGCCTCGGCAGTGCTGAACATCAATGCGTCGCCCTTCCGGTCGGGAAAGCAGGCTGTTCGCGAGGACACCCTGCGGATCCGAACTCTGGCCGCCGGAATACCGATTGCATATGTCAATCAGGTGGGCGGCCAGGACGAACTGATCTTCGACGGCGGATCAATGGTGATGCACCAAGGTGAGCTGCTGGCTCGGTCCCCTCGGTTTGTCGAGTGCGTCTCGATTGTTGATCTCGATCTCGAGGATCCCGATGGTGCACCTCTGGATGCGGTGACACCGGTGAGCGGGCCACGTCAGAGGGGATCCCGCAGGCCTGAAGCCGGCGCCGGCTCCGAACCGGTGGTTGGTGAGCCAGTGGTCGCCCACTCGCCGGAAGGACCGCAGGAGCTCTGGGATGCGCTGTGCCTGGGCACCGCCGACTACGTTCGCAAGAACGGATTCTCGGATGTGGTTCTCGGTCTCTCCGGCGGGGTGGACAGTGCCCTGGTGGCAGCGATTGCGGCGGACGCTCTCGGAGCAGCGCACGTGCACGTGGTTCTGATGCCTTCGCGGTACTCCAGTGGCCACTCGGTTGCCGACGCCGGACAACTGGCACTGAACCTCGGTCTTGACCAGCGCACCATCGCCATCGAGGACGGCCACAAGGCATTCCTCGACATGTTGGCTCCATCCTTCTCCGACACGGAACCGGGTCTGACCGAGGAAAATCTGCAATCGCGAATCCGCGGGGTGCTGCTGATGGCCCTTTCCAACAAGTTCGGCTGGCTCGTCCTGACCACCGGAAACAAGAGTGAAACCGCCGTCGGGTACTCCACCCTGTACGGCGACTCGGCGGGTGGTCTCGCGGTGATCAAGGATCTGCCCAAGCTCGATGTCTACGAGCTCTGCCGGTGGCGAAACGAACAGACGGATTCACCATGGATCCCGGATGACATTCTCGTCAAGGCGCCATCAGCAGAGTTGCGACCCGGCCAGACCGATCAGCAGAGCTTGCCCTCATACGAAGTCCTGGATCCCTTGATTCAGGACTACGTCGACGGAGACATGTCCGCCGGTCAGCTGGTGGAAGCCGGCCACGATCCCGATCTGGTGGTCCGGATCACCCGCTTGGTTGATCTTGCGGAATTCAAGCGCCGCCAGTCTCCACCAGGACTCCGGCTTTCGGAGAAGGCGTTTGGCCGGGACCGTCGCCTGCCGATCACCAACGGCTACCGGCCAACTCTGCGTTCCGAGGGCGGTGCAACCGCGCAGGACCCACAGAGCTCGCCCAGCACCGACCGGTGATGGAAGAATTCTCTGCGATGGACCGTCCCTTGACCCTCATCGAAGTGGCGCAGGTCATTTCGGAGTACATGGAACGCGAGCGTTTCCTCTTCGAGCTCACTGGGGGATGGTCATCGGATGGCGACGTTGATTCCTGTCGGGGATTCTTCGCCGAACAGTCGGCCTTCCATGCCTGGCGTCTCGAGCAGTGGGAAGCACGCCTGCCGCGGTCGGTGGAACCGGACCGGTTGGCACTCGATGAAACTGTGGCGGGACTCCGTTCCGCAGCACTCAGTGGGACAGGATTGGCCGACCTGGGCGATGACGGTCGACGTCTCGGCGTCTGGTCCTGGGTTCTCATTCCCCATTCCGTGGCGGGCTACCGCGATCACGCTGACCGACTCAGCGAACCGGCTGACCGTGGTCTGCGGCGGATGCGGGGGATCGTCGGTGAGGATTCAGTTGCATCGATGCTTGCCGGGCAGAGCCTCCTTCGGAATATCATGACCCGATCTGATGGTTATGCCGGTGGTGGAGCCGAAATGGCCGAGCTGGTCGCCGAGGCGGTGCGGCAGGTGGGACTTCAGCTCTGGTGAAAGAACTTTTCTCCAAGTTGACACCAAAGTCAGGCCGAAAACGTCCTCGGAGTCTGATGTGAGAGCAGTTGAAAGTCGCTGAAAAGAGCTGAGGTTCCTCAAAAGTCTGGAGCACTATGCAGGATTGCTTGGTTGGACCCCCTTGACTTGATCCGTACAGTGGTAAGGGCGATTCGCGGGATGTGAACAATTTTTCGCGGAGCCAACCAATAATTCCCAGAAACACGACGATTCCTAGACAAATGAGGTACCAAGGTGGCAAAAGATCGAGTTGAACGCGATGAGGAAGACCTCGTCCGGCTCTATCTCACCGATATCGGGCAGTATCCGTTGCTGACGAAGGATGACGAGGTCCGCCTCGCTCAGGCCATTGAAGCCGGGAACGAAGCCGATGAAGAACTCGAAAAGGGTGGTAAGAGCCTGTCGCCGGCAAAGAAGCGCGAGCTTCGCCGGGCCTCTCGCGGAGGTGTGAAGGCTGAGCGAACCTTTGTTCAGTCAAACCTACGTCTCGTGGTGTCCATCGCGAAGAAATATCAGGCCTCGGGTCTGCCGTTGCTGGATCTCATCCAGGAAGGCAACCTGGGTTTGATGCACGCCGTGGAAAAGTTCGATTGGCGGAAGGGCTTCAAGTTTTCCACCTATGCCACTTGGTGGATTCGCCAGGCGATCACCCGCGGCATCGCCAATACAGGCCGAACCATTCGTCTTCCGGTTCACGCCGGCGACACTTTGGCGCGTCTGCAGAAAGCGCGTGCGCGCCTGGAGCTCAAGTTCGGTCGTCCGGCAACTCTGGTCGAACTGAGTCGCGAGGTGGAGATGCCGGAGGACAAGGTCACCGAGGCACTGCGCTTCGCTGCCGAGCCCCTGTCCTTGTCCGAGCCGCTCCGCGAGGATGGCGACGCCGAACTTGGTGACGTGGTCGAGGACCGCAGCGTGGAGTCGCCCTTCGAAGTGGCCGCTACCGCCCTACTCCCCGACGAGATCAGCCGTCTGCTTTCTCCGCTGGACGAACGTGAACGTGAGATTCTCAAGCTCCGTTTCGGCCTTGATCGTGGTGAGGCCCGCACGCTTGAAGAGGTTGGTGAGCACTTCAACCTCACTCGTGAGCGCATCCGTCAGATTGAAGCCCGGGCGATGTCGAAACTTCGTCACCCATCGAGCGACACGGGTGCCCGCGATTTGCTGGCGGTCTGACCAACTTCCGGTTGTCCGGGAACAAGACTGAACCGACTCAGGGTGCCAACGGGCAATGCTGCCCGTTGGCACCCTGAGTCGCGTCCGGCAGGCTTTGTGGAACGTCCCCCCGGAATGGATCCTTCCCCCTGATCCGCCGCGTCGGCGAAATTGGGAGGAAAGTCGTGTTCGTCACTTGTTGGTCGGTAAAGGGTGGTTCAGGGGTATCGGTGGTGTCGGCTGCGCTGGCATGCCTCCTGGCCGACAGTTCGGGTTCGGCTGTCCTCGCGGATTTCGGCGGTGATCAACCGGCGGTCATGGGAATGGCGGAACCACCGGGGCCGGGCCTTCTGGATTGGTGCCACAGCGATGCTCCAGCGGACGCCCTGATGAGTCTCACCATCGAAGTCTCAAACGGTCTGCGAATGATCCCGAAAGGGACCGGCGGCCGGATGGTGCCGAGACAGCGCTGCAAGGAGTTGGCTGCGGCTTTGAACTTCATCGCCGACGAAGTGATCGTGGACGCTGGAGTCCCACTTGGTGAGTCCCCTCCCACCGCAGATGGGCCAACCGAAGCTCGGCGCGGCGCCGATATAGCATCGGTTCTGCGGGAGATGGGGTCCTCGCTGTTCGTCACCAGGGCGTGCTATCTGGCATTGAGGCGCGCCACCCGCATCGGAATTGAGGCTGATGGGGTCGTTCTGCTGCATGAGCAGGGGCGTTCCATCAGTCGCAGCGACGTGGCCGACGTGCTCGGTCTGCCGGTGATCGGCGTTGTCGAGCACGATCCGGCTATTGCAAGGGCGGTGGACGCCGGATCACTTGCCCGCCGGTTGCCCAGTTCCCTGCGGTCCGGGCTTCGCCGTGCCGGATGAGTACGAGCGGTATCCGGATCTTCAGGATGAATTCATCGAAGCGGAGCTTCTGGGCAGGGTCACCAGGAGATTCCGTGACACCGATGCCTTCACCGTCGATCCCGGTGAGCGGATAAGTCAACTGGTTTCCGAGGAGGCTCCATTGCTTGCCCCGGATGATCGGGCCCGTATGGAGCGGAGGTTGTCGAGTGATCTTCTGGGGCTGGGCGATCTGGAGCAACTACTGGAGGATTCCACTGTCACCGATGTGCTCGTGAACGGGCCCGGTGAGGTCTGGGTGGAGCGTGCGGGTGAACTGTGTCCGACCGGGATCCATCTGGATGAGTCGGAGATCCATCGTGCAATTGAACGCCTCGTGGCGCCATTGGGACTGCGGTGCGATCGGTCGCATCCGGTTACCCACGGTCGACTGGCCAACGGGACCAGGGTCACGGCGGTCCTGAGTCCGATATCGGTTCGCGGCCCAGCTCTGGCGCTCCGCCGGCATTCCTCCCAGGTCTTTCCGCTTGAGTCGTTTACCAACGCGCACACCGCCGGCGTGCTGCGAGGATTCGTGGCCGACCGGTCGAACATCGTGGTCTATGGCCGGACCGGTTCGGGAAAGACCAGTCTGGTGAACAGCTTGGGGAGACATGTCCTGCCACAAGAGCGGATTGTGGTGATCGAAGATGTTGCGGAACTCCGATTTGATGGACCCCAGGTTCTGAACCTGGAGACACGAGAGGGATCAACGGATGGCCGCGGGACCGTTGACCTTCGTGATCTGGTTCGAACGGCACTGCGCCTTCGCCCTGATCGGCTGGTGCTGGGCGAGGTGCGGGGTCCGGAAGCGGTCGAGATGCTCTGGGCCCTCAGTTCAGGGCATCGCGGAAGCATGTCCACCTGTCATGCCAATGACGCCTCCGGGGCGGTTGGTCGGCTGGAGACGATGGTGATCATGGCAACCGGTGAGGCCTTGCCACTGTCGGCCGTTCGAGCACAGATTCTCGATGCCGTGGATGTGTTCGTCGGAGTGGACCGCGATTCCCATGGTCGGAGGTTTGTCACCGAGGTGACCCGGTCGGCGGACCTGGTCCGAGCAGCGACCCGATGATTCCGCTGATCCTGGGGATCGCCATGGCCTCGATCTGGTGGATTCGCCGTCTACGGACCAACCGAGTCGATCCCACACGGGATCTGGCTCAGGTGACGGCGTCCCTCGCCCGTGAGCTCAGGCAAGGAGCAGGTTTACACCAGACCGTGTTGCGGATCGGGGATGAGGCACCGGCCACTCTGGCAGGTTTGTCAGCTGTGGCGTCTGCTCTTCGCGGGGGAGTGGATCTGCAGTCCGCGCTCAACGCTTGGAGCGCTCGCCCGGAAGGTGTCGATTCAGCGGGCAGGAGCGCCAAGGTGCGCCAACCCAACGCGGGGGACGTGGAGCTGTTGGTGGGCGCACTCGCAATGGGAAGCAGCTTCGGTGGGGATCTGGCGGCAGCACTGGATGCTGTGGGAGCGGCCCTCATGGCGAGGGCGGATCTGGCTGACGAAACCTCGGCCCTGACGAGTCAGGCGAACGCCTCAATGGTGATGATGTGTTCCTTGCCGCTGCTCGGTTCAGCGCTGTTTGCGTCAGTTGATCGACGAGCCGGGGCGATCCTGTTTCAGACCACAGCGGGGAGGCTGTGCCTCCTGATCGGACTGACCCTCGAAATGGCGGCCGTTGGTGTGAGTCGCGTAATGGTCTACCGGGCGCTTCGATGAGGGCGCTGCGATTCTCGTGATTGATCCGCTGGCATTACTGGTCGGAGGTTGCGTGGGGTTGGCGCTGTGGCCCAAAGCATCCGGACTCCAGCGCCGTTCCCGCGCTGAATCCCTCCAGAATGGGACCCGACTCGGTGAACACAGTGTTGGGAAACGCAGTCTCGGGGTGCGCAGTGAGGTGTCCACAAGGGGACCGGGTGGGCGCAGAAGGCTGAGGGGCATGAGGAGGTTGAGGGCCGCGATGATGGCCTCGAGCCGGAAGGGACGACCCAGCTCGCCGGGCAGCCAGGTTTCTCGCTGTGCTGAGCTACTGGCTGTGGCGGTGTGCGCTGGCGCATCCCTGCATCAGGCAGTCGACGCGGTTGCCGCCCAGACGGATTCCGAGCTGGACCAGGTGGCTTCGGCCACCAGCAACGGCGAATCATTGCTGGATTCCCTCGGGCATCTCGGGGAGTCTGCACCCGGATGGCGGTCGTTGGCGATGTTGTTGTCATCCGGAATTGAAAGCGGCGCCTCGATGGTTGATTCCCTGAGGCGGCTCGGCGAGTCCGAAAGAACTCGGGAGCGACGCCGACTCGAGCGTCAGATCCGTCGGTTGCCGGTGCTGCTGCTGATTCCCACGGCGGTCGGCGTCCTGCCGGCGTTCGTTCTCCTGACAATCGTCCCCCTGCTCCTTGCGAGCGCAGAGAACCTCAGATGACAAACGAAGGTGGATCAGATGGAAACACGACCGGGTATCACGAAAACCCCGCAGCTCAAAGGAGGGCAAAGACAAGGTGGACAGCGAGAACTGGGACAGGAACAACGGGTACAGGGACAAGCGGGGCAGAGCACAGTGGAATATGCGCTGGTGTTACTCGGAGCGGCCGCGCTCGCACTGTTGTTGCTCTCCTGGGTGACGGGCAGTGACGTCATTGGCCGGCTGTTCGAGACGGTCTTCGGGGGAATCATTGAACGTGCCGGATGAACGGCGGGTCCTCGGCCAGCGTGGACAGGCAACGGTTGAGTTCGCGTTGCTCCTTCCGCTGGTGGCACTTCTGCTTGCCGTGATCCTTCAATCGGCCCTCGTGGTGAGGGATCAGCTCGGAGTGACCCATGCGGCGGGGGTTGCCGGTCGAGCCGTCATCGTGAGACCCACCCTTGGGGCGGCAAGAACTGCAATCTCCAGGAGTGGACTGAGACTTGCTGGTCTTGACGTCTCGCTGAGCGGTGATCGCAGCAGAGGCTCACTCGTGAGGGTCACTGTAAGGGCACGGCCGACCAGGGTTCCGCTGGTCGGCCGTGCCCTCAGCGGTGTCCAGCTGAGCGAGGCGCTGACGGTGCAGGTCGAGTGACGGCAGTGGCGGAGTGACTCAGGCCGGGTGGACCGGTATCGGAAGCCAGATTCAGTGCGTAGCTGATGAGAGCCGCTGCCGCGGCCTTGTTCAGCGGCTCGTTTCCGTTGCCACATTTCGGGGATTGAACGCAGCTCGGACATCCCGTTGTGCAGGCACATCCGTGCAGAACTTCGTGGGTCGCCAACAGGTGTTCGCGGACTGCATCGAAAGCCATCGGTGCCACGCCGGATCCTCCCGGATGTGCATCGTGGATCACGATGGTGGCAGCTCCGGTTTCCGGCAACCAAGGTGTCGAAACTCCGCCAACGTCCCAGCGATCACAGATGGCGAACAACCCAAGGATGCCGATACCGGCGTGTTCGGCAGCGTGCAAAGCTCCAGGGACATCCTGTTCGGTCAGTCCTGCCCGCTTGATCAACTCGGCTCCGAATACCCACCAGACGGCTGTGGTGTCGAGTGTGCTCGGTGCCAGATCGAGAGAATTGCGTTCAACGGTCTTGTGCGTGCTGGAATCCTTCAATACGTATCCGGTGACGGTGGTGGTCACCTCAACGCGCCCGAGGTGGGTGGTGATGTTGTCAACGATCGCACTCTGGTGCATCTCGACCAATCTGATCGTTGTGTCGGAGCGAACCTGGCTGTAGAGGTTGCCGTCGCTCGGCTCCACGGTGGCTGTGCGTGAGTAGTGATCAAGATCGGTGACGGTGTAGGCGGCACCTTGGTGAAGATAGATCGCTCCGGTGTGGATGGTGCTGGACACCCGTGCCGCGTCCATGGATCCCACGAGCGAGTGGTTTTCCCGACGAATCGCGTATTCGCCGCGGCTGGCCGATCGCAGACCAATTGTCGGCGCGGGTGCGCCCCGGCCGGACCAGTACGCCAACGCAGAGCCGTTCCGTTTGCCGATCGTCAGCCTGTCTTGCAATACAAGCTCGCGAACTCCGTCGTCGAGATCGTCTGGCCAGAGTCGCTCGTCATGATGCTGGAGCGGGATCTCGTCGGCGGCGCAACCCAGATGGGGATTCAGAACGTGCGGGTTTGACGGATTGATCACCGACGGTTCCGGGGAACGGTCGAAAAGTTGGCGCGGATGGCGCATGAGCCATTGGTCGAGCTGGTTGTCGTCTGCCACCAGGACGGCGAGGCCGGCGCGTTCACCGCGCCCGCAACGCCCGAGCTGCTGTCGAAACGACGCCGTGGTTCCGGGGTAACCGGACATCACCACGGCGTCGAGTCCACCGATGTCGATTCCGAGTTCGAGTGCGTTGGTGGCCACCACGCAGCGGAGGGCGCCATTCGCCAGATCGAGTTCGATGTCACGTCGTTCAGAAACCAGGTAACCAGCGCGGTAGGCGCGGATAGTGTCCGGGTGAACCTCGCCCACACGGGATCGAATATCGCGCGCCACAAGCTCCGTGGCACGTCGAGATCGACAGAAGACCAGTGTTCGGAGTCCTGCCGAGAGCAACTGCGCCGCCAGGGTGGCCGTTTCCATGTTCATCGACGCAGTCGCTCGACCAAGCTCGTCGCCGTGCGCCTCCTGTGGATTCCACAACAATGTGGTGCGGGGTGCCGCAGGAGAATGGTCGGCTGTAATTTCGGTTACCGGGAGACCGCAAAGATCTCCCGCGAGCTGACCCGGTTTGCCGATGGTGGCTGATGTGAAGGCGAACGTGGGTTCGCGTGATCCGGTGGGAGCGGCGATTCGGCGGAGACGCCTCAGAACGTGTGAGACGTGGCTGCCAAAGACGCCTCTCAGCGTGTGGATTTCGTCAACCACCACCAGATCGAGTTTGCGCAGGAACCGTTCCCAACGCCGATGGTTGGCCAGGATCCCGAGGTGAAGCATTTCGGGATTGGTCAGGATTATGTCCGCATTGGAGCGAACCCAGTTCCGTTCCTGAATTGAGCAGTCGCCGTCGTAGGCCGCCACCGTGATACCGGAGGGAGCCCATGACCCGAGGGAAGCCAGTTGGTCGCGGGCCAGCGCCTTGGTGGGAAACAGCATCAGGGTGGTGCGGTTCCTTTCTGCAGCCTCGATCGCCGGCACCTGATAACACAGCGACTTCCCGGACGACGTTCCGGTTGCGATCACCGTGGACCGCCCGTTGCGCAGGTGTTCGATCGCTTCCACCTGGTGCTGCCAGAGATTTTCGACCGGAATCGGACACTGCGGAATGGGACACGCCAGGTGATCCGAACCTGATGATGCGAAGCGCGGCTCCCTTCCTTGGTGAGTGTGTACATGAATCAGACGAGAATCACCCTCCAGGGATTCCACAAAACCAGCGATACGCGTTTGGACACGATCGGGGTCTTCCCCCGAAGCGTCCGCACGGTCAGTCTGCATCACGCTTATTGCTGTCCTTTCGGATGTCAGCTACGCCTCATGGATATCTGTTGCGATTCGAAAGATGCCGGACAACATGTCCTGACATCAGTTGGGCCGATCTGTGTTGTTTCGAGGACCGCCTGTTGGCACAAGTGCCAGGCAATCGATTCACTTTGCCACCAACTACATCAGTCAAGTTACGACCTTGTAGTGACATGGTCCGAGTCGGTGTCCCAACCTCGTTTGCCGTGTCACCTGGCAGGTCGCCAATACTGGAGGCACATGCTTTTCGATGTGCAGCCCAGCCTGCGGGGACGGTTCAGTGTTTTGAGGGTGGTCGGGGACGTAGACATGTCAACGTTGCCCGCGCTCCGCTCGGCGGTGGAAGACCTGGGTGGTCCGCATCGGGCTCTGGATCTGTCATCCGTGGATTACTTCGATCCCGTGTGTCTCGGAATTCTGATTGCGGCCAAGTTCCGAGCGGACCAGTCGCGAGCGACCTTTGTCGTTGTCGCCGGCCCTCCTGTACAGGAACTACTGAACCGCTCCGGTCTGGATCAGCTGCTCGGGGTCGTCGGGTCGTTCCCCGACTGATCCGGCTCCCCCTCGCTGACGTCGGATCGTGGTGTTGGCGACTCTCCTTCAACCGAATACCCGAGCAGGTGTGCAGCAACGGGCGCGGTGATGAACTGCAAGACAAGGGCAACCACGAGGATCGATGCCTCGGCTCGATCACCTAGCTGGATCGCAGCCGCCACGAAGGTACATGCAATGCTGAACGTCGCCGGTTTCGTGGCCACATGGAGACGTCTGAATGTGTCGGGCATTCGGTGGAGGCCGATGGCGGAGATGAGTGTGAACGCTGCACCTACGAGGAACAAGAACGCGGAAACGACATCGAGGATGCTCACTCTCCCCTCCTCTGAATGAATCGCGACACGGCGACGGTCCCGAGGAATGACAGAACCACTGTGAGAAGAATCAGCTCCAGGAACACATCGTCGTCGGAGAGTGCAGCGAATACGGCCAGCCCGTTGACCAGAACTGCAACGGTGACGTCCAGGCCGACCGCCCGATCCACGAGAGATCTGGCCCGCAGCACCCATGCGGAGCTGATGAGTGCAGCCAGGCCGATAACGGCCAGGGCGATCACCTCGACATTCTCCATCATGGGATGTCCTTGAACGGAGCCGGCCTGGTGGGGGGAACAGCGGTGATCGCCGCAGTGGTCAGGTGCTCGAGACGCTTGACCTCTTTGGTGACCATCTCCGGCGAGTCATGGCCCATTGCGTGAACCCTGATACGCGGCGGAGCCGAGTTGACGTTCACGGTCAGCGATCCTGGGACAAGGCTGAGCAGATCTGCCACGACTGTGAGCTGCAGTGGTTGATCGACCTGAAGGTCTACGTCGACGAAGAAGCTTCGAGTGTTGCGTTCGGTGGGAACGAGCACGGCCTTTGCCACTCGAGCACTCCCGATCACCAACTCGACCAGCAGTACTATCACCAGCTTGAACAGGCCAAGAAGGTGGATCTTGTATGAGCATCCGCGGGAGCTTCGTCGGTACAGCGAGGAGATCACTCCTGCCACCACGAGGCCACTGAAGAGGTTCGTGTACGAGATGTTGCCCCATAGGGCGAACCAGAGTGCGAGCAACAGAAGTGGGCCGAGAATCCGGGTACTCATTTTGAGTCACCCACGATCGCTTCGGAGATCTCGGCGGGGAGATACAGGTCCTCTGCGGCGCGCTCAGTGAAGCTGTAGAGCGGACCGGCTGCCAATGCGATTCCCACTCCGAGTGCCACCACGGACGCCGCGGCGGCACTCATGCGCCGGTGGTGTCGCAGGACGCCCTTGCGGGGATCCACTGGCATGACGTCGCCCCAGAACAGGCCCGACCATATCTTGAGCATCGACACCAGGGTGAAGAGGGAGACCAGCAGTGCCACTGCCACGAGAACCCATTCCTGCTGGTCAAGTCCGGCCGTCACGATCCCGACCTTGCCGACGAAACCGGACAACGGCGGGATTCCGGCCAGACTCATGGCGCTGAGCATGAACATGAACGCGAGGGGGCCGGATCTTCGTGCCATGCCGCCAACACGGTCCAGGCGCGAGGTGCCGGTCTCGGCTTCGACTATTCCCTCCACCAGAAACAGTGATGTCTTGATGGGGATCTGGTGGAGAACAAAGAAGATGGTGGCGGTCAGCGCGGCCACTCCTCCGAGAGCCAACCCCATGACCATGTACCCGATCTGGCTGACAATGTGAAATGACAGGATGCGTTTCATGTCGGATTGGGCGATCGCGCCGAGTACCCCGATGATCATGGTCAAACCGGCGATCCACATGAGCAGTGTTCGGTTCGTGTCAGGGAACAACAGGGTTTGGGTGCGAATCAGCGCGTACACGCCAATCTTGGTGAGGAGGCCGGCGAATACAGCCGTCACAGGGCCGGGTGCAGCGGGGTAGCTGTCTGGCAACCAGGAGAACAACGGGAAGATGGCGGCCTTGAGGCCGAAAGCGGCGAGCAACAGCAGGTTGAGCCCGGTCTGTATGCCGCTCGGGAGTTCCGCGATTGCGGCCGGGAGTGCGAAGAAACTGAGAGTCCCCGTGGCGGCGAAGACCAGCGCCACAGCCATCAGCAGGAGAGTGGATTCGAGCACGTTCAGCACTACGTACGTCGTGCCGGAACGAATCTGCTCGTCGTTGCCCTCCAGCATGATCAGTACATACGAGGACAACAGCAGTAATTCCACCGCAACGAACAGGTTGAACAGGTCGGCCGTGACGAAGGCCGCGGAAACGCCGGCCACCATCACCAGGTACGCGGGCTGGTACCAGATACTCATCTCGCCGGCGGCTTTCTGGCCCGCCGAATAGAGCAGAACCGCAAGAAGCATCAGCATGGCTATGACCAACATGAGTGACGCGAAACGGTCGGCGTAGAGATCGAGGGTCACCCCGATCGGGGCCTCGGGAATCGATGTGACGGCCCGGATGGGGCCGTCGGCATCCACTTTCAGCAGGAGGGCGATCGAGAGGATTGTGGTTCCGGCGGCGACAGTGAAGGTCACCGCTGTTTGCATCGTTCGCAGTCGGGCTACCACAAGGGAGGCTCCGGCTCCGAGGAGTGGAACCAGGACCATTAGTGGAAGGATCGCCTCTGAGGTCATGAGTCACCCGCTTCGGGTACTTCATCGAGGCCACCGGTGAACTCCGAGTCGGAGGTGGTCGGGTCGGGGCCGCTGCTGCGATCGGATTCCAACGCTGCGCGGGCGAGGCGGACATCCTCGATATCGTCCTCCACATCGTCGTTTCCGTCGATGGTCCAAGACCGTAGGGCTGTCGCGAGGAGGAAGGCTGTGACGCCGAGACCGATCACAATCGCCGTGAGTACCAAGGCCTGCGGCAGGGGATCGGCTGTTTCGCCGCCTTCGCCGATGATCGGTGGGGACCCCGGTGATCCACCTGCGGTCAGGGCGATCAGGTTTACCGCGTTTGCCAACAGGCCGATGCCGAGGATGATTCGTGTGAGGCTTCGGTGCAACAGGAGGTACGTACCAGCGGCACCTTGCAGACCGATGAGCGTTGCCATTGCCCAGCTCATCGCGTTGTTCCCACTTCGTCGGTTGCCAAGTCGTCGGCGAGGTTGGCTTCGCCGGCCGTTTCGTCGGTGTCCACGAGTGCTCGTATGGCTCCTACAACGGAACCGACCACCACGAGATACACCCCGATGTCGAAGAAGGAAGACGACACCAGTTTCACCTGGCCGATCAGCGGCAGTGTGAACTTCCAGATCGTGGATTCCATCGGGGCTCCGCCCGTGGCCAGCGGATACCCTGCCACGATCGCCGCCAGGAGGAGTCCGGCACCCATCAGTTTGATCGGATCGATGCCTAGCTTGCGAACGGAACCGGGACCTTCGGCGAAGTAGCGCAGCGCCACTGCTATCGAGAGCACAAGCCCTCCTGCGAATCCACCGCCCGGGGCGTTGTGACCCCGAAAGGTCAGGTACACCGATGTCACCGCCAGCACCGGTACGAGACCCCGCGTGGTGGTCGTCAGGATCACCGACCTCCATTGTGGCGCCGGGCCGACATCGCCGTCCACGGATGATTGCCGGATGCCGAACCTGGTTCCATTGTTCGCTGGAGCTGAGGCAAAGAGGCCTCGTCGGAGCATCTCGCGTCGGGCAACGGCGGCGAGGTTGATCACACCCACGGCGGCAACCGCGAGAACGGCGATTTCGCCCAGGGTGTCCCAGCCGCGGAAGTCCACCAGGATCACGTTCACCACGTTCTTGCCGCCACCGGCGGGTTCGGCCAGCGAAGTGAGTCTGTCGCCCACCGGGTAGTCACTCCTTACGGCGCTGGTGGCAACGGCGAAGAGCGCAAGCCCGATTCCCACCGCGGCAGCGAACAACCCGCGCACTACCCCCGGCGCCCAACTGGGAGGCCGGGAGAACTTCTCGGGCAGACGTGCAAGGACCAGGAGGTACAGCACGATCACCAGCGTTTCCACCAGGAATTGAGTGAATGCGAGATCGGGTGCGCCGTATGAAAGAAACACGATGGCCAAGCCATATCCGGCGCCTCCCAGCAGCAGAGCGGCGCTGAATCGACGCTGGGTGCGCAGGATCCCCACTGTGAGGACAGCGGTGACAGCCACGGCGCCCAGTTCGATGGGGGAATTGGTGATCCTGGTGGTGCCGAGGTCACGGAGGTCCCCTGCGGCCAATGCTGCGACAAAGCAGGCAATCAGGGTGGCCAATGCCACACCGACGTACACGGGAAGGGACCCGCTGTGGGTAACCGCTGTGATCTTTCGTGCCCCCAGCAGGAGACCGTTGTAGGAGCGGTCGTACAGGGTGGTGGCGAATCCGACTCCCGCATCGGCATCCCGTTCGTGGCGGTAGAGCCACCAAGCGATGGCGCTTCCACCCACCCAGGTGACTACAGAAAGCGCCAGCGCGCTGTTCAGCCCGGGCCAGAGGACGAGGTGATAGGCATTGGAGGCCGGATCCAGCGATGACGCGACCTTGCCCAGCCAGTCTCCAACTGGTCCGGCGATCAGTCCGAACAGCAATGAGAGGAACGCCAGGAGCACCGGTGCAAACTTGAATCCCCAGGACGGGATCTTCACCCGCGCCGGGTTCACTGGGGGGTGTCCGGCTGTACCAGGTGCCCGATTGCCGAATACCCCCATCAGCAGGCGAACTGTGTATGCCACTGTGAATGCCGAACCCACAACCACCGCAGCCACCGTGATGGTTCCGGCGAAGCCCATGTCCAGTTTCAGAAGTGCGTCCAGACCCTTTTCCTTGGCGACGAATCCAAACGTGGGCGGGATTGCCGCCATGGAGGCGCCGGCGGTGACCGTGGCCGCGGCAATCACCGGAAGCTTCCTGAGCAATCCGCGAAGCCGTCGAATGTCCCGGGTTCCGACTTGATGATCGACCACGCCGATATTGAGGAACAGCGAGGCCTTGAACAAAGCGTGGGCCGTGAGAAGAGCCACGCCGGCGTAGGTGGTGCCGGCAGTACCTACGCCCAGCAGGATCATCAGGAGTCCGAGCTGGGACACCGTGCCGTGGGCGAGGATCAATTTGGCATCGTGTTGGCGCAGCGCCCGCATCCCGCCGAGCAACAGCGAAATCGAACCGGCTGTGAGGACCATGAAACGCCAAGGTGGGACCTCGGCGAATACCGGAGCGAATCGTGCCACCACCACGAGTCCGGCCTTCACCATCGTGGCGGAATGTAGGTACGCGGAGATCGGCGTGGGTGCAGCCATGGCTCCCGGCAGCCAGAAGTGCAGCGGGAACTGAGCTGACTTCGCGAACGCTCCGATGAGCACCAGCACCAACGCCGCCGGTACGACGCCATTGGTTGGAGGGTTGGCGAGGATCTCGCTGATCTCTGAGGTGCCCGAGGCACTGCTGAGCAAGATGAGCCCAGCCAACATCGCGATTCCGCCGCCTCCGGTGACGAGGAATGCTCTCGTGGCAGCCTTGCGGGCAGCAGAACTCCGATCTTCCAGCCCGATCAGCAGGAATGAGATTACCGAGGTCAGCTCCCAGAACAGGAACAGGGTGAAGAGTCCGTTGGCTGCCACGAGGCCCCACATGGCGCCGGCGAAAGCCGCGAGCAGTCCGGCGATCTTTCCCAGATCGGGCCGTTTCGGAAAGTAGAAGTGGCTGTAGCCGAGCACCAGTGTCCCGATGCCGAAGATGAGTAATCCCATCAGCAATGCCCAGCCGTCGAGACGGAAGTCGAGGGTCAGCCCGAGCTGCGGGACCCAGTTCCAGTTCTCCGTGGTGATCTCCCCGGAGGTGACAGCCGACGCCTGGGTGAGGATCCAGATGAACCCGATGAACATTCCGAACGTGGCCACGGGAATTGCCCAGCGCTCGGATCGCCTTCCCGGGGCCAGGCATATCATGGCAACGATCCCTTGAAGGGCGAGAAGGGCGATCATCAGACGGCGGTCATGGGGTTGCCCGCGAAGCTACTCGTAGTGCAGGTTTGGCTGGTCGATCTACCCAGGGGACCGGGCCAGCAGGGATTGAGCCGGCAGGGACCGGATCAGAGGTGTCGGGCGAGTTCGGTCCGGGCGACCTGTCGGCGGTGGACTTCGTCAGGGCCGTCAGCGAATCGCAGAGTGCGCAGCCCGGCGTACATTCGCGCGAGCACGAAGTCGTCGGAGACTCCTGCGCCTCCGTGTGCCTGAATGGCCCGGTCGACAACCCGCAGGGCGGTGTTTGGGGCAACGACCTTGATTGCCGAAATTTCGATGGCCGCACCTTTGGATCCAACGGTGTCCATCAGCCAGGCGGCCTTCAGGGTCAGGAGTCGGGCTTGCTCGATTTCCATTCGGGAGTCGGCGATCCATTCGCGGATCACGCCCTGCTGAGACAGCTTTGAACCGAATGCCTCGCGTGCCTCCACGCGGCGACACATCAGATCCAGCGCCCGCTCGGCAATGCCGATGCAGCGCATGCAGTGATGGATTCGGCCGGGGCCGAGGCGGGCCTGGGCGATGGCGAAGCCGCTACCTTCGGAGCCGATCAGGTTCTCCGCTGGAACCCGGACATCATTGAATTCCATTTCCACATGGCCTTCGCGGTCTTGATATCCGAACACTGGTAGATCCCGGAGGATTTCGAGTCCGGGAGAATCGCGCGGCACGAGGATCATCGACTGTTGTTTGTACCGGGCTGCGTTTGGATCTGTCTTGCCCATGACGATGAATACTTTGCAGCGATCCGAAGCGGCACCAGAGATCCACCATTTGCGGCCGTTCAGCACGTATTCATCGCCCTGACGCTCGATCGAAAGCTGAATGTTGGTGGCGTCCGAGGATGCCACTGCCGGTTCGGTCATGGCGAAAGCGGACCGTATCTCGCCATTGAGCAGCGGCACGAGCCACTGCTCCTGTTGCACTGTTGAGCCGAACAGGGAGAGTACTTCCATGTTTCCGGTGTCGGGTGCGGAGCAATTCATTGCCTCGGGAGCGAGTGCACTACTCATGCCCGAAATCTCGGCGAGTGGCGCATAGTCGATGTTGGAGACTGGCTCGGGAGTCCACTGGGTCTGGTGAGGCATGAACAAGTTCCACAGTCCCCTTCCCCGGGCCTCCACCTTCAGGTCTTCGATGATTTGCGGATGCGCGTGGTCGTCGCCGGCAGCCTTCATCTGGGCGTCATAAACCGACTCGGCCGGATAGACGTGTCTGTCCATGAAGTCGGCGAGGTTCTCCTGGAGTTCTTGCGCCCGCGGGGTGGGATTGAAATCCATGCTGGGTCTCCTTTGTTCGATGAGGAGGACGGGTCCGGGACCGCACACTATCCCCATCGGTTTGCACGCCTCGGTGATCACAATCTCAATCAGGTTGGTGACCCCGGATTTCGCCCGTATCGGCGCGGCGTGACCAGAAATCAGCTTCAGCTGGTGATGAACAGGCTTGACAGATGGCCGTCGGACGTTTTAGTTGTCCTTCCGATGCCAAAATCTCTTCTGATCGTCGAGTCACCCGCCAAAGCCAAGAAGATCGCGGAGTTTCTCGGCGACGACTACTTGATCGAATCATCGGTCGGACACATCCGCGACCTCCCGCGCAACAGTGCGGATGTCCCGAAAAACATGAAGGGTGAGAAGTGGGCCCGGCTGGGTGTGGACACCGAGAATCATTTCAAGCCGCTGTATGTGATTTCAGCCGACAAGAGAGACCAGGTCCGCAAACTGAAGTCGCTGCTCAAAGATGCTGATGAGCTGTATCTCGCAACAGATGAGGATCGTGAGGGGGAGGCAATCGCCTGGCACCTTCTCGAAGTGTTGAATCCCGAGGTCCCGGTTCACCGCATGGTGTTCCATGAAATCACTCGCGAAGCAATTCTGGAGGCCGTCAACAATCCGCGTGAACTGGATCGCCGCCTCGTCGATGCCCAGGAGTCGCGACGGATTCTCGATCGCCTGTACGGATACGAGGTATCGCCAGTCTTGTGGAAAAAGGTCATGCCGAAGTTGTCTGCAGGCCGGGTGCAGTCGGTGACCACCCGAATTGTGGTGGAACGAGAGCGGGAGCGCATGGCGTTCCGATCCGCATCCTGGTGGGATCTGCAGGCTCAGCTTCATCATGGCGACGACTCCCTGGATCAGACCGTGTTCCCGGCCGAATTGCTTCAGGTCGATAGCTCCCGCCTGGCCAGTGGCAAGGACTTCGACGACACGGGCCGGCTCACAGCCAAGGCGGAGAAGGCCTCGGTCATGGTCCTCGACAACGTGGAGGCTGCAGCGTTGCGGGAGTCGCTGATGCGGGCCGAGCCAACGGTGAGGTCGGTGGAGGCGAAGCCATATACGCGGAAGCCGTTTGCGCCCTTCATGACTTCAACCCTCCAGCGTGAAGCTGGTAACAAGCTTCGCTTCAGTTCCTCCCAGACGATGTCGGCGGCTCAACGCCTGTACGAGAACGGGTTCATCACCTACATGCGTACCGACAGCACCACATTGTCGGGTACCGCCCTGTCGGCAGCCAGGTCCGTGATCTCAAAAGATTTTGGTGCTGACTATCTGCCCGCGGCCCCTCGCCACTACGCCAACAAGGTCAAGAACGCCCAGGAAGCACACGAGGCGATCCGCCCCGCGGGCGAACACTTCAAGTCACCCACGGAAGTTCGGGCGAGGGTCTCACCCTCGGAAGCGAAGCTGTACGAACTCATCTGGAAGCGCACCATCGCCTCTCAGATGACCAACGCCAATGGTGAAACGGTTTCGGTTCGCTTCGACGCGCAAAGCGCCGACGGCCGGGCCGTAATCCTCGGTGCTTCCGGAAGCACGGTTCTCTTCCCTGGGTTCCTGAGGGCATATACCGCCGGCCGTGAAGAAGGTGCCGAGGACGAGAACGCGGAAAAGGTCCTGCCCGACATGTCCGAAGGTGATGGTATGTCGGTGGATTCCCTTGAAGCTGTTGGACACGAAACCCAGCCTCCTTCGAGGTACTCCGAGTCTTCCCTGATCAAGAAACTCGAAGAACTCGGCGTTGGTCGGCCTTCAACCTGGGCATCGAACATCACGACGATTCTGGACCGCGGATACGTGTGGAAGAAGGGCAGCGCCCTGGTGCCCACCCTCACCGCCTTTGCCGTGGTGGGACTGATGGAGAGTCACTTCCCGAATCTCGTGGACTACACCTTCACCGCGAAAATGGAGGAAGACCTGGACTCCATCGCCCTCGGTACAGCCGACATGGAGCCCTGGTTGAGCCGGTTCTATTTCGGCACCAGGGATCAGGTGGATGCCAACGGAGAGTTCCCGCACGGGTCAGCGGGTCTGGGCGGACTCGGATTGCAGGAGTTGGTGCTGGAGCGTCTGGGCGACATTGATGCCCGTGCCGTGAACTCGCTGCCTCTGGGCGTGGACGCGCAAGGGCGGCCGATCTGCGCAAGGGTCGGGCGGTTCGGGCCGTATCTGGAGCGGGGCACGGGTGATGACACCGACCGGGCGAGCATTCCAGATGACTTGCCACCTGACGAGCTGACCATCGAACGTGCTGTGGAACTGATCGAGGCCCCGTCGGGTGACCGGGTTCTGGGTGAACACCCGTCGACCGGCCTTGAAGTCCAGTTGAAGAACGGTCGCTTCGGCCCGTACGTGATGGAGGGCATCCATGACGATGAAACGGGTATGAAACCCCGGACAGCGTCGCTGTTTGCCGACATGGATCCGGAGACAGTGACGCTGGAACAGATCCTTCCCCTGCTGGAGCTTCCCCGCGATGTAGGAACCGATCCGGCTGATGGGGAAATGATCCGTGCCTACAACGGTCGGTACGGGCCCTACATCAAGAAGGGAAATGACAGCCGTTCGATCGAGAACGAAGCGCAACTGTTGACCATCACGCTGGAAGGGGCGCTAAAGATCCTGGCCGAACCGAAACGTCGGCGAGGCCAGAAGAGTTCTGCTCCCCTGAAGGAACTTGGGGTCGACCCGAACTCGGAGAAGCCAGTGGTGGTGAAGGACGGCCGGTTCGGTCCTTACGTCACCGACGGCGAGTACAACGCGAGCTTGCGAAAGTCCGATTCCGTTGAGGAGATCAACCTTGAGCGGGGACTCGATCTTCTGGCGGAGCGGCGGGCCAAGGGTCCTGCGAAGAAGAAGAAAAAGAAGAAGGCTCCGGCGAAGAAGAAGGCTCCGGCCAAGAAGAAGGCTCCGGCCAAGAAGAAGGCTCCGGCCAAGAAGAAGGCTCCGGCGAAGAAGAAGGCTCCGAAATTGGGAACCGGAACTGAGCCCGACGACGAGTAACTGCTCCCAATAGTTGGGAGACGGAGATCACGCGATTACATTTGAAGTGTGCCTCCCAGTGGTTGGGTGGCCGTTACCGAGGAGTTCCTTGATGACCATCGATCGTCCTGAGTTTGTTGGCCAGGCCTCTGCAGAGCTCGACAAGATAGCCAAGCAAGCGCGCGAAGGCACCAAAGATGTCGAAGAGATGCTTACCGACTTCATCGAGAGTTTCCAGGATTGGGTCGAGGAACTGATGGGCTGGGTCAACAACGAGGTAGATCGTGTCAGCTCGATCACCGACAAGCAGATGAAGCGTGCCGGCGGTCAGGTCCAGGACATCTTCGACGCTGCCTCAGATGCGTCAGCTTCGGCTCAGAAGACAGCCAAGAGCGCGTCGGCTTCCGCGGAGAAGACAGTCAAGAGCGCGTCGGCTTCCGCGGAGAAGACAGTCAAGAAGGCATCGGCTACTGCTCAGAAGTCGGTCAAGCAGGCTGCAGGGGCCGCGAAGAAGAAGGCTCCCGCCAAGAAGAAGGCTCCCGCCAAGAAGAAGGCTCCCGCGAAGAAGAAGGCTCCGGCCAAGAAGAAGGCTCCCGCGAAGAAGAAGGCTCCGGCCAAGAAGAAGGCTCCGGCCAAGAAGAAGGCTCCCGCCAAGAAGAAGGCTCCCGCGAAGAAGAAGGCTCCCGCGAAGAAGAAGGCTCCCGCGAAGAAGAAGGCTCCGGCCAAGAAGAAGGCTCCCGCGAAGAAGAAGGCCGCTAGCTGAAAGCAGTGACCGGATCCTCTGGGTCCTTCATCGTGGTCGAGGGCATCGACGGCTGTGGCAAGTCCACCCAGGCTGAGTTGCTCGCTAACGGGCTTGGAGCGTTGCTCACACGGGAGCCGGGCGGATCCCCCTTGGGAATCGAGATCCGCCGGCTTCTGTTGGCCACGAAACACGGCGAGGTCTCCGATCGCGCCGAAGCCTTGCTCATGGCGGCCGATCGTGCACAACATGTCGTGGACGTAATCAGGCCGACACTCCTCGAGGGTCGCTCGGTGGTGGGGGACCGCTACATTGGTTCCTCGGTTGCCTACCAGGGGTACGGCCGACGGCTTGACGTGGACAAGGTACGCGACATTTCTGAATGGGCCACCGATGGTCTGGTAGCGGATCTGGTGTTGTTGGTTGACGTACCCGTCGCCACGGCTGTCCGCAGGCGGTCGGCGGCACCGGACCGGATCGAGGCGGCGGGCGAGGCGATGCAGCATCGTGTCCGTGAGGGATTCCTGGCCGAGGCAGCAGCCAACGCTCATCAGTGGGTTGTGATCGATGGGGACCACCCTGTGGCCGACGTGGCCCAGAGTGTGAATGAATCTGTCAGGGAGAGATTGGGTCTGTGAGTTCCGAGCCGACTGCCAGTTCTGCAGAGACCAGATCGTCAGCGGTGGATGCTCTCTGGGACAAAGTCATCGGGCAGTCGGAGGCGGTACACGCGCTCCGTTCGGCAGCGAGCTCGCCGGTGCACGCCTATTTGATTGCTGGTCCACAGGGTTCGGGAAAGATGGCTGCAGCCGAAGCCTTTGCTGCCGAACTGTTGATCCGTTCGCTCACGGACGGCTCAGGTGAGCCCACCAGGTCCATGCAGGACCCAACTCCCGAACAGGCGGCTGAAATGGTGGCGGGCCACCGCCATCCTTGTGTTGTTCATGTGGAACGAGATGGTGCTTCGTTGTCGGCCGCTCAGGCTCGACAGGTGGTCGCCAGGGCAGGAATGGCGCCAACCACGGGGAGCTTGCAGGTATTCATCCTCAACGAGTTCCACCTTGTGAGCGACGCGGCTCCGATCCTTCTGAAGTCCATTGAGGAACCGGCTTCGCAGACGGTGTTCATAGTTCTGGCCGATGACGTTCCGGACGACTTGGTGACGATCGCTTCCAGGTGTGTTCGGGTGGACTTGTCCGCGGTGCCAGCGGCCGCGGTTTCGGCTGCCCTGGCGGCGGAGGGTGTTGCGACTGATCGGGCCGACCTGGCTGCCGGCGCATCCGGCGGGAGCATGTCGCGGGCACGTCTGCTCGCATCTGATGACGGAATCGTTGAGCGGCAAGCTGCTTGGGAGCACTCGGTTGAGGAGCTCGACGGTACCGGCGCCACGGTGTGCGCTCTGGTGGATGAACTGTTGGCCGGGATCAACTCCCTGCTGGAGCCTCTGGCAGCGGTTCACGAACGCGAGGTGTCTGCCTTCGAGGAGCAAAGTGAGTTGCTGGGGGGACTGCCGAAGGGTGACCGAAATCGAATGGACGCTCGTCACAAACGAGAAGCGAGGCGCGTTCGCACCGACGAACTGAGATCAGGCCTTGCCTCGCTGATGGCAGGCTACAGATCAAGGACGCCCGATGATGAGGGTCGCCGTTTCGTCGAGGCGGCTGGGCTTGTGCAACAGGTCACTGAGTCGCTGACGTTCAATCCCAACGAGTCTTTGGCCCTGCGGGCGCTGTTCACCAAGCTCGACGGCTTGGCCGATTAGCTGCTGGAGACGGGAACCAGGCGGAACACTCGCAGATCGCGACCCGAACGCTCCACGTAGCGGTCGAACGGCGGCCAGATCTTCGTGATTTCCGGCCACGCAACGGCCTTCTCTTGTGTCGTCAACTGCTCAGCTCGAACCTTGGTGGTCGTGCCATGCAGGCTCATCGTGGCTTCAGGGTTTGCAATGAGGTTGTAGGACCATGCTGGGTGCTTCTCGCCACCCCAATTTGAGCCGATGACCAGGTAGTTGCCGCGGTAGGGAATGGACGCGAGTGGTGATTCGCGCACTTGACCCGATCTGGCTCCGGTAGTGGTGAGGAGCACCGATGGCAACATCATCTGTGCCATCAGGATCCTGCCTCCGGATATTCTGTGGAGGAACCGGTCCAACGTGGGGAGTATCGGCGGGGCGACCCTGGCGAACGTGTTCGTTGCCGCAATCCTGTGTAAGAGATTTCTGTACCAGGTGGTGAACACGTTTGCGGGCTTTGGATCTGACGCACCGGTGGGATTCGACATTTCAGAAAACTAAGCGACGACTGTCCTGCCCGAAAGTGTGGTTGATCACATGTGGAGCCGAAGTGGTCCACGGTTGTAACCTTCATCCTCGCCGTAAGGCACGCCCGAGTAGCTCAGTCGGCAGAGCGATTCACTCGTAATGAATAGGTCAGGAGTTCGATTCTCCTCTCGGGCTCAACCCAAACCAACACTGCGATCCGAGCCAACATCGTTCACGGGCGGTACCACTTCGCCACCGATTCCCGCCCACGATCCGGCCAGGGCGCGTGCCAGACATCGCGGGGATCACTCTCGGATCCCTCCGTGCGCTCCTGAGACAACCCGGTTCTGTCGACACCGGTTGGATGCACGGCGGCCGAAAGGTGTGGGTGTACGTGTCGAGGGTTTTCTTCATCACCTGGATGGGTTGATTCTCCGGTCGAAATGAAACGTCCGCCCGTGGAGGACCTCATGTCAGGTAGTCGGATCAGGATCTGGAAGCAGAATCCTTCGCTGGAGGCGCTCGGGGTTCGCACGAGCTTCATTCACACGAATGCCGATGCGGGTCCGCTCGAGGCGGAGATCATCATCGACAGTGACGGCATCGATATCGTGGAACCAGATACCGATGGTGACAACTTGTTGAGTCCGGATGATGCCGGAAGTGATCTTGACGCCGTTCACTCCTATGCGGTGATACGACACGTTGTCTCGATGTACAAGCGTGCGCTTCCACGCCTCACGGGATCTGCCGAGTTCACCTGGCCATGAGGGGCAGGAGTCCCGTTCCAGGTTTATCCGCGAGCCGGAGTAGACAAGAATGCCTACTACTCGCGCAACCAGCGCACCCTGCGGTTCCGTCATTGTTACTGGCCCGGACAGGACAGAGTCGTTTACACCGACCGGTCTTTCGACATCGTCGCTCACGAAACAGGCCGTGCGCTGCTCGATGCGTGGCATCCGGGGAGTTTCGAATCAAATCGGGAATCCCAGACGGGTGGACTCCATGAGTCCTTTGGTGATTTGACGGCAATCTTCACCGGGCCGTGTTCGACGTACTCATCGCAATGTTCGAAGCGCATCGCCGAGAAGGCGGAGGCTGAATCGGGGCACCGGGCTGGCATGATTGATCGCCATGGCAACAAAAGTGATTCAGTGGGCCACGGGTGGAGTCGGCAAGGCTGCCATCGCGGGGATCCTGGCGCACCCGGACCTCGAGCTCGTCGGCTGCTGGGTTCACAGTGCCGCCAAGGTTGGCCGCGATGTCGGCGAACTCTGCGGGCTGGATCCGATCGGTGTGCTGGCCGGCAACGATATTGATGAGTTGCTGGGGCTCGGGGCGGATTGTGTGATCTACTCACCCGTGATGGCCGACCCCGCGGTTGTCGAGCGGATACTGGCGTCTGGGACCAACGTGGTCACGCCGCTCAACTGGTTCTACCCGGTTGGACTCGACACCTCGGGGATCGAGGCGGCCTGCGCGGCCGGCCACAGCACCGTTCATGGCACTGGCATTCATCCGGGTGGCATCACTGAACGGATTCCCCTGGTTGTTTCGGCTTTGTCGCAGTCGATCACGCATGTGCGAGCTGAGGAGTTCAGCGACATTCGCACTTACAACGCTCCCGAAGTGGTGTCCGAGATCATGTTGTTCGGCAAAACTCCGCAGGAGGCCTCCTCCAGCGTCATGCCGGCGATGCTCGGCTCGGGTTTCCTGCAGTCAGCGCACATGCTGGCCGACGAACTCGGTTTTGCCATTGACCCTGAGCCCATCATCAGCCACGAGGTGGCTGTGGCCACAGCTCCGATCGACTCTCCTGCAGGGGTGATCGAGCCAGGTCGGGTGGCAGCACAGAAGTTCCGGTGGGACGCAACCGTTCGAGGTGAGGTTGTGATATCGGTTCGCACCAACTGGTTCATGGGTGAGGAGAATCTCGATCCTCCGTGGAACTTCGGTCCCGAGGGCGAACGCTTCGAGATCGAAGTCACGGGGGATCCATCGACACAGGTGACCATCCACGGTTGGCATCCTGATTCAATCGCTGAAGGACTCAAGCGCAACCCGGGGATCGTGGCCACTGCGACTCACTGCGTGAGCGCGGTTCCAGCAGTCGTTGCGGCGTCGCCGGGAATCAAGAGCTATCTTGATCTGCCGCCCTATGCCGGCCGGGCGGCGGCTCATCTGCTGCGCTGAAATCCTGCGGAGAGGATCCAGTCCCTGAGAAGCCAGGGTGCACCGGAGTCAGTCGTCATACGTGCCCGTGGCCTCGCGCAATACCTCCGCAAAGGCGCCACCCTCGAGGAACTTCGATTCCTCCAGACGCTTCGTGAATCGCCACACACCATCGGTCTTTCGATATTCGTCGAGGTAGAGCCCGTAAACGTCGAGGTACTCGCGTTCGCCCTGCCAGATGAGACCGTTGCGGTTGATCAGGTTTGATCGTCCTCGGGCGGTGTGCGGACCGGTGAAGGTGATCTCATGGGTGAGCACGGAATGCATGCAGGTCGTGAACAACGACATGGCGTCGGGGAACCAGGCGGCAATTTCTGCCGGTGTCCCGTCAATACCACCGCTGCTGCGGTAATCCACGTAGGCGTCGGCCTCAAAAAGGGTTTCCCAACGCCCCCAGTCCCGGTCATCCACTGAATAGGCGTATGCGACCGCGAGCGCTTTGATGGCCACGATGTCGGCGAGCCGGGTGGGATCCGGTACTGCTCCGGCTTCGGTGCCCGATGTTGCGCCCGGTGTTGTGCTGTCTGTTGAGTCCATGGAGTCCCCTTTGCGGTAGTTTGGGTTGTTCATGGCGGACCAGACAACTTTTGCCGAGCAGGCTTCGCCGTTCATGGATGCCCTTTACGGAGCGGCCATGCGCATGACCCGAAACCCGGCTGACGCCGAGGATCTTCTCCAGGAGACGTTCCTTCGTGCCTATCGGGGATTCCCCAATTTCAATGAGGGAACCAACCTGCGGGCGTGGCTGTATCGGATTCTCACGAACACCTACATCAACACGTATCGGGCGAAACAGCGCAGACCGGATCAGACACAGCTGGATGAGGTGGAAGATCTATATCTGTATCGTCGCCTCGGAGGCCTGGAAGCTGCCAAGTTGGGCAGAAGCGCTGAGGATGAGCTCATGGATCTCTTTGCCGACGAGGACGTCAAAGCGGCCCTCGAGCAATTGTCGGACAACTTCCGCATTCCCGTGCTTCTGGCAGATGTCGAAGGTTTCTCCTACAAGGAGATTGCCGAAATGGTGGACATTCCGGTGGGAACAGTCATGAGCCGCCTCCATCGTGGAAGAAAGCAGCTTCAAAAAGCGTTGCTTCCGTTTGCAGAGACCCACGGGCTGACGGAGCGCCCTGAATCGGGTCGCCCCGGATCCGGACGAATTGATTCCGAGCAGGGCGACTCCGAAGATGGCGAACCCGGGATACCGGAGTCGGGCGCAAGGCCGGCTCCAGACGAGGCAGTTGTCGACACATGATTTGTACCCGAGGCATCGAATCCAGAGCATGTGAATCATGAATGAGAACCATGCCGCAACCGATTGCGCCCAGGCCATCGAGTGGCTCCATTCCTACATCGACGGAGAACTGGACGAATCTGATCTGGACACGATGCGGATCCATCTCGATCAATGTCCGCCGTGCGGGGATGCGCACGAATTCGAGAGGTCGCTGCATGTGGTGATCTCCACAAAATGCGCTGAGACGATCCCGCCGGACCTTCGGGACAAATTGATCGCATTGGTTGTCGGCGAATCTGGCAAATCCACTGGTTCACCCGCTGATCCGTGAACCAATCGCGGCAAATCATGCTCTGTGCTCGCGGCGAATCACACTGCGAAATGGCGCGAATCACCTTGCGAGATGTGAGTGCGCTGCCGTTGCCCTCTAGAGTGGACGCATGCTGTTCGCCGAAGAAACGGTCTGGCACTTCTGGATTGCCGTACCCCTCGCTGTGGGTGCGATCCTCGCGGTTGTGGCAATCGTCATTCTGTACCTGCTCAAAGTCTCGAGCCTGCGTTATCCCAAGGAACAGGGCTGAACAACTGGTGAGCCCGTTCGCCGGCTGGAACAATGAGTGATTCGATCGACTGGGGTCTGGCCAAGTCTGTCGCTGGTCGCGTCAGTTCAGCGGATCCGTTCGCCGGTTCCTACCACGCTGCGGGCATGGAGGCAGACTTCGAAAGGCTCACCACCGAAGCTCAGGAACACGTTGAGGAAGAGGTCGGGTTCAAGTCTCTTGCCGGTGCCGCTCGAGCCAAGGTCGTTGATCGCCAGGACTGGGTGGAGGCGAATCTTGCTTCCTACAACCGTCTGCTGCGACCGGTCCTGAACCAACTGGACGAAAAGCTGGATGGTCCAGCGGCCGTCATCTCCGCAAAGATCGCGGGTGTCCAACTCGGAGCGCTTCTGGGCTGGATGTCTTCGCGGGTGCTGGGTCAGTACGACCTTCTGGTGTTGGAGGACGAGGATCCCGAAGATCAGGATCTCGTGTACTACGTGGGTCCCAACATTCTTTCGCTGGAGAAGAAGAACTCTTTTCCTCCCGAACAGTTCCGGCTCTGGGTTGCGCTCCACGAGGTGACCCACAGAACCCAGTTCACGGGAGTGCCCTGGATGCGCCAGCACTTCCTCGATCTGGTGTCCGAGATGGTTGGATTCGCGGAACCCGACCCGGGCCGATTCTTTGTCGCTCTGGGGCGGGTGGCAGAAGGTGTCCGCACGAGACGCAATCCGCTGGATGACGGAGGGTTGGCGGCTCTTTTTGCGACCAGTGACCAGCGTGAGGTCATGGATCAGGTTGGCGGGCTCATGAGCCTGCTGGAAGGCCACGGTGATGTCACCATGGATCGCGCCGCCCTCGATCGAGTGCCGCAGGCGGACCGATTTTCACGAGTGCTGCGGGCACGTCGACAGGAAATGGGCGGTCCCGCCCGACTCCTGCAGAAGCTGATCGGCCTGGAAGCCAAGCTTGCTCAGTACAGCAAGGGGGAAGACTTCATTGAGGCGGTGGAAGCGGCCGGAGGCCCCGAGCTTCTGAACCGGGCATTTGAGGATCCGACGAATCTGCCCACGTTGGAAGAGATCGAGAATCCGACAGCATGGATTCGTCGACTCGATCCGGCCCTTGTCGAGTGACCTTCAAGGCTGACCCTGCGCTGCGCCCTGATCCGGCCGATCCATTCATCGCGAAGTTGTTGGACCTATGTACTTTCGCGGTCACCGGAACTCTTCACCTTGCGGTTTCGGGCGGTGCCGATTCGTTGACACTGATGGCGTTGGCGGTGGCGGCCAGAACCACCACGACCGGAGCTACCATCGACAGCCAACCCGGGAGGGAAATCACAGCGCACCACGTGGACCATGGCCTCAGGCCCGCAAGCGCGACAGAGGCAAATCCGGTCCGCGAACTGGCGCTGGCCTGGGAGATTGGTTTCGAATCCCATCAGGTGGATGTGAGCGATGGTCCGAACCTGGAGGAGCGTTGCCGAATGGCCCGCCGTCAGATTCTTCCCCCGAGCACGCTGTACGGACACACTGCCGATGATCAGGCTGAAACGGTGCTGCTGAGGATCCTTCGCGGAACGGGACCGAGCGGATTGGCCGCCATGGATCCCAGCACCCATCCCATCCTCGGCATCCGACGTTCCGACACCCTCCGCGTGTGCGGACACCTGGGCATCGTTGCGTTCTCGGATCCCAGCAACACCGACCTCCGTTTCACCCGGAACCGCGTCCGACACGAATTGTTGCCTCTCATGTGTGACATTTCCGATCGTGATCCCGTTCCGCTGTTGTCCCGACTTGCCGAGCAAGCCGGCGCCCAACGTGAGATTCTGGAGGAGTTGGCTGCTGAACTGGATCCGACTGATGCCACGGCGGTTCGCGAGGCCCCGGGCGCGTTGGCCCGCGTTGCCCTGGTGAAGTTCTGGCAGAGCGAAACCGGTGGTCTGCCAGTACCCGATGCCGGAGCCATGCAGAGAATGCTGGAGGTTGCCAGTGGCACCAGCGTGGCCACCGACGTGTGTCGGGGATGGCGTCTTCATCGCAGCAGTGGCCAACTTCGTCTTGTCGGCCCCGAGCCGGCGGGTAACGTCGAAGCCCGTGAGTGAAACACCGCCCCTGCCCATGCTCTCTGCCGATCCCTGCATAGGTGAGGTCTTGCTCAGCGATGAGCAGATCCAGGCCCGGGTGCGCGAGATCGGGGAGCAATTGACCATCGAGTACGCGGGCCGCGCACCGTTGATGGTCTGCGTGCTCAGAGGGGCGTATTCGTTCCTGACCGACCTGTCCCGATCGATCGACCTGCCAGTGGAGATCGACTTCATTGCCGTGTCGTCATACGGATCGAGCACCCGGACCTCTGGAGTCGTTCGACTGGTGAAGGATCTGGATGTGGATCTGACCGGACGGGACGTGATTCTGATCGAGGACATCGTGGACACCGGCCTGACCCTGCGATACCTGCGCCGTAGCCTGGAAGCCCGTGGTCCGAACAGCTTGGAAGTGTGCACTCTGCTGGCCCGCGAGTCGGCAGACCTTGAAGGTCTCGGTGTGAAGTATGTGGGATTCACCATCCCCGGAGACTTCGTGATCGGTTACGGCCTGGATGTGGACGAGCGCTACCGGAACCTCAGGTACCTCGCCAGCTATGAACCGCAGGACGATGCGTGAACGCTGAATCGACCGGCGACCTGAACGTGCCCGAGCCGATCGGGACCGTCGAAGGTCTCTCCGAAGGTGTTGACCTTGAGCGGATCGCTGCCGCGGTCAGGGAGATCCTTGCCGCCATCGGTGAGGATGTTGAGCGCGATGGGCTGGTGGAGACGCCCGCTCGGGTGGCCCGCATGTACGCCGAAGTCTGCTCCGGACTGCACTCCGATCCCGCTGCACACCTCCGCGTGACCTTCGACGAGGATCACGATGAGATGATCATTGTGCGCGACATCCCCTTCTACTCAATGTGTGAACACCATTTGGTCCCGTTCTTCGGCAACGCACACCTTGCCTACATACCCAATGAAGCGGGGCGGGTGACTGGGCTGTCCAAACTCGCAAGGTTGGTGGACGGCTTCGCCAAGCGCCCGCAGGTGCAGGAGCGGTTGACCACCCAGGTGGCCAACGCGATCGTCGACTCGCTCGACCCTCGTGGGGCCGTTGTGGTGATCGACGCGGAACATTTGTGCATGTCGATGCGCGGTGTCCGCAAGCCGGGAACGTCCACCGTGACCTCAGCGGTCCGGGGAATATTCCGCGACGATGCCGCTGCGCGCTCCGAGGCGATGCGTCTCATCCACGATGGTCATTGAGCATTGCGGGGCAATCACTGAGTCATGCCAGGCAATCCCCGGGTTCTGCGGCTTGGTCACCGGCTCCTGCCAGATGGGCGGCCAACTTCGGTGAACATCATGGGGATATTGAACGTGACTCCCGACTCATTCTCCGACGGCGGTGATTACAGCGATGTGGGCAGTGCGCTGCATCGCGCGGAAACCATGGTTGCCGAGGGTGCTTCGGTGCTCGACGTCGGAGGTGAGTCCACTCGATTCGGAGCCGAGACCGTCAGTGTTCAGGAGGAAATCCGCCGGGTGGTTCCAGTGATCGAAGAGCTCGCCGCTGCATCGGAATCCGGCCTGTTCGGAGGCGAACGATTTCGAATTTCGGTGGACACCCGGAATCGGGAAACGGCGCAAGCGGCCGTGAAAGTCGGCGCGAGTCTCCTCAACGACGTGACGGCGTCGATGTGGGAGGAAGCTGCCGAATTGGGGGTTGGATGGGTGGCAATGCACATGCAGGGGCGTCCGCAGACCATGCAGGTCAATCCGGCTTACGCCGATGTTGTGGACGAAGTCCGGAGATTCCTGGCGGAGAAGGCCGAGCTGGCCGAGGCTGCCGGTGTGGAGGAAGTCTGGGTTGATCCCGGAATTGGATTCGGCAAGACGATCTCTCACAACGTCGCCCTTCTGGCGAATCTGGACCGGATTGTTGCTGATGGAGTGCCGTTGTTGATCGGCACGAGCAGAAAGAATTTTCTGGGGACTCTTGCGACGTGGTCGGATGCTGGGGGCACTCAGTTTGACGATTCCGCTGATTGGGCGGAACATGTGGGTCAGCAAGTGCCCACTGAGACCGATGACCGGCTCGAGGGTTCGCTGGTTTCCGCATCTTGGGCCATGATCCAGGGTGCACAGATGTTTCGAGTGCACGATGTGGCGTCCACAAGATCGGCTCTGGCCGCAGTGGCAGCCGTAGACGTCGCTCCCAAGGAGTAAGAAATGGCCGCGAAAGGCAAGTGGGCACAGGGAATTCAACCCCGCCACTTCAGCTGGATCATTCAGGATCAGATCGCGATTTGCGAGCGTCCTGGTGGATTCGGCGCGAACCACCGCAAGGTGCGTCGTCAGGAGGAGATCATCTGGGTGAGGGAACAGAGTTTCGACTTCGTCGTCTCGCTTTCCTCGGCACCGCACAATCTTCACAACTATGACGAGATGGCAGTGCGCTGGCTGCACTGGCCATATCCCGCCACGGATGAGATTCACCGTTACCTGTCCGACTGTTATGGGGAGCTGCAGCGGTTGCTGGGAGACAAGCGCCGCCTGCTCATGCACGCCGATGAGGTGTCCGAGCGGTTGATCGGTTTCCTCGCCGGCTATCTGATCTGGTCCGGAATGGTTCCGGAGTCCCCGCGTGCGATCACCGTCATCGAGCGGATCTCCGGTCGACAGATCGGCGCCACTGGCCGCTTCATAGTTTCCGAAGCACAGAAGCTCTCAACGGCCGACGCCTGACGCAGTCTCCGCCACGATCTGTCACTTCAATGGTTGACCCATCTCCTCAATCACAGCCAGAGCTGATGTCACAGCCAGACCTGGTGTCACAGCCAGACCTGGTGTCACAGCCAGACCTGATCCTTCTCGAGGGCCTGCGGGTGATGGCAGTCGTGGGAGTTCTTCCCGAGGAACGCGAGCGGGAACAGCTGCTGCAATGTGATCTGGCGCTGCGGGTGGACCTGTCGGCCGCCGGGGTGAGCGACGACCTCGATGACACCGTTGACTATGGCTCGGTGACCGATGCCGTTGTGCAGACCCTCCGAACGGCTTCGCCGTTGCTCCTGGAGCGCCTTGCTGCGCAGGTAGCTTCCACCGTGTTCGCTGTGGATCAGAGTGTCGAGTCCGTTGAGGTGATCCTGCGGAAGCTGCATCCGCCGGTTCCGCACGACCTTGGCAGTTCCGCTGTGCGGATAACCCGACGTGCCGGTTCGTCCGGTCAGACGGACCCATGAACTCCTCAGTGGCATCCTCGGTTCGCCGTCGGACCTTTCTGTCGGTCGGCTCCAATCTGGGTGATCGGGTCAGCTTCCTCAGGCAAGCCATCGAGTCCCTGCCCGATGTGGTCGCGGTATCTCCGGTGTATGAAACCGCGCCCGTGGGTGGACCCGATCAGGATTCATTCCTGAACGTTGTCGTCGAGCTCGATACCGACATGATGCCGCTCAACCTTCTGGGAGTGTGTCACCGCATCGAGGCCAATGCCGAGAGGGTTCGCGAGGAACGCTGGGGGCCAAGAACGCTGGACGTGGACATCATCTGGATGGCTGACATGGAGATGGACACCGAGCGATTGACCATCCCACATCCTCGTTGGAAGGATCGGCGATTCGTGTTGGCGCCGATGCGGGATCTGGCACCCGAACTCGTATCGGATGAAGACCTCAGACTGTCCGATGGTTCGGTGACACAGACCGGAGATCTTTGACGGTGCCTCCGGTGGCCGTGCCGTCTGTGACGGTGGTGGGCGGCGGCCGGACGGGCTCAGCCTTTGCCACGTTGCTGGATTCCTCCGGATGGCCGACCGATCTGGTTCACCACGATGACGATCTGTCGGAGCGAGCATCGGGAGCAGACTTGATCCTTCTCTGCGTTCCTGATTCGGCGGTGGCAGAAATTGCCGGGAAGCTCACCGTTTCCGACGAGCGAGTGGTTGCCCACTGTGCAGGGTCACTCACACTCGACGTTCTTCAGCCACACCCGAGGCGAGCATCGATGCACCCGTTGACGTCGATTCCTCCGCCACCTCTCGGAGCCGGGCGAATGGCCGGTGCATGGTTCGCTGTGGCCGGCGAACCGCTTGCCGATGACCTGGTGGCCGCGATCGGTGGGCGATCCTTCCGGGTCACAGATGCCGACAGGGGGAAATACCACGCTGCATCAGCCATTGCCTCGAATCACCTCGTTGCCCTTCTGGGCCAGGTCGAGCGGATTGCCGATCAGGTTGGTGTCCCCATGGAGGCGTACCTGGAGCTTGCACGGGCTTCGGTGGACAACGTGGCAGAACTCGGTGCGGCGAGGGCACTCACCGGCCCCGTTGCCAGAGGTGACTGGCATACGGTTCGCCGGCACATCGAATCCATTGCGCGCTCGGAGATGGCGACCTATCAGGCAATGGTCATCGAGACCGCAAAGCTGGCAGACAGCCGCGATGACATCTGACCATGATCGGGCACCCTTGATCACATGCCCATGAGTTGGCAATGAATGCAAGGGCTGGTCCGCGGGTAGCATTCGCGCTGTGAACTCAATAGGTACCCCGTTGCTGATCACCGGGGCTGTGGAACACAGCCTCGAGATGATCCAGCGTGATGGCCCATTGCAGCCACTTCTCGAGTATGTGCAGCCGGAGGAAGGTGCCGACCATGCCAGCGTACGATCGCGTGACGGGCAGTTCCACGCCTCGATCCCCCTGGACTGGTTGATCAAGGGTCGGCTGGAGAACGGGCGCTTGCGGATCCCTTCGGCTCCCACCAAGTGCTGGCATGTCAAGGACGTTGTGGCGATTGAGCTCACCGAAGGTGCCCGACCGGATTCTGTTCGGCCGGAATCATTCGGGACCTGCCTACCCGACGACTGATCGATGCAGACACTCGACAAGATCGCGGATCTGCGGCGCGAACTTGACAAGGCGCGCGGCCGGGGGCTCAGGGTTGGACTTGTACCCACGATGGGCTTCTTCCATGAAGGCCACGTGTCGCTGATCGAAGCAGCGGTGCACGATTGCGATTTTGTGGTCACCACGATCTTTGTGAATCCGCTGCAATTCTCAGAAGGCGAAGATCTGGACGCATATCCTCGTAACGCCGAAGGTGACGCCGCGCTCGCAGCCTCCGCGGGTTGCGACATCCTGTTCGTACCATTGCCCGCCGAGATGTATCCCTCGGGTTCCGACTCTGTGCTGACCAGCGTGTCGCTCGGTCCACTTGCCGAGACCATGGAAGGAAGATCGCGGCCGACCCATTTCGCCGGGGTGGCGACGGTGGTCACCAAGCTCTTCTTCCTGATCGGGGAGTGCAGCGCCTACTTCGGCGAAAAGGACTATCAGCAACTCGCCGTCATCCGACAGATCGCTCACGATCTGTCGGCCCCGGTCAATGTGGTCGGCTGCCCGGTGATTCGTGAGCCGGATGGTCTCGCGATGTCGAGTCGCAACGTTTATCTGAGCGGAGAGGAACGAGACGTTGCTCCTGTTCTCAACCATGCGCTTTCCCACGGTGCCGAGATGATCTCTGCTGGAGAACGCGATGCCGGGCGCGTCCGTGCAGCGATGGCGGCAATGATCGACGAAGCTTCCTTGGGCACACTTGACTACGTGGAGGTGGCCGACGAGGGAACGCTTGAGCGTCAGTCCGCTTGTTCAGGAAGATCGCGGCTCTTCGGTGCCGTCCACTTTGGTCGTGCCCGCCTCATAGACAACATCTCTGCAAGTAGCGGAATCTCTGCAAGTAGCGGAGTTTCCGCGGACGACATCCCCACCGTCAATGTCTCAGCGGTCAACACCTCCACAGTAAACGTCCCTGCACACACCGGAATCAGCGCGGGCAATGAACGCTGAATCTCCGCTCGACCTGCTCGTGCTGGGCTCTGGCGTGGCCGGACTCACAGCCGCGGTGGGAGCAGCCACGCGCGGGAACCTGAGCATCGGGGTGGTCACCAAGGGTGGACTCGAGCAGTCCACCACCAGATTTGCCCAGGGGGGAGTTGCAGCGGCGTTGTCGCTGGACCCCGAAGACGTTGATCTGCATTTGTCGGACACCCTCAGCGCAGGTGCAGGCCTGTGTGATGTCGACGCTGTCCGCGTGCTTGTGGATGAGGGTCCACGTCGAGTTGAGGAACTGATCTCACTCGGTGCCGAGTTCGACCGGGATACCGCCGGAAACCTGGAACTCGCACGCGAAGGCGGTCATTCTGTTGCGCGCATCGTTCACGCGGGCGGGGCGGCCACTGGTGCCGAGGTCGAACGAGCCCTGGTCAACGCCGTGCGGCGGTCGGCGGTGATCCTGCTGGAAGATACGTTCGTCGTGGATCTGATTCTCGATGATGGCAGGTGTGTGGGCGTCGAATGCCTGTCCAGGGACGGCATCCGCCATGAGGTCCGGGCGCGAAATGTCCTCATGGCGGCCGGGGGTGCCGGTCAACTGTTTTCTGTGACCACCAATCCCGCCGCAGCCACGGGTGACGGTGTTGCGATGGCCATGCGAGCAGGTGCAGCCGCCGCCGACCTGGAGTTCTTCCAGTTTCATCCAACCGCTCTGCATCACACTCGCAAGCCGCGGCCGTTGCTGTCAGAAGCGTTGAGGGGCCACGGTGCCGTGCTGCGGGATTCTCGAGGCGAACGTTTCGTGGATGAACTCTTGCCCAGGGATGTGGTCTCCAGGGCGATCATGACCAAGATCCTCTCCGAGGGCACCGATCATGTGAACCTCGACTGTCGGGAACTCAAGCACTTCTCCACCCGGTTCCCGAGCTTGGCATCGGTGCTTGAGTCTGTGGGTCTCGACGCAGAAAAGGATCTACTTCCTGTTGCGCCGGCTGCTCATCATCTGTGCGGCGGGATCCTCACCGACCTCGACGGAGCTACCTCGGTTCCAGGGCTGTGGGCTGCTGGGGAGGTCGCTTGTGCAGGAGTTCACGGCGCCAACCGACTGGCCTCCAATTCGCTGCTGGAAGGCATGGTGTTCGCTCCGCGTGCCGTCGAAGCGATCATCGTGGGCAAACAGCGCTGTGAAATGACTGGCGCCATGTCGGCCATTGATCCGGCCGTGACGAATGGTCCCGTTGGGCTGGCGAGCTCCATGAGCATCCCCGGTCGGGTGTTGGAGGTTCCTCCGGTGGCTGAAGGTGACCGGATCCACGGACTCGGTCCCGAGACGGTTCGGGCACGCCTTGGCGAGACGATGATGGCCATGGCTGGCGTTGTGCGCACTCAGGAGAGCCTCAGGGAGGCAATCTCGGTACTCGACGAACTGGCGCGGACCATTGAGCCCATCAGCGACATCACCGTCGGCCTCTCCGAACTGGACAATCTCGTGCAACTCTCCAGGGATCTGGTGGTGTCGGCGTTGAATCGGGAAGAGTCTCGGGGAACACACTTCCGGCTCGACCATCCGGAGCCGGTCGAAGAGCTGCGCGAACGTATGGTTCATCTCGGCTCGCATGGAAGAATCGCGCCGTGAACGACTCGGATTGGCTCAACCCACCATCTGTTGCAGTGGACGCAGCGGTAACGCGTGCACTCGAAGAAGACTTGTTGCCGCTGGGGGATCTGACCTCCACTCTGCTACCGGCTTCGGCTGCCGAACCGGGTTCCGGAGAAGCGCGATTCGTTGCTCGCGAAGTCGGCAGAATTGCCGGCACCGCCTGCGTCGGGGCGACGTTTGCCCAGATCGACGACCGCATCGAGCTGCAGTGGTCCATTTCCGAAGGCGCCGCGGTTGAGCCGGGGGAACTGCTCGCCACCGTTCGTGGACCGATGCGCGGGATCCTTACGGGCGAGCGCACCGCATTGAACTTCCTGGGTCACCTCAGCGGAGTCGCCACCCTCACATCAAAGTACGTGGCAGCGGCTTCCGCGGCCGGGTCTGCGGGGATCTGGGACACACGCAAGACGATTCCCGGACTTCGGAGCCTGGCCAAAGCCGCAGTTCGTGCAGGTGGCGGCCGCAACCATCGGGGGAACCTCTCGGACTGGATGCTCATCAAGGACAACCACCTTGGGAGCACTGGGATCACTGCGGCCGTGGAACTGGCCCGCGACCGCTGGCCGGCGAGAACGGTTCACGTGGAATGCGACACTTTCGATCAGTGCGTAGAGGCCGTCAATGCGGGTGCCGACGCGGTGCTTCTCGACAACATGACCACCGCCGAGGTCACGTGTTGTGTTGAGGCCGCCGCCGCGATTCAGGGCGATCTGCGCCGCAGGACTCTGCTGGAGGTGTCCGGGGGCGTAACACTGGAGACGGTGGCCGGATATTCCGCCACGGGTGTTGATCAGATATCGGTTGGTGCCATCACCAACTCTGCGCCTGTTCTGGACATTGGCCTGGACCTCGGCTGAGGAGATGAAGTGCTGCTCGTAATCGACGTTGGAAATACCCAGACCGTTGTGGGGCTCTATGACTCCGGCCAGCAGAGCCATGAACTTGTGGACCACTGGCGTCTGGCTACCCGGACCGATACAACCGGAGACGAACTGTCCCTGCTCCTTCGTCAACTTCTGGGGAGCCGCGGAATGACACTCTCAGAGGACATTGCCGGCGTGGCAGTCTGCTCGGGAGTGCCCAACATCACCTACGAACTTCGCCGCCTGTGCGAGCGGTATCTGGACATCGAGCCGGTTGTACTTGGCGCCGGTGTTCGCACCGGGATGCCAATTCTGTATGACAATCCGAAAGAGGTGGGAGCAGACCGAATCGCCAACGCAGTGGGTGCATTCGACCTCTACGGTGGACCCACGATCGCTGTCGACTTCGGAACGGCCACCACGTTCGACGTGATCTCCGCAGAGGGTGCATACCTGGGCGGAACGATCTTCCCGGGGATCGAAATCTCGATGGATGCCCTTTACGGCCGGGCGTCAGCGTTGCGGCAGGTTGAACTGGTGGAACCCCGAAGTGTGATTGGCAAGACCACCGTTGAGTCGGTCCAGTCCGGCGCGATCTACGGGTTTTCCTCGATGGTGGATGGCATGTGCACCCGAATCGAGGCCGAACTCGGTGACAGTACCGTGGTGGCCACCGGGGGCCTGGCGAGCCTGATCGCCCCTGTGACTCAATCGATCGAATACGAGGAGCCGTGGCTGACGTTGCACGGGCTTCGTCTCATCTGGGAGAAGAATCAACAAAGTGAATGAACAACAAGCGGATTCGTCCCATTTCGAACAGCCCTACTCCCACGAGGTCGAAAACACGGTTGCAGATATCATCGACAGTCACCACGGCATCGAAGCGGGCACCGAGACGGGCGAGCAGGTGTCGATGGCCGGGCGCCTGATGTTGCGTCGGGTTCAGGGCAAGCTGGCGTTCGGAACCTTGGCAGACTCCACCGGTCGGATTCAGCTCTTTGCTCCCTCCAAGGTCACGCCCCGCTTCGAGCAGTTCTGTGAACTCAGCCTCGGTGACTGGATCGGGGTATCGGGCGAGGTGATGGCCACCCGCCGTGGTGAACTGTCGGTGAAGGTGGAGTCCTGGACTCTGCTTGCCCGCACCCAGCGCCCGTTTCCGGACAAATTCCACGGCCTCACCGATGTGGATACTCGATACCGGCAGCGGTACGTGGACCTGTGGGTCACCCAGGATGCCCGCAAGACCTTCGTGCTTCGGAGTCGAGCCTTGTCTTTGCTGCGGCGATTCATGGAAGAACGTGGATACCTGGAGGTGGAGACGCCGGTGTTCCATCCAATCCCCGGCGGCGCCCTGGCCAAGCCGTTCATCACACATCACAACGCACTCGACGTGGATCTCTACCTGCGTATCGCACCGGAGCTCTTCCTGAAGCGTCTGGTGGTGGGCGGGTTCCCCAAGGTGTTCGAGGTTGCCCGGGTGTTTCGCAACGAAGGCATCTCCAATCGCCACAATCCCGAGTTCACGATGATGGAGTGCTACGAGGCGTACGGCGACTACTTCACCTACATGGATCTCACCGAAGAGCTCGTTGTGCATCTTGTGGAGGAACTCTGTGGGTCAACCAGGATTTCCCACGACGGCCGGGAGCTGGATCTCTCTGCACCCTGGAAACGGGCGACCATGGCCGAGCTCACTTCCGACCGTGTCGGAACCGACATTTCCGTGCACACATCCGTGGACGAACTGCGGGAACTGTGCGACACCCACGGGGTGCCCTGGAATGATTCCTACGGTTCCGGGAAGTTGCTGCTCGAGTTGTTCGAGAAGACCACCGAGCACGATCTGTGGGAACCGACCTTCGTCACGGATTATCCGACCGAGGTCTCACCACTTTCGCGGCCTCACCGCGATGACCCGGAACTGGTGGAACGCTTCGAATGCATTGTTGTCGGGCGCGAGATGTGCAATGGGTTCAGCGAGTTGACCGATCCGGTGATTCAGCGTGAGCGCTTTGAAGCTCAGGATGCTCAGCGGGCCGACGGTGACGAAGAAGCAATGGCTCTGGACCAGGATTACTTGCGTGCCCTCGAGTACGGGCTCCCGCCGACCGTTGGCCTGGGTATTGGCATCGACCGATTGGTGATGCTGCTGGCTGACGTGCAGACGATCCGCGATGTGGTTCTTTTCCCAACTCTGCGCCCTGAGGTTCTGGATCGCTCGGAGCAGCCACTCCAGGATCGCTGATGGAGCACATTCAGGAGGATCCCGGGCAACGTGAGCGGGAACCGGCCGACAAGGGAACCTATCTGGCAGTCCATGGGCTTCGGGCGGGGTATTCACCGGACGTTGCGGTGATCGATGACTTGTCCCTCCACGTCGGAAATGGCGAAATCCTCGCTCTCCTCGGGCCGAGTGGATGTGGCAAGACGACGTTCTTGCGGTGTCTAGCGGGCCTCGAAGTTCCCTCGGCCGGACAGATCGTGCTCGGTGATCGACCTCTCTATGAAAGTGATGTGCAGGAAGGGCATGCACGTTCCAACCCGATCAACGTTCCGCCCGGCGATCGAAGGATCGGAATGGTCTTTCAGGACTGGGCTCTGTTCCCACACATGACAGTTGCCGCAAACGTCGGGTTCGGAGTATCCAGGAGCGCCCGAGACAAGAGCGAACGCGTCTCCGAAGCGCTCGATCTGGTCGGGATTGCCGAGCTGGCGGATCGGCTGCCGGAGGACCTGTCAGGTGGTCAGCAGCAACGTACCGCCGTGGCCAGATCCATCGCACAGAAGCCGGACCTGCTGTTGCTCGACGAGCCATTCAGCAATCTCGACGCCTCACTTCGCTCGAGCGTGCGATCCGAAATCCGCGGGCTGCTTCGGGATGCAGGCATGACGACCGTCCTGGTCACCCACGATCAGGGCGAAGCCTTTGTGCTGGGCGATCGCGTGGCGGTGATGAAGGACGGCCGGATTCGCCAGATCGGAACTGCCCGCGGAATCTATCAGCGACCGGTTGATCCCTGGGTGGCCGGATTCGTCGGAGAGGTGAATCTTCTCCCCGGAACCTCGAATGGAGCGGAGGCGAGAGTCTTGGCAGGTCACAACGTGGAAGTGTTCGATCCGAAAGGAGGTCCTGCCCCCGTTGGCGACGTTGTCGTGGTGATCCGCCCGGAACAACTCACCGTCGCAAGGGTTTCGCCGCCAGGGGCCAATCGTGTGGTCCGCAAGGAATTCCGGGGGCTGGGGACGCTGCTGTACATCCAGACGGCGAATCCGAAGCTGGTGAAGGTGCTGTACTCAGGTCCATCGGAGGATGAGCCGGAAACCCATGTGGGTGTCCGCCCGAAAGACGGCCCTTTCCCTGCGTTCGCGGCGGATGATCCGTCGCTCGAGGTCTAACCTGCGCCGCATGTTGATTGTTTCTGGTTCATTGACGTTCGATCCCCCTGATCGTGATGCAGCGGTGGAACTCATCGCCGCTGTCACCGAGGCCACCCGCGCCGAAGAGGGCAACCTCACCTACGGGATGTACGAAGACACTCAGGAGCGCGGTTCGTTCCAGATCTACGAGGAGTGGGCCGATGATGACGCATTGGCGTTGCACATGGCTACGCCGCACATGGCGGAGTTCCTGGCAGCAGCCGGTGGTCTGAAGATTCTCGGCATGTCGATCTTCAGTCACGAGGTTACCAAGAGCACCAAGGTCATGTGATTCCGGGCTGATTCGAATCACTTGTCCGCCGGGGGTGGAGTCGAAAGGGGCTTCAGGCCGCGGCTGACTCGACACTTTCGAGCAGATAGTCCACAGCGGCGTTGAGTCCGACTATGCCCGGACTCGCCGGCAGATCACCAAGCGCAGAATGCCCCGCCTCAGCGAACTCCCGCGCCCGGTCGATCGTTTGGCGGATGCCGGCTCCGGAGCGAACCATATCGAGAGCCCGCAGGCGGGCTGCCTCGTCCAGGGTGCCGCCGAGCAAGGACTTCAATTCGTTGTTGGGTTCGCTGTCGGGGAAGCCGGTGCCATCCATCTCGATGAGTACGGGCAGGGTGTAGACGCCTTCTTCGAGATCGTGACCGGCCGGCTTGCCGAGAGCCTCGTCGGTGGAAACCAGATCGAGAACGTCGTCGACCAGCTGGAACGCAGTGCCATAGGCGTGACCGAAGGTGGTCAGGGCGTCGGTGTGCTCCGCCGGTAGATCAGCCACGAGCGCACCGATCCGACATGATGCAGCCAGCAGACTCGCTGTCTTGCCATTTATGGATCTGAAGTACACATCTTCGCTTCGATCGGTGTTGTAGGTGTACTGAAGCTCGAGCAACTGGCCTTCACAGAGGTTTCCGATGGTGGCAGCCAGGAGCCCGGCGACTTCGGTACCCAGTCCGGCAGCGAGTTCGGAAGCCCGAGCCAGCAGAAAGTCTCCGGCGAGGATCGCGCGGTGGTTGCCCCAGCGGGAATTGACGCTCTCCAGAGTTCGGCGGACCTCGGCTTCGTCCATCACGTCGTCGTGGTAGAGAGAACCGAGGTGGACCAGTTCGACCGCCACCCCGCCAGTGACCGCCTCGGGAGATGCCGGTTGATCTTCCACGAATGCAGTGGCGGCCGCAGCCATGCAGAAGCCAGGGCGCACGCGTTTCCCGCCGCCTGCGATCAGGTGTGAGGCAATTTCGGTGAGGAAGCCCTCGCGCGACTCCGCAGAGTCAACCAGCTGCGCTTCGACACGCTGGAGGTCGCTTGCCATCGAAGGCATCACCTGTAGGGGATTGTGGCTTGCCACGAGAGGTGATCGTACTGCCTCGCGCTGTCCGCAAGGGATTTGGACCGTCCCGATGGCTGCGGATCAGGTGTCGCTGCGGGCCTGTCGGGGAAACGCCCGGTTCGGGCACAGGACGCTCTTGCCAGCGATTCGAGAGGGCAGGAACGGGGCGATACACCGGCGCCGGCCGGGTAACACACTCCGCGGCCTCTGAAAGGGCCCTCGGAGCGACCGGAGGAATACCCAAGTAGCCCGGGAAGCTCCTGTCGCATGTGGGCGTTACACTGTTCAGACACATATCGGAGGCAGTCAGGTTGTTTGAACGGTTCACAGACAGGGCGCGGCGGGTAGTCGTACTGGCTCAGGAGGAAGCGCGCCTCCTCAACCACAACTACATCGGTACCGAACACATCCTTCTCGGGCTGATCCATGAGGGTGAAGGCGTGGCCGCGAAGTCTCTTGAGTCCTTGGGGATCTCCCTTGAGGCGGTGCGTCAGCAGGTCGAGGAGCTCATCGGCCAAGGTGGGTCATCACCATCAGGGCACATCCCGTTCACTCCTCGCGCCAAGAAGGTTCTCGAGCTGTCGCTGCGCGAGGCGCTGCAGCTCGGCCACAACTACATCGGCACCGAGCACATTCTGTTGGGACTCATCCGCGAGGGCGAAGGCGTGGCCGCACAGGTGCTCGTGAAGCTCGGCGCCGATCTGTCGCGTGTTCGTCAGCAGGTGATCCAGCTTCTGAGTGGATACCCGGGTTCCGACCAGCCCGATGGTGAGGCCGGTTCGGGTGCTGGAGGAGAGAAAGCAACCGCCGGAGGATCCTCCGGCGGTGATCCGGCTTCCGGTTCACTGGTTCTCGACCAATTCGGTCGCAACTTCACACAGCTTGCCCGTGAAAAGAAGCTCGACCCTGTGATCGGGCGGGAACGCGAGACCGAACGAATGATGCAGATCCTGTCGCGCCGAACCAAGAACAATCCGGTTCTTGTCGGTGAGCCGGGAGTGGGCAAGACCGCCATCGTTGAAGGTCTGGCCCAGGCGATCGCCGACGACCGCGTACCGGAAACCCTGCATGCCAAGCAGCTCTACACGCTCGATCTCGGGGCGTTGGTTGCCGGTTCGCGCTATCGCGGTGATTTCGAGGAACGGCTGAAGAAAGTCCTCAAGGAGATCAAGACCCGGGGCGACATCATCTTGTTCATCGATGAGATCCACACCTTGGTTGGTGCCGGTGCGGCCGAGGGCGCCATCGATGCCGCAAGCATCCTCAAGCCCATGTTGGCCCGCGGCGAACTTCAGACCATCGGCGCCACGACACTCGAGGAGTACCGCAAGCATCTGGAGAAGGATGCTGCGCTGGAGCGTCGTTTCCAGAAGATCGTGGTCGACGAACCCTCGATCGCCCACACGATCGAGATCCTCAAGGGGCTGCGTGAGCGTTATGAGCAGCATCACCGGGTGACCATCACCGATCAGGCCTTGGTGGCAGCAGCCAACCTCGCCGATCGCTACATCTCCGACCGTTTCCTTCCTGACAAGGCCATCGACTTGATTGACGAGGCTGGATCCCGGCTGCGCATCCGCCGGATGAAGACGCCGCCGGATTACCGCGAGATCGAGAACGAGCTGGCGGAGGTCATCAGCGAGAAAAAGCAGGCCGTCGAGTCCCAGGACTTCGAAGCTGCCGGCAACCTGCGTGATCGCGAAAAGGAACTTCTCGCCAAGAAGGAGGAGAAGGACGTCGAGATGAAAGCCTCCGGCGTCGATCTCTTCGATGAGGTCGACGAAGAGGGCATTGCCGAGGTCCTTTCCCTGTGGACTGGCATTCCTGTCTACAAACTGACCGAAGAGGAGACAACCAAGCTCCTGAACATGGAAGACGAGCTTCACGAGCGGGTGATCGGGCAGCAGACGGCCATCAAGGCCGTGTCGCAAGCCATTCGCCGTACACGGGCCGGCCTCAAGGACCCCAAACGTCCGTCAGGTTCGTTCATCTTCCTCGGCCCCTCTGGGGTCGGAAAGACCGAACTTGCCAAAACTCTCGCGGACTTCATGTTCGGTGACGAGTCGGCCATGATCAGCCTCGACATGTCGGAATACATGGAGAAGCACACCGTGAGCCGATTGGTCGGTTCGCCTCCCGGGTATGTCGGTTACGAGGAAGGTGGCCAGCTCACGGAGGCTGTCCGCCGGAAGCCTTTCTCAGTGGTGCTCTTCGACGAGATCGAAAAGGCTCACCCGGATGTGTTCAACACACTTCTCCAGATTCTTGAGGAAGGTCGGCTGACCGACGCGCAGGGCCGGTCGGTCGACTTCCGAAACACCGTTCTGATCATGACCTCAAACCTCGGAACCGCCGATCTTCGCAAGGCCAATGTGGGCTTCGGCAAGCGTGATGAGGCTGTCTCTTACGAGAAGATGAAGGCCAAGGTCAATGATGCACTCAAGGATCATTTCCGACCCGAGTTCCTGAACCGCATAGACGAGGTCATCGTCTTCCACGAACTCAGCAGGGACGAAGTGATCAAGATTGTCGATCTGATGATGGAACGGGTCGGCGAACAGTTGATCGGACAGGGTATGGGCCTCCAGGTCAGTCAGGACGCCAAGGTGTTCCTGGGTGAGATGGGATATGACCCCACACTTGGTGCCCGGCCCCTTCGCCGTGCGATTCAACGCCATGTGGAGGATCCACTATCCGAGCGCCTGCTCTGGAAGGAGTTCCACGCGGGTCAGCGGATCCTCGTCGACGTTGAGCCCGACCCGGACAACGAAGGTGAGCAGCGGATTTGTTTCTCGTCCGAGGAAGGCTTCGAGCCGCCTCCCATCGAGGAACTCGAAGCTGCAGCCACTCCCGAATAGTCACGGGCTGGTCCCATTCTGAATCGTCTCCGCAAACTGTTCGCTGCGCTGGTTCTGGTCACGGCATTGGCGGCCTCAGCGTGCCAGACGGTCGCCACAGTGACCATTGCTGGGGCCGAGGACGGCTCCGGCACCGTGAGCGTCGCGGTTTCCCTGGACGACCAGGCCGCCCAGGCCTTGGGTGATGACACAGGAGCGGTTGTTGAGGATCTGACGGCCGCTGGTTGGGAGATCACGGAACCTTCGTCGGCCGATGGACCCTGGATCATGTCGGGCTCCAAGGGTTACTCCAACTCCGATGAACTCTCAGCTGTGCTCGAGGAGGTCGGCGGAGTTGACGGCGTGTTCAGCGACACCTTCTCCACGGTTGAGAGCGGCTTCGCCAAGATCACCTATGCGGCTGGTACCACGGTGACGGTCACCGGTGATCCAGCGCAGTTTTCCGACGCCGCCCTGACGCAGTTGCTCGGTGGTCTCGCGCTCGGTCGAACGCCGGAGGAAGCGGTATTCGAGGGGCTCAGCGAACCCGGAGCGGCAACGTTGGTGGTCGAGATCAACCTGCCCGGCTCGAGCGAGCCGTCGTCTGAGACCTTCGACCTGACAGGTGGCGAGACTCAATCCACCACGGTCGCAGCCGAGTCCACGATCAACGACTCCAACGTCTGGAAGCTGCTGGTCATCGGCATTGCAGGCGTGGGGGTAGGTGCCGTAATCCTTGTTTGGGGAGTGCGCCGCCGCGGGCTCAAGGCCTGATTTCGTAGTACATGTTCGCGGGATCGCCGATGTCGTGTTTCTCGATCGAATTGAATCCTGCGGTGCGGGCCATCTCCCCGAGCAGTTCGGGATGCAATCCCAAGGTGCCGAGCCCGGCGCCACCCTCTTCGGATAGCGCCGAGGACATGCACGTTGCCACCGAGGTTGCGTACATCATTGCCAGCATCGGATTCCCCTGGTTCTCCGCCCAGGTGGCTCCGGCTCGTATCTCCTTGACCATCCAGATTCCGTCGTCCCTCAACGCGCCGCGAATCGCGTGGGTCGCCTCCCTGGGCCTGGTCATGTCGTGAAGACAATCAAAGCTCAGGATCAGGTCATAGGTGGGTTCGGTCGGCAATCCCGCGAAGCCTTCGCAGTGCACGGAGACGTTGGTGAGGTCTCGTTCCTGGATCCCCTGCTTGGCCAGGTCAATTGCATGTCGGGAAGGGTCATAGCCAACGAAGGTGCTCTGTGGAAATGCGGTTGCCAACGCGAACAGCGCCGTGCCCGTGCCGCAGCCGACGTCTGCCACGCCGGCACCTGCTTCCAGGCGTTGCTGCAGGCCGGTGATGCGCGGGATCAGTTCCGGGACCAGTGCCAGCCTCGACCACGGTCCGAGCATGCGATCCGTGGTGTGGGCTGCAATTGGCCCGAGTTGTTCGTAGGTGAGACCAATTCCGGTCTCGAAGGCATTGGCGAGGCTGTCGACCGTTTCGGGCGGAATCGGTCCGGCGAATGCGCCGGCGGCAAAGAGCAGGCTTCCTTCGTCGTCAGCCATCACCGCAGACGATTCCGGGCTCATCGTGAATGACTCTCCATTTTCGGTGTCGATGATCCCGGAGGCCGCCTGCGACAGCAACCATTCATGCAGCCAGCGAGCATTCATTCCCGTTTGATCGGCCAGTTCATCAGCGGTGACCTCGCCG